>NZ_JBEPOO010000001.1:1519272-1823127 GCF_040546815.1 Devosia sp. 2618
GCAAATTGGGCAGGCCGGGCTTTTTGCCGCATATGGTGCAACTGGCCGGCTGCGAAGCCGAATGGATGACTCGCGGCGCCAAGATTGCCCATGATGCGGGCGCCGATATCATCGACATCAATTTCGGCTGCCCGGCCAAGCGCGTCACCAATGGCTATTCGGGCTCCGCGCTGATGCGCGTGCCTGACCTTGCCATGTCGCTGGTCGATGCCGTGGTCAGTGCTACGCCGCTGCCGGTCACCGTCAAGATGCGGCTCGGCTGGGACGATGACAGCCTCAATGCCGCCGACATGGCGCGCCGCGCAGTCGATGCCGGTGTGAAGATGATTACTGTACACGGCCGCACCCGCCAGCAGTTCTACAAGGGTACCGCGCGCTGGGAACTGGTGCGGGCGGTCGTTGAGGCCGTGGATGTGCCCGTAGTGGTCAATGGCGACATCATCGACCTGGCGACAGCCCGCAAGGCGTTGGCGCAGTCCGGCGCCGCTGCGGTCATGCTCGGCCGTGGTGCGCATGGCCAACCTTGGGTGGTCGGACAGATCGGGGCAGGGCTGGATGGTGAGCAAGGACCCACTGCGCCGACCGGCGACGCGCTGGTTGCCCTGATCAGCGAGCACTACGAAGACATGCTGATCGAGTATGGCGTTGCCGTTGGCCTGCGGGCCGCGCGCAAGCATCTCGACTGGTACATGGAAGCGGCGGGCGTGGCGCTCGATAAGCCCACGCGCAATGGCTTCCTCAACAACGACACTCCTGCCGACGTCCTTCGCCAGATCGCCGTGCACTTTTCCAGCGAACAAAGGACCGCCGCATGAGCGCGAAAGCGTCTGCCGCCGCCATCGACCAAGTGCCGGCCACAGCCGTGCTGCAGGCCCTGCCGCAGCCGATCCTGATCTGTGGCGACAACCGCCAGATCATCTTCGTAAACTACGCCGCCGAGGCTTTCTTTGGTGCTTCGCTGAGCGTGTTGACCCGGCAGCGTCTTGATGACCTGATTGCCTTCGGCTCGCCCATTATCGGCCTGGTTGAAACCGTGGCGATCCGCAAGGCGCCGATGACCGAATACCGCGTCCGGATCGGCTCGTCGCGCTTTGGCGATGAGCGTGTCGCCGACGTCTTCGCCAGCCCGCTTTCCGATAGCGACGATCGTGTGGCCCTGTTGATCCAGGAACGCACCATGGCCGACAAGATCGATCGGCAGATGGTGTCGCGCGGCGCAGCGCGCTCGGTGACGGGCCTCGCCTCGATGCTGGCCCATGAGATCAAGAACCCGCTATCTGGCATCCGTGGGGCGGCTCAGCTGCTGGAACAGACGGTCAGCAGCGACGAAATCCCGCTGGCCCGGTTGATCCGCGAAGAAACCGACCGCATCGTCCATCTGATCGACCGGGTGGAAGTGTTCGGCGACGAGCGTCCGCTGGAGCGTGAGCCGATCAACATTCACGTCGTGCTGGACCGCGTAAAGCTGTTGGCGCGCAACGGTGTAGCGCGCGGCATTGGCTTCTCGGAAGAATACGATCCGTCGCTGCCGCCGGTCTTTGGCAACCGTGACCAACTCATTCAGGTGTTCCTAAATTTGGTGAAGAACGCCTCGGAAGCCCTTGAACGCACACAGAAACCCGAGATCAAGCTATACACCGCCTTCCGCCCCGGCATCCGCATCAGCGTAATGGGTGTGTCCGAGCGCATCTCGCTGCCGCTCGAGATTGTCATTGAGGATAATGGCCCCGGCGTTCCGCCCGATATCCTGCCATTCCTGTTCGATCCGTTCGTCACCACCAAGACCAATGGCTCGGGCCTTGGCCTGGCGCTGGTGGCCAAGATCGTGGGCGACCATGGCGGCGTTATCGACTGCGATAGCCGTCCCGGCCGCACCCGTTTCAGAATTCTCCTCCCCGTCGCGAGTGGGGCCTTCCAAGCACCTATTGAAGAGGAAATGGCACAATGAGCCATGTTGTCCTGCTCGCCGATGACGATGCCGCAATCCGCATGGTGCTCAACCAGGCGCTAACCCGCGCTGGCTACGAGGTGCGCCCGACGGGCAATATCTCGACCATGTGGAACTGGGTCAGCCGTGGGGAAGGCGACATCCTCATCACCGACGTGGCAATGCCCGATGGCAATGCCTTCGAAGTGATGCCCAAGATCAAAAAGCTCCGTCCCGATCTTCCGATGATCGTGATGAGTGCGCAGAACACCTTCATGACGGCCATCAGGGCGTCGGAAGTCGGTGCCTACGAATACCTGCCCAAGCCGTTCGATATCACTGAAGTGCTGTCAGTTGTGGCGCGGGCTTTGGCCGATGCGAAGAAGCCGACCACGGCGGACCGGCGTGCCGAAGAACCGGGCGAGACCATGCCGTTAGTGGGTCGTTCCACCGCCATGCAGGACATCTATCGTGCGCTGGCGCGGCTGATGCAGACCGACCTTACGGTGATGATCACCGGCGAGAGCGGCACCGGCAAGGAACTGGTGGCGCGCGCGCTGCATGACTTCGGCAAGCGCCGCAATGGGCCGTTCGTTGCCATCAACATGGCCGCCATTCCGCGCGACCTGATCGAGGCCGAGCTGTTCGGGCATGAGAAGGGGGCCTTTACCGGCGCCAATACGCGGTCGTCGGGCCGCTTCGAGCAGGCAGAGGGTGGCACGCTGTTCCTCGATGAAATCGGCGACATGCCGATGGATGCCCAGACCCGCCTGCTGCGCGTGTTGCAGGAAGGCGAATATACGATGGTTGGGGGGCGATCCTCGATCAAGACCAATGTGCGCATTGTCGCCGCGACGCACCGGGACCTCAGCCAGATGATCCGGCAGGGTTTGTTCCGCGAGGATCTCTACTACCGCCTCAACGTCGTGCCGATCCGCCTGCCACCCCTGCGTGAGCGCGTCGACGACGTCGGTGATCTGGCGACGCACTTCCTCAAGGCAGCGCAGCGCGAAGGCGAGCCGGTCAAGTCGATCTCGCCCGAAGCCATCCGGCTGATGCAGAACTACTCCTGGCCGGGCAACGTGCGCGAGCTGGAGAACCTGGTTCGGCGTCTGTCAGCGCTCTATGCCGATGAAAGCATTTCGGCCGAGATCGTGCAGAACGAGCTCAATATCACCGAACGCCCGTCATCGAATGGCGCCAGCGGTCCGGTGGATGTGTCGATGGCCGTGGAAACCCATGTCGGGCAGCTGCTGCGCGAATATGAGCCCAACCTGCCGCCGGCGGGGCTCTACCAGCGCGTCATCGACCGGGTGGAAGCGCCACTGATCGCCATGGCGCTCAATGCCTGTGGCGGCAATCAGATCAAGGCGGCGGACCTGTTGGGTCTCAACCGCAATACGCTGCGCAAGAAGATCCGCACGCACAGCATCGAGATCGTCAAGCACAGTCGGCGCAACTAGGGCGCGTCGATGATTTCCCGCCGGTTCCGATGCTCGCTCAAGGCGAGCGTCAGGCCGGCGGCGACGACGAGGAACGCACCGATATAGACGGTGGTGACCGGCATCTCACCCCAGAACAGATAGCCGAACACAAAGCTCCAGATCAGCGCGCCATATTCGACGGTGCCCAAAACGCTGGCGGGCACTGAGCGCGCCGCTTCGACCAGCATGAATTGGGCGATACCGCCCACGAGACCTGCCGCGACGCAGAGCACGACTTCCCGAACGCCCATGCCCTGCCAGAATGGCAGTGCGAAACCGCCCATCACCACGACGTGGATCAGGTTTTGCGCAAAGACCTGCACGATGGTGCGGTCGCTCTTGGAAATGGTGCGCATCAGGATCATCGAGATGGCCCAGAACAGGGCGGCGCTCAGGACCATGATCACCGGCCAGCCAATGGTGAACCCGGTGGGATTTGCCGCCACGACAATGCCGAAAAAGCCGATGGCCGCGCCGCCGATGCGCGCGAGGGTCAGCTGCTCCTTGAGGAAGATGACGGCCAGCACCGTCGTCATCACCGGCGCCACGTAGTAGAGCGTCGTCATTTCGGCCAACTGCAGCTCGCGGCCGGAGCTGTAATACATCACCCAGGCGGCCAGCGTCATGAGCCCGCGCCCAAGGATCAGCGTCCGGTTTTTCGATCGCCACAGATCGACGATAATGCCGGTGCGGCCGATGGCGAGGCAGAGCACGATGACGACCACGCCGCGCACGAACAGAATCTGTGGTGCGGGCAGGGCCATGATCACGCCCTTGATCATGGCGTCATGGGCGGAGAACAGGGAATAGGCACCGATGCCGAGAACCATACCTGTGAGGCTGGCGGATTCGACGCGGGCGGAAGCGGGGGATGACACGGAGGACTCGGAAAATGAGGGTGTAAATGCTGGTGTGCCCGGAGCCGAGAGGGTTGTCTAGTGGGGGAATTTTAGGAGGTTGTGAGGCGAGTGCGCGCTGCACATCTGGGCCCTGCGAGCATAGCTCTTCGGGCGTCCGGGTCTAAAAATGCTCCACCGGAGCATTTTTGCGGCGCAGCCGCCTCGCTGCCCTGCGAGCATAGCTCTTCGTGCCTGATCGCCTGAAAACGCGCCACTGGCGCGTTTGCCCGCCGCAGGCGGCAGCGATCAGTGTCACATTTTGGCAACAATTATCTTGAAGGGTCCGCCAAATTGCGTCAGACTCCGCAGACGTGGCGGAAATGGAGTGCCTCCCGGCATTAATGACTGAGTTAACTGCGGCCAACGAAGAGACCCCACGGGGCATGACAGGTGATGCGGCCAAGCCAGCCAAATCGCTGTTTTCGGCTGTCCATGTTAATCGTCCGCTGCGCGTTCTTGGCTTCATCGTCGTCTTCGCGTCGGTTCTGATGTCGTCACTCTCGTTCCTGATCCTGTCGGGCACGACCAATATCGAGCCATCCACCACCGTCTGGACCGTGATCTGGATCGTCACCGGCGTTCTGGTGTTGCTGGTGATCGCACTGGTCGTCACCGAGGCCGTGCTGCTGATTCAAGCGCGTGTGCAACGGCAGGCTGGCTCGGGCATGCAGATCCGCATGGTGACGATGTTCGCGCTGGTCGCCGCCATTCCGGCCGCGCTGGTTGCCGTTGTGGCCTCGTTCTCGCTCAATCAGGGGCTTGACCAATGGTTCTCCGAGCGGACGCGCGCCATGGTGGAAAGCTCACGTCTCGTGGCGCGCTCCTATATGCTCGAACACGCGCAGGTGCTGCGCGACGATGTCATCTGGGTGGCATCCGAGCTGGAGCAGGCGCGTACAACCTATGATGAGGATAGCGAACGCTTCCAGCGCATCCTGACGGCCCTGGCTGTGACTCGCTCTTTGCCGTTCACCTCGCTGGTCACGGCCGATGGCCACACCATTCTGCGCGCCCAGATCGCGGTGCAGGGCGCCTATCCGCAGCTGCCACCGGGCATCACCGACGGACTGGTCGAAGGCATCCCTGCCGCGATTGCGCCCGGTCGCATCAACCTTGTCGGCTCGGTTATCAAGCTGCGCGGCTACGAGAATACATATCTGTTCGTCGCCCGACCGGTTGAGGCCGAGGTGCTCGAATATATGCAGCTGACCGACGAGAACGTCACCGAGTATCGACAGTATGCGTCGAACCGGCTGGTGTTCCAGATCACCTTCACCATCATGTATGTCGGCCTCGCCGTGGTGCTGCTGCTGGCCGCTTTGTGGATCGGAATTGCGCTCGCCAACCGGTTCGTCGATCCGATCCGAAACCTGATGATTGCCTCGAACCGCGTCAGCGGCGGCGATCTGGATGTGCGCGTGCCAGTGCAGGAGGGCAGGGGCGATCTGCGCGACCTGTCCAACGTGTTCAACCGCATGACGCAGGAACTGAAGACGCAGCGCGAAGCGCTGATTACAGCCAGCGAGATGAACGAAAAGCGCCGCCAGTTCACCGAAGCTGTGGTGGAAGGCGTGTCGGCCGGCATTATCGGGCTGGACCCGTTCGGCGCCGTCACGCTGGTCAATGCGCGGGCCTGTGAAATGCTGGATCGCGATGAAATCGACCTGATGGGCGAGCGCATGGAAAAGGTCATGCCGCTGCTCGAGCCGACGCTGGAGCGTGCGCGCTCGGCAAGGCGCGGCCAGGTCCGCGACCAGATCCAGCTCGGCAACGAAACAGACCGCCGCACCTATCAGGTGCAGGTGACGCGTGAGGGTTCGATCACGGAATCCAAGGGCTACGTGCTGACATTTGACGATATTACCGATCTGGAATCAGCGCAGCGCACCAGCGCCTGGGCCGACGTTGCCCGTCGCATTGCGCATGAAATCAAAAACCCGCTGACGCCGATCCAGCTGTCGGCCGAGCGCCTGCGCCGCCGCTATGGCGCAAAGCTCGAAGATGACCGTGAAGTCTTCGACAAATGCATCAACACCATCGTGCGTCAGGTGGGCGATATCGGCCGCATGGTCGACGAATTCTCGGCTTTTGCCCGCATGCCCGAAGCCGCACCAGAAATGGCCGACCTGTCTGATACTGTGCGTCAGGCAGTGTTCCTTGAAAGCGTGCGCCTGCCTGAAATCACCATCGAGACGACGCTGCCTGATGATGCAATCTATGCCTGGTTCGACAATCGACTGATCGCCCAGTCCCTGACCAACCTGATCAAGAACGCGGTGGAAGCGTTTGAATCGGTCGAAAAGACCGACGACCTTTACCCCTTCATCAAGGTCGAGGCACAGATCGAGGGCAGCCATGCACGCGTGTCCATTTCGGATAATGGCAAGGGCTGGCCCAAGGACAACCGCCAGCGCCTGCTGGAGCCCTATATGACGACGCGCGAGAAGGGCACCGGCCTTGGCCTTGCCATCGTCGCCAAGATCATCGAGCAGCATGGCGGCATCGTCGAGCTGATCGACGCGGAGCCCGACGCCAATGGTCGCGTCGGCGCCTGCGTCACCTTCACACTCCCACTGCAATCCCCCACGACGTCCGCAGCGGCGGAAGGCGCCCCACAAATCGAGCCTACACCCGCCCAACAGGAGGAACCGCTCTACGGAGCGGTCGTTCATAAGTAATGGCACTCGACATTCTCATCATCGACGACGAAGACGACATTCGTGACCTGATCGCGGGCATCCTTGAGGACGAGGGGTTTGAAACCCGTCAGGCTCATGATGCGGATAGCGGCCTCAACGAAATCGCCCGCCGGCGTCCAAGTCTGGTGTTTCTCGACATCTGGATGCAGGGCTCGCGCCTTGACGGGCTGCAGCTGCTCGACGTGTTCCAGAGCCAGCACCCCGACATGCCGGTGGTGATGATTTCGGGGCACGGCAATGTCGAAACCGCCGTCTCGGCTATCCGCCGCGGTGCGTACGACTATATCGAGAAGCCGTTCAAGATCGACCGGCTGTTGCACATCACCCAACGGGCGATGGAAGCGACGCGCCTGCGCAGTGAAGTCGCCGAACTCAAGGAACGCTCGGCGTCCAAGAGCTCCGATATGGTCGGCACCTCGCCAAGCCTGCAGCAAGTGCGCGGTATCATCGAAAAGTCCGCGCCGACCAATTCGCGCATCTTTATCTCGGGTCCATCCGGGTCAGGGAAGGGGCTCGTGGCGCGCCTAGTGCACACGCGCAGCCCACGCGCCGACTCGCCCTTCGTCGAGATCAACGCGTCGCTCTATGCCCCTGATGAAGTGGCCGTGGTGCTGTTCGGCCGCGAGGCCCGCGAAAAGAGCGGCATCCTCAAAGTCGAAGTCGGTGCGCTCGAAAAAGCCCATGGCGGCACTCTCTATCTGTCCGAAGTGACGGCGCTACCGGCTCAGGCTCAGGCAGCCTTGCTGCGCACACTGGTCGAGAACCGCTTCAACCGTGTTGGTGGAACGCAGGCGGTGCCGATTGACGTGCGCATCATATCGTCCAGCTCGCAGAATGTTGCCGCGCAGATCGAGGCGGGCGAGTTCCGCTCTGACCTGTTCCATCGCCTGTCTATAGTGCCGCTGCCTCTGACGCCGCTCAAGGAGCGCCGCGAGGACGTGCCGCCGCTGGTCAATGTGTTCATCGAGCAGGTGTGCCGCATGCACAACCTGCAGCGCGTCACCATTGGCGACGACGCACTGGCTGTGCTCCAGGCGCAGGAATGGCCCGGCAATGCCCGCCAGTTGCGCAATTCCATTGAGCGCCTCCTGATCCTGATGAAGGACCAGCAGCCCGAGGACGGGGTGATCACTGCCGCCATGCTGCCATCCGATATTGGCGAAGTGCTGCCGACGGTTGGTGACACCGACGCATCGGCCCATCTGATGAGTCTGCCGCTTCGCGACGCCCGCGAAGTGTTCGAACGGCAGTATCTGCTGGCCCAGATCGAACGGTTCGGTGGCAATATCTCAAAAACGGCGGAATTCGTCGGCATGGAGCGCAGCGCATTGCACCGCAAGATCAAATCCCTAGGGCTTTGATCCCACCCGGAAAAATCTCACGTGCCATGCAAAGGGCGCGGTAGGCACGAAAAATCATCTGTGCCATAGTGATGACTGCAAGTTGACTTCATGCCCATTCGGACTGTGCGGCAGTTCAACCGGCGAATAGAAGCAAATTGTAATGACAACAGCGACAAGAAATGCCGCGAAAAGAGGCCTGAATGCCCAGCGAAAAGCAACAAAACCTACAAGATTCATTCCTCAACCACGTCCGTAAGCAGAAAGTACCGGTTACGATATTTCTCGTGAACGGCGTCAAATTGCAGGGCGTCATCACCTGGTTCGATAATTTCTGCCTGCTGCTGCGCCGCGATGCTCAATCGCAGCTGGTTTATAAGCATGCTATTTCGACCATTATGCCCGGCGCCCCGATCCAGCTGTTCGATCCCGAACAGAACCAAGACAGCGACTGACGAGCTGCAATGACAGATTTTGACGACGACGAGGTCGCCCACAAAGGCGGCCCAAAGGCGTTTATAGACCAGCGCGAGCACCCAACTCGCGTTGGCCTGGTCGTGCCCGACGTGCGCGGACATTTCTCCCAGCATTCGCTTGATGCGCGACAGGCCGAGTTCGAAGGCCTGGCCGGAGCTATCCATCTCGACATCATTTTTTCCGAAGTGATGAAGGTGCGCGAGATCAAGCCGGCCACCTTCATCGGCGGCGGCCACACCGAAGCGCTCGCTGAGCGCGTCAAGGCCGACAAGATCGACCTTCTGCTGGTCGATGCGGCTCTCTCCGCCATCCAACAGCGCAATCTGGAAACCGAGACCGGGGCCAAGGTGCTCGATCGCACCGCCCTGATCCTTGAGATTTTCGGCGAACGTGCAGCCACCCGCGAAGGCGTGCTGCAGGTTGAGCTGGCGCATCTCAACTATCAGAAGGGGCGTCTCGTGCGCTCCTGGACTCATCTTGAACGCCAGCGCGGCAGCGGTGGCAGCGGTTTCATGGGCGGCCCGGGTGAAACCCAGATCGAAAGCGACCGTCGCCAGATCATGGACCGGATCGTTTTCCTTGAAGACCGGCTCGACAAGGTCAAAAAGACGCGCGCGCAGCAGCGTCAGAAGCGCGATGGCACGCCCATCGTTGCACTTGTCGGCTACACCAATGCCGGTAAATCCAGCATTTTCAACGCCCTGACGGGTTCGGAAGTGTTCGCCAAGGACCTGTTGTTCGCGACTCTCGACACCACGGTCCGCAAGCTGGCACTGCCACACGGCCGCGAAGTCATGCTGAGCGATACGGTGGGTTTCGTCGCCGACTTGCCGACCGATCTCGTGGCCGCCTTCCGCGCCACGCTGGAAGAAGTGCTGGACGCCGACGTGATCCTCCATGCCCGCGACATCGCCAATCCGGACCATCCGGCGCAGGCGCTGGACGTGCTCAAGGTGTTGTCAGAGCTGGGCGTGTCCTCGGAAACCATTCCTGTCATCGAAGTCTGGAACAAGGTTGACCTGGTGCATCAGGACGATCTGGTTGGCACGACGCCGGCCGGCAAGGTGGTCGCCGTGGTGCAGGCGTCGGCGCTGACCGGGCAGGGGCTCGATGAGCTCAAATTGGCCATCGAAAAGGCGCTCGGCGAACAGAGCCGCACCTATCATGTCCATGTGCCGCACACAGCCGGTCAGGATATCGGCTGGCTACACGCCCATTCGGAAGTCATTTCTCGCGACGAGCCCACCGAAGCGGGCTCAGGCTTTGTCGTGCGGGTCGAGCCGCGCCACAAGACGGAGTTCCTCGAACGCTTCAATGGCCGTATCGAAAGCTCGGACGCCTAGGCTTTATCGGCCGCGCGAACTTCATTCCAATAGCCGTCGAGCCTCTCAAGGCCGGCGGCTTTTGGCTCTATACCGTCCTCGCGGCAGCGTTGCTCGACATAGTGGAACCGTCGGGTGAACTTGTAATTGGCATCGCGCAGCGCAGCTTCCGCATCGACACCGGCGTGCCGCGCCAGATTGGTCACGGCAAACAGGAGATCGCCGATTTCTTCCTGAATCGCCGCCTGATCGCCCGACGCCTGCGCCTCGACGACCTCGGCCAATTCCTCATCGACCTTGGCCTTCACGGCCGCAAAGTCCGGCCAATCAAAGCCAACCTTGGCCGCGCGCTTGGTCAGTTTCCCAGCCCGTGCCAGAGCGGGCAAAACACTCGGCACATCATCAAGCAGGGAAGGGGCGGCGTCACCCTTCCGCTCGGCCTTCGCCGCCCGCTCTTCCGCCTTGATGGCCTCCCAGCGGCGTTCACTGGCAACAGAGTCGCCAGCATCGACATCACCAAACACATGCGGGTGACGTCGGATCAACTTGGAGGTAATGGCGAAAATCACATCGCCGATATCGAAGTGTCCGGCCTCGCTGGCCATCTGTGCGTGATAGATGGGCTGCAGCAGCAAATCGCCCAGTTCCTCACGCAAATCCCCAAAATCCTGCCGCTCGATGGCGTCGGCCACCTCATAGGCTTCCTCGATCGTGTAGTGCCGGATCGTCGAAAAATCCTGCTCCAGATCCCACGGACACCCACCATCCGGATTGCGCAGAGCGGCCATGATTTCAATCAACCGGGAGATATCGCGCGAAGGCTGCATGTCGGCTCGCTGGGGTCAGAATCGTGGGGTTGGTGGAGCTTATCAGCTGTGGCATCGATTCCTCCGCCGAATACGGGGTTGGGAACGTCTAACTGAACTGAGTGGCGCTTATAGTTTCGCATAATATATATTATGGAACCGATGGGATTGCCTGTCAGGCGATCCTTATGATTTCCAGCTCGTGCTCGGCCACGCTGGCAAAGTCCCCGACGGCCTTGCCCATCAGCGACCGGGCGATTGGGGACACATAGGAGATAGACCCAGCCTTGGGGTCGGCTTCATCTTCGCCAACGATACGATAGGTCTGCACCCGCCCGTCGTCTCGGCTGAACGTCACCGTGTTGCCGAAGGCGACGATGTCCGTTGCGGTTTGGACCGGAACCAATTGCGCCGTGCGCACGCGTTCGGCGAAGTAGCGCAGGTCACGCAGAGGATTGGCCGCCTGCCGGCGCTTTTCGTTGATGTCTTCGATAATCATCGCCGCATCATAGGCCGTGCGCGCTTCAACCAGTTGCTGCTCCAGCGCATCAAGGCCAGCCTGCGTCACTAGATTGGGTTCGGGCGAAATCGGGCGATCGGGAAGCAGGGTTTCCGAAGCGGTTTCGGCACTGTCTTCCTTGGTGAAAGCGACGCTCACTCAACATCTCCATTTCGGTGCGGGCTTGGGGCATAGCCCCAATCTGTCTATCGTTGCAAATACCTGGCGGCGGTCAGCGGTTTTCAAGGCCGTTGGCCGCCCGTTGCTGCGGGATTTCTTCGCGCTGTGCTTCCACGCTCTGGCGAAAGCTCTCGAGCCCGGCACGTGTCTTGGCGAGAGCCGACGCATACTCGGCCTTCGAGGTTGTGCCGTTGTCGTTGGCCGCGTCCCATTCGAGTGCCCAATCCATGGCGGCGAGCCATTCATCGACATCGCCAGCGATATATTCGTCGATCGGGCGACCCACCTGTTCACTGAGTGCGTCGAATAGCACACGGTCATCGCGTCCAGCCGCTCCTTCGGCTTCGAGCAGGAAACGATACCGCAACTGGCCAGCATACATCCAGTTTGCAGCCCCCTGCCCGTCGCCGCGCTGGAGCAAGCGCGACGCAAGTAGATAGAGGGCTGCCGGGTGGAGATCTGCGGCCTGTTGTTGAAGTTGTTCGACGGTCAGGTTCTCAAAATTTGGGGTCTGCTGCGCCTGCGCTGCGCTCAACAGTGTGGTTGCAAGAAAGACTGCAAAAATCAGGCGTTTCATGTCGACCTCCGGTTTTCCGATACTCCTAAGACGCTGATTGTGAAGGAAAATCTGATCCTCGGCTGCAGACAAAATGCATTGCGGCAGAAAATCCGCTTGCGGGTGTCGAATTGCGGGCGTTCCGTTCGTCATTGGATGAGCAATCTGAGGGAGGGTGGATATGGAAAGGAACTATGGCTGGGTCATCGTCGCTGCGGGCGCCTTGATCACGTGCATCGCGGCCGGGTCGATGTTCGCCTTGCCGGTTTATCTGCAGCCGATCTCCGATGAAACGGGGTGGACGCGCGCTGGTATTTCGGGCGCAATGACGATTGGCTTCATCGTCATGGGGGTTGCCGGGCTCTTCTGGGGCACGATCAGCGACCGCATTGGCGCACGACCGGTCGTTCTCATTGCCGCTGTGATGCTTGGCTTGGGCTTGTTCTTTGCCAGTCGCGCGTCCGATCTCATCCAATTCCAGATGGCTTATGGTGGGCTGATCGGGGCTGCGGGTGGTGCTTTCTTTGCCCCGTTGACCGCGACGACGCTGGCCTGGTTTGACAAGAACCGCAGCCTTGCCGTGTCGTTGGTTTCGATCGGCGGCGGTGTGGCGCCCATGGTGATCACGCCGCTCGCCAGCGTGCTGATCCAGGCTTATGGGTGGCGGAGTGCCATGCTGATTACTGCTATCGGTGCCTGGGCCATCATCATTCCAGCAAGTTTCCTGATACGGCGTGCACCCGCGCTATTTGCGTCCCAGACGGTAGCGGCTGGTCAGCCTATAGTGCCGAGCGCGACGCGACCGTCCACCTTCACTGCCCTGCGTTCACCCAAGTTCTTTGTGCTGGCGGCGGTGTTTTTCCTGTGCTGCGCGGCCCATTCGGGACCGATCTTTCACACCGTAAGCTATGCCATGTTGTGCGGCGCTTCGGCGCTGGCCGCGGCAAGCATTTATAGCGTGGAGGGTGTAGCCGGCTTGTTTGGGCGGTTGCTGTTCGGCGTCGTGGCCGATCGGGTTGGCGTCAAGCGGGTGATTGTGGCGGGGCTGGCGCTGCAAGCGGTCGGGATCTACACCTACATTTACATCACACAGCTCACCGAGTTTTACATGCTCGCCGTGCTGCTGGGCATGGCCTATGGCGGTGTCATGCCGCTCTATTCCGTTCTGGCACGGGAGTATTTCGAGCCCCATGTCATGGGCACCGTGCTGGGCGGCATCACGATGACGTCGTCCATCGGAATGGCATTTGGACCGGTCGGTGGCGGCTGGATTTTCGATACTTTCGGGGACTACCACTGGCTCTATGTCAGCTCCGCCGCCATCGGTATCGCCGCGGCGGCCGTCGCTTTGGCGTTCCCGCCCCCACGCCAGCCCGACGCGTCAGGGCAACTCCAACCGGCATAGTGTCATCAGGCGCGGCTGGCCTGGGGCGCACGATCATGATGACGTTCACGCAATGGCAACCATAATGGCGCATTTTCGGGCGAACAGTCAGCGTGAGGTTACCGATGGAAGACCAGGCGAAACGCCGTGCCTACGAGATGTGGGAGGCCGACGGCCGCCCAGAGGGGTTGGATCAGCAGTATTGGTTCAAGGCAGTGTCGGAGATTGCATCCGCTGCTGCTGCCCAGATCAAGCCGGCCCGCAAGCGCGTTTCGCGGGCCAAGAAGGCTGCGTGAGATTCAATAGCTCGGCGACGCTGTCGTCGGGCTAGAGCAGCCGTGGCCAGTAGACGTCGCTGTCGAAATCGTCCGGGATGGGCGACAGACGGGAGATGGCTTTGGCGGCAAATTCGACCTGAAGCACAAAGTGGCGGATGTCGTCTGGCATGGGGCGACCGGTGATGAATTCGCGCGTACGCCACTCATCGACCTTGCATCCTCGCAGTCGCCGACGGGCTTCAGCTTCAACATCCTCAACGAGAATGGAGGCTGTTGCAGATGCCAACCCATGCCGTGCCGGCTCGGTCCATTCCCTGCTACCCTCGATGATCGCGAAACGCACTTTGATCCCCTATGACTAATAACTTGCCTCAGATTGACACAACTCCCTTACCGAAGCGGTAACGAAGCGGCTTGGCAAGCCGCGCGGCCATGCTAGTTATGCACGCATGACCATCCTCTATGTCATGGCTGCGGCCTCCGAATATGGCCCCCATCTGCGCGCTCGCATCACTCCATTGATGACCGGTATCGGCCCCGTCGAGGCGGCCGTTGCGGTCACGCGGCATTTGGCCGGTATGGCCACCCTGCCCGATCTGGTGGTTTCGCTGGGATCGGCCGGTTCGCGGACGCTGGAACAATGCGGCGTCTATCAGGGCAGCACCGTGTCCTATCGCGACATGGATGCCTCGGCGCTCGGTTTCCCCAAGGGACAGACGCCCCTGCTGGACCTGGCGCCGGTACTGCCGCTTTACACAATAGCCGGGCTGGCATCGGCCACCCTGTCGACGGGCGGCAATGTGGTGTCAGGTTCAGGCTATGACGGGATCGACGCCGATATGGTGGACATGGAAACCTATGCCACCCTGCGGGCCTGTCAGGCTTTTGGCGTTCCACTCATGGCCTTGCGTGGGATATCCGATGGCGCCGACGAGCTGTCCCATGTCGACGACTGGACGCGCTATCTGCACATCATCGATGAAAAGTTGGCGGCGGCTATTGATCTGATCGAGGCTTCTCAGCGGCCTTAGCCGCCTTCTTGTCGCGGCGCGACCGGCTCCAGGTCGTCCACTTGCGGGTGCCGCGCACGACGGCCGAATTGACCGGTCCCTGCAGGAACACCAGATCGAGCGCCAGTAGCAGCAAGCCCAGCGGCAGCATCCACAGGCCAAGCACCGGCAGAAAGCTGAAAATACCGCCAAGGACCAGCAGGATACCAAGCGGAATGCGGATCAGCCGCGCCTCTGGTCGACGGATGCGCTCCAAAAGGTTTGCCGCCGCCGTTGGAACACGACGCTGCAGGCGGTCGAACTGTCGATTGAGGCGGGCGTGGCTCTTTGGTGCCATGGGTCATGTCCCCTCGGATGGCTTGGTCTTAACGTGTATGTGGAGCAGCAATGGCCAAGCTCCAAGGTGTGATCGCGTAAAAACTTACTTTGCGCCCCGAAATCTTGCTTCCCGTTGCATTGTCGGAACTTAGAGCAGGCTGCGGGAGTTGAGGCGGATAACACATTCTCTCGGAGCGTCAAAAATGGCCACTTCTGCCAAGCGTACCCTCAAGACTATCGAACATGCTGGTGACAACGTGTCCGATGCTTTGTTCGACCAGATCGCCAGCCTGCGCAAAGAGATCGCGTCGATCAGCGAAGCCGTCAGCGACTATAGCGGCCACACTTTTGATGACGTGCAGCACAATGCGGTCGCCCTCGCCAAGGAAGTGCGCCATCAGGGCGCCGTGGTGGCGCGGCAGGTGAGCCGCCAGGCCAATGCCGCTGGTAAGGCCGTGCAGGAAAACCCGATCCCGGTGATCGTTGTGCTCGGCACGATCGCTCTGGTTTCTGCACTGATTTTCAGCCGCGACTAACATTGCGCTTTTCAGGGTTTATTAACCCTGCGAGGCAAGCCCGTCTTAAGGCTATTCGGGCATTTTCGGTCAAACTTGCATCAATGCAACAGATCGGAGATGCCCTATGGCGCTTCCAAGCACTTCGCTTTTACGTTTTGCCGCCCTTGCCGTCGTGGCCACCAGCCTCGGTGGCTGCAGCTTTTTGGGCCTCAATTTCGGCATGGCGCAGCTCAGCGAAAAAGAATGCATGATGCGCGCCATGTATTTTGAGTCCAACCGCTCCAGCTCCGAAGGCATGCTTGCCGTCGGTACCGTCGTGATGAACCGGCTCAATGACTCGCGCTATCCAAAGACCGTTTGCGGTGTTGTCGGCCAGAAGAACCAGTTTGCCCAGGGCGTTCTGGTGCGCAAGATGACCGATAGCGGTGCCGTCCTTGCTTCCCAGACGGCCGACCAGGTGCTGCGCGGCGCACGTCATCCCGGCGTGCAGAATGCTCAGCATTTCCACACGGCCGGCCTGCGTTTTCCCTACAACAACATGTATTACGTGCTCGAAGCCGGTGGTAACGAGTTCTACGAGAAGCGGACGCCTGGAACGTTCTAGTTCCAGCGCCCCTTACTTCGCCTCAACCAGTGCGCGGCTCAGGAAGAAACCGTGGCCGTCTTCGCGTGCGCAGCTTAGGCCTCGCCGTTCCGAGAGGCACTGGAATGACCCGAGCTGGACCACATGGCCATATCCAAGCTGTTGATCGAGCGAACAACAACCGGCATCGCCCACATTGCGCTCGATAATGCCCTTGCCCTCACTGCTCAGAATTGCGCGGACATAGTTCGGCTCAACCCGGTCGCACTGGATTTCGGCTAGTGCATTGAGCGTGCTGTAAGTCGATGTGCCGCCTTCAGGGGTATAGATGCAGCCGATATTGCCCGATGGCGTGACGAATGCCGTCTGGCCGTCGTCATCGGGATAAAGCTGTTGCATTTCGAAGGCTTTGGCGGGTACTCCCAGCAACACCGCTACGGCGGCGACTGCGACGAGGATGAGCGAGTTGCGGACGAAAGTGCGACGTTGGCGATTGGTGGTGTGCATATCCATGGCCCTCATTGGCATTGCGATAGGCATGGTATGACGGGTGGGCGCTGAACGACCTCGGAGTGGGCCGTTCAGCTACGGTTTAGAAATCGCCGCCAATATCGAAGCCGCCGTCGAAGTCACCGCCGTTGTCGACGTCCTGATCCGTGTCTTGATCGGCGTTATCGAAAGGCGTGATTTCTTCGGCGTTGGCGCCGGTGGTGAACATGCCGGCTATGGCGCTGCCGAGCAGCATGCCACCGGTTACGCCCAGAGCGGTCTGGGCAGCACCGGCGAGAAAACCGCCGCCCTGGCCACGTTGCTGTGGTTGCTCTTGGCGGTCCCAAGGGCCGCGAGTGCGGGTTTGCTGCGTCGGAGCGGCGTCACCGAAGAGGCCGCCGAGAAATCCACCGGAGGGACGCGTGCTCGCCTGCAGCTGCTCAATGCGTTCCTGCGCCTGCCGAAGGGCTTCTTCCTGAACCAAAATAGTCTGGGCCATATAGTATGGAGCGGGTGGATAATCGCGCAACCGCTGCTGAATCTGCGCCTCGGCATCACGGTCCCGTGGAGAGCTGTTTTGAGCGACTTCCTCTATGCGATCGAACAGGCTATCTATCGCGCGTTGGTCCTGAGAGTTCGGCATGTGTCCACTCCTTGATCCGCTAGTATTCTCAGGAAATGGGAATCTAAGCACATCGTTGCAATAGTAAAACGACGCACAACACCAGTCTTCAATAACTGCCTCAATATTGCCACGAAGCGGACAAAACTTTGCCGCCTCTCGTGGGTGTAACGAGACCGTGAACGTCGGCATAAGTCGACGCCATTACAGGGAAAATTTTTCATGAACGCCAAGTTCCTGCTGCCGCTCGCTGCTGTTTCCATGCTTGCCCTTGCGGCCTGCAGCAATCCCGAAACACCGGCAGAGCCAGCAGCGCCAACCACGCCTGCTGCTGAAACCGCGCCAGCGGCCGCGCCGGCTGCACCAGCCGCAACGCCAGCAGCGCCTGCTGCGACCCCAGCCGCTCCAGCTGCTGAAGCCGTCCCATCGGCACCAGCCATGGCCCCTGCTCCGGGCGCTGCAATGACCCCAGAACAGGCCATGCAGGCCATCCAGGCCCAGACGGCCAACATGACGCCAGAGCAGAAGACCGAAGCTGTCGCCGCTGCTCGTAAGGCCGCTGAAGACATGGGCAAGGCACAGGGCCTGACCGACGCGCAGATCGCACAGGCAGCCGACGCTGCTGAGCAGGCTGCAAAGCAGATGTTCGGCCTCTAATTTCTAGCGTTCAAAGAATCACAGGGCCTCGCAGCAATGCGGGGTCCTATTTGTTTGTCTGCGACCCGACGCGCAGCACAAAGCCGATGACGATGGCCACGGCTTCGTAGAGTTCGAGCGGAATGGTTTCGTCGAGTTCGACGCCGCTGAGGGCTTCCGCCAACACTGGATTGGCTTCGATGACGATGCCGTTCTCCTCGGCCAGCGCGACGATCTTGTCGGCCAGGTGGCCTCGCCCTTTGGCGACGACGCGTGGAGCAGCGCGACTGCCCTTTTCGTATTGCAGGGCGACGGCCACATCGCGCTTTTTCGGATCGTCGGTCATGTGCTTGCATCGATGAAATGGCCGGATCGCGCGGGCTGTGGTTCGGGTGGCGCACCGTGACGCACGACGACGGCCCCTGGCTTCAGGCCAGCTGCCGCGAGCGTTTCCCGCAGTGCCATAGCCTCAGCCTCAAGCGCCTGCGATGCAGCAGGGTCCGTGGCCCACAGCATCACGCCCGTTGTCCCACCGCGCAGCGACACCTGCGCGCCGACCTCACCCAGCGTCGGCAGGTTGAGCGCAAACCGCATCTGCCAACCGGTTTCGGCCCCTCCGTCACCCTCGCGATGTTCGTCCCGGTGAATCTGTAATTGCATCAGGGCCTGTTGCGTGCCGATCAGCACGGGCAGGTCCAAGCTCCAATCGCCTGTTTTGCCCTGCGGATCGGGCAGCGAGGCATGTTGATGGAGGCGCACGCGGGACAGTGCCCAATCCGTGCGCTCCAGCAATTGTCGGCCAACTTCTTCGGGCTGGCTCGCCGGATCAATCGCCCGCGTGTCCGGGGTGCGAGATCGTGGCGTAGTGCCGCGCAGCGGCGGCGGTACGGCAGATGCGGGAGCCACGGGAGCCTGTTGGCCGACCCATTGGGTCAGCGTTTGCCGAAGGGCCAACAGTGCGGATTTGAGGTCCGCCGATGGTAGTGGCAATTGCCCCTTTGCCAGACCGGCCTCCTGAAAAATGCCCGAACCGCGCACCGCAGCCTGTAGCTGACCACCGTCGAACTTGGGGCTATCAATCATCACGCGTCCCGCCAGGACTTGCTGTGCCGCTTTGGTGACGGCTTCGGGCAGCACGACCTTGCCCGCAATGCTGGTCAGCGCGGCCGTCAATTCAGTCACGGGCGCCTGTCGCGGGAGAGAGGCGTTGGCCATCTGGGCCAGTGCTGAGCGAGGTGTGTCGGCGGGAGCCGAGGTGGTGCCTTGAGCGGGCACGGATGAGTTTGAATTGCCCTTGGACTGCGGATAGGCCGCCACCTGTGACGACACCGGCGCTACGGGCGCGGCGGTCGTGGGCGTTGCGCTGTTTTGTGCGGATACCGCCGCTGGCCTTGTAGTTGTCGCAGTCACTGCCACCTGAACAGCCATCTGGCTCGAAGTGGGGGGCGCCGAACTTCCAGCGCCTACCTGTACTGGAGTTGAGCCGGTGGCGGGCGCGGAACCCCTCGTCGATACTGCTGCAGTAGGCGCTTGAGCATCTGGTGTCGGACTGGGTGGCGCCGAGGCACCCGGCTTTCCCGAGGTGACGCGCACCGTCTGCAGCAGCAAGCGCAATTGCGGCCCGTTGGCCTGCACTTCGAGGCGCAGGGCGTCACCAGCTTTGGTGGCGAGCGGTAGAGCGAGGTTCAACATCTGGCCGCGAATTTCGACCTGGGTGCCGCCATTGGGCGCGGGGCCGACCACCTTGGCGTCGACAACCTGTCCAACCTGCAACGCCAAAGTCTGCAGCGCGCCGGAGCGGGCCGCAACCACGATGGCAGGCATTTGCGATGGGATCGACACGCAACCCAATCCTCGGCCGCACCATGCGGCAGCGCACCTTAGCGCAAACCGATCATCCTATGATTCCCGACGGCAGGGAAACTTAACGCGACATCACTTTAGCCGCGCAAAATGCTGGGGCGTCAGTCCGGGCGAATGTCGGTGTATTTCTTGGTCGCCGGCTTACCGCGGAAGGTGACCCAGAAGAAGTTGAGCGTGTAGGTGCCGGCAGTCCGGAACACGCCTTCTTTTTCGAGACGACGACCTGAGGTCTTCATCTTGAGTGCAAAGGTCCATTTGACGGCGCCGACCTTGGAGAGCCGCACGGCAACGTCGGTATCTTCGCCAAAGAAATCGATGGACCGGTCATAGCCGCCAACCTGCTGCCAGGCCGCGCGCTTGAAGACGAAATTGCCGCCCTGCACCACCGACCCGACGCGCAGCACGAAGCGGTTCAGCACATAGATCAGATAGGTCAGGCCATAGAACATGTTCACGAGGAACCTGCTCCAGGCGCTCATGTCGTAATAGACATAAGGTCCGCTCAGGCAGACCAGCTTGGCGTCGCGGTTGAATTCGCTGAACACCGTATCGAGCCAGCCCACCGGCACGATGGTGTCGCTATCGATATTGGCGATGAGATCAAAACCTTCGCTGGCCGCAAAGCCGGCATCGCGGGCATTGACCAGCCCCTTCTTGGGCTCATCGACAACCCGCACGGTTGGGAAGCTGCGGGCAATCTCGCCGGTCCGGTCGGTGGAGGCATTGTTGACGACGATGATCTCGGCATCGACGCGGGCACGCGCAATTTCGGCCACCACGGATTCGAGGCACTTACCGATCAGTGCTTCTTCATTGTAGGCGGGGATGACGAATGCCAGTCTCATTGCGGCCTCTTTCGGGGGCTTGCGCGCATCTGCGCGTTTCGCTGCCAATAGCCTTTGCCCGCCATATCTGCAACTCAAGCGCGGGGTTTTCCGAAAGTGCGGTCGAATTGTAGCTCATTTGATCCCCAAAGACGCCATTTGGATTGTGTCTACCGGCTGAGGCTCAATTACTGTAACGTTGGGCAACCAAAGCGCGTTTTCAGAAACGTAGGGCACAATGAAACAGTTGTTTTTTACTCCGCTACTGGCGTTGTTTTTAATGATCTGCGTGCCGAACGCGTTTGCGGCAAATGAGGGCAAGGCCGTCGGGGTGAACCCGGATGCGGTCGCCCGGGTCACTTCCAAGGATAGAATCCTACAGGCAGGCTCGGACGTTTCGGTCGGCGAGACGATTGTCACGGGCTCATCGGGCACGGTTCAGATCGTATTCGCTGATCAGACGCGGCTAGTTGTCGGCCCCGGCAGCGCGCTGCGCATCGAAACCTATCTGCTCGCGAGCAACAATCGGGCGCAAAAGCTGGCTATCGATGCGCTGGGTGGCACCTTCCGCTTCGTCAGCGGCAATAGCGCCAAGTCCGCCTATTCGATCAATACGCCAACGGCAGCGATTGCGGTGCGCGGCACCAAGTTCGATTTCATCGTGCAACCGCGAAGTACGCGGGTGATGCTCTATGAAGGCGCTCTGCAGCTTTGTGCCAGCGGACGGAACTGTGCCGACCTCACAAAACGCTGTGAGATCGGCGTGGCTTCTGGCGGTCAGTCCGTGCTCTATCGGCGCGATGCGCCCGAGCGTCTGCCCCTGAGCCTTGATTTCCGCTATGCGCGCTTCCAGGCGGGGTTGCTCAGCGCGTTCCGCGTCAATGGTGCAGCGAGTTGCGCCGAGGGTCCAAGCTCAGCAGAATCGTTGAGCACGATGGAGGGTAGCCCCGGCGAGAGAGACACCGGGCAAACCACCCCCTAGCGATCAGCCGATATAGTCGCGCTTGCCCACTGGAACGCCGCTGTGGCGCAGAATGGCGTAGGCCGTGGTGATGTGGAAAAAGAAGTTCGGCAGTGCCCGCTCGGTCAGATAGGCGAGGCCAGACATCTGCACGTCCTTGCCGCCCAGCTTGAGGGTGATCTCGCGATCCTCGCCACCAGCCAGCTCTTCCGGCTTTGCCGCTGCAAGCAGATCCAGTGCCTTGCGGATGCGGGCGCGCAGTTCGTCGAAGCTTTCTTCGGTATCTGGCCAGGATGGGATGTCCTTGCCGGACAGGCGCGAAACGCAGCCCTTCACATGGTCGGTGGCGATCATCACCTGACCACGGAATGGGATCATGTCAGGGGCAAGCCGGGTGTTCGACAGCACCCGCGTGTCGAAGTTGCGCTCCGCCGCATTGGCCTCCGCCTTGTCCATGATCGCCAGAAGATTGTTCAGCATGCGGGTGAAGATCGGCACGGTCATGTCGTAAGCGGAGATCGTCATAGCAATGTACCTTGATTGTCTTGTCCCGAACGGGAAGAGTTCTTTTGCGCCCGCATTTTCGGGCTGACAAGGCATCTGGTTATGAGCGCTAAGAAAGACAAGCCGGCGGACAACGTCGCAGAGCCAGAGATGAGCGGATTTCAAAAGCTGCGCTGGAAACTGCGGCTGCTTTATCACAGCCAGGCGCCCGGCGCGCAGCGCTTCCAGTTCGCGGTGCTGGTCGTTGATCTGGCGATCATCGTTTTCTTCATCGCCACACCGCTGCTGCGCGACAATCCATCGTTCTTGTGGATCGACTACTCCATCGCGGCGCTTCTGGCCTTCGACTTCATCGCGCGCGCTTTGGCCTCAACCGATATCTGGCGCTGGTTGCGACAGTTGCCGGTGATCATCGACGTCTTCATTCTGGCGACGCTGCTGGCTCCGACCTGGCTGATCAATCTGGGCTTCTTGCGTATTTTGCGGCTGTGGACGATGACGCGCGGCAGCACGTTCTGGCGGCCGCTGCGCAAGCATGGCCTGGGGGTCTATCAGGAACCAGTGCAGGCGGTGATCAACCTGCTGGTGTTCCTGTTCGTCGTTACAGGCTTTGTCTACACCGCCTTCGCCAATCGAGGACACGACGAGATCGCCAGCTATGTCGATGCGCTCTATTTCACCGTGGCGACGGTGACGACGACCGGCTTTGGCGACATCACCCTGCCCGGCACCTGGGGCAAGCTGGCGTCCATTGTCATCATGATCGTGGGCATTTCGCTGTTCGTGCGACTAGCGCAGTCGATCTTCCGTCCGGCCAAGGTGCATTTCCCCTGCCCGCAATGCGGCTTGCAAAAGCACGAACCGGACGCAGTGCACTGTAAGGCCTGCGGGCACCTGCTCAACATCCCCGATCAAGGCACCGACTAGCGGCGCAGCGCCAGTCTGATCCGGAAGCACGCGCCGGGCAGCGAACCCTGCACAAGGTCGAGCGAACCATTCATCCGAGTCACGATCTGCCGGGAGATGGCAAGGCCTAGCCCTGCCCCGCTCTGGTCGCCGACGGCGCGCTGGCCGCGTGAGAACTTTTCAAAGATCAGCTTGCGCTCTTGCCTCGCAATGCCGGGGCCATTGTCGGCGATTTCGACGATGTATTTCCCGGCCCTGATCGACGAGGTGACGGCCAGAACCGGCGTGTCGGAGTCGTTGTATTTGATAGCGTTGGAAATGACGTTGATGAACACCTGACACAGGCGGTCGGCGTCGCCCTCGACGATAGATGGCGCTGCCCGCTGGCCCCGCCGCAGCACGACGCCGCGTTGGCGCAATAGCGCTTCGCAGACGGTGAGAGCGCGGTCTAGCGCGGCCTCGGGGTCGACGGGCAGGTTTTCCCAACTGCGTTCACCGCGCTCCAGAGCCGAAAGATCCAAAATCTCGTCGAGCAGCTTGGTGAGGCGCAGGCTTTCCTGATGGATTGTCGAAACGAAATGGCGCCGCTGGCCGTCGGGTAGATCACCGGTTTCGAGCAATATCTCGGAGAACGAGCGGATCGAGGTCATGGGTGTGCGCACCTCATGGCTGACCTGGCTGAGGAACTCGTCCTTCTGGCTATCGAGCTCGCGCAATTGCGCATTGGCGTCTTCAAGCTGCTGGGCAGTTGAGCGCAGTTCGGCCGAGGTCTTTTCCAGCTGCTGGGAGTATTCGATGACCTGCTGCGTCTCGTCGGCCATCTGCATCATTTCCTCGAGCGACACATCGCTACCGGACACGACCTTTGACAGCATGACGTGCGCCGACGCGGCGCCGATGGAACCCGCCAGTTCGCGCTCGAGGCGTCCTATGAAGTCCTGCGATGGCTCAAGCATGTCCGGATCGACGCCCGCATCATAGGCTTCAGCGGCAAAGACTGCGGCGGCGCGGCGCTCGCCGAGGACACGTTCGGCCACGAAATAGAGGTCGTTGGCTGTGGCCGAACCGAGCACAAAATTGCCGCGCGTCACCTGACCGCGCCGGAACACGTCGACGAAAACGCTGGCCTGAATGCGCTCCAGCGCGGATTGGGAGGTCAGCAGCGAGCCGACGGTCAGAATGAGGATGTTGACCGAGAGGCTCCAGAACGCAGCGTGGGCGAGTTGGTCCATGCCATCAAGACCAAACATGGCTTCGGGCCGAAGCCATGAAATGCCCCACGGGCCGTGCTGCAGTAGCCAGGCAACATGGGGCGAGACGGACTCGAACGACGGTAGGAAGCTGCACCAGACCCAAAACACGAAACCGGCTGCAATCGCGGCTGTCGCTGCCTTGAGCGAGGCCTCGCGCCAAAACAGGGCGGCGATTACGGCCGGGAAAAACTGGGCGATTGCGGTGAAGGAAATCAGGCCAATGGGCGCCAGCGCGTTGGAATCGCGCGTGAAGAAAAAATAGAAAAAGCCGAGCGACAGGATGAGTACGATGGAGAAGCGCCGGGCCATCAGCACCATGCTGGTGACGCCCTGCCCGTCTCCGGTGCCGGCGGAACTGAAGCGCAGCACCAGCGGCATGACTATGTGGTTGGACACCATGATCGAGAGCGCGATGGACTCAAGGATGATCATTGAAGTCGCCGACGAAAAGCCGCCGATAAAAGCAAACAACGCCAAGGCGTCCTGACCGAAGGCCATGGGCAGGGTCAGCGCGAACATGTCGGGGTTTGAGCCTGCGGGCATGGTGGTCAACCCGAACACTGCTATGGGCAGGATGAAAAGGCTCATCAGCAGCATGTAGGCGGGGAAGGCCCAGCTGGCGACCTTGAGGTAGTTCTCGTTGGAATTTTCGACCACCGTCACCTGAAACTGGCGCGGCAGGCAGACGATGGCGGCGACGGAAAGCGCCATCGTGGTCAGCCAGCGGGCGTCGAAGGTGTTCTCGGAGTCGACGGTGATGCCCGCTTCGGCGGCGCGGCTAAAGATGTTCTCAAAGCCGCCACCGACGAAGACGACGAAAATGCCCACGGCCAAAAGCGCCGCGAGTTTGACAACGGCTTCAAAGGCGATGGCGGCTACGACGCCATGGTGCTGCTCCTTGGCATCGACGTGGCGCGTGCCAAAGAGAATGGTGAACAGTGCCATGCCGGCGGCCACGCCGAAGGCGAGGCCCACATCGTCGATCCCCTTGAGGCTCCCCTGCCCGAATTCGGACGAACCGGCGACGGCCTGGATGGAAGACGTCACCGCCTTGAGCTGCAGCGCGATATAGGGCGCGATGCCGATGACGGCGATGCAGGTGATCAGCACGGCAAGGCGGCTCGATTTTCCGAAACGCGACGACAACAGGTCGGCGACCGAGGTGATGCGCTGATTATGACTGATCCGAACCAGGCGGCGCAGCAAGAACCACCAGCCGACGAAAACCAGCGTCGGGCCGAGGTAGATGGTGAGGAATTCAAGGCCACTGCGCGCGGCATTGCCGACGGCGCCATAGAAGGTCCAACTGGTGCAATAGACCGAGATGGACAGCGTATAGACCGCTGGCGAGTGGAGGAACGACTTCTTGTTGCTGCGCGCCCGGCGGTCGCCGAGATAGGCGAGCACAAACAGCAGGCCGACATAGCCGACAGCGGTGGCGATGACGAAGTCGGCCGACAGCATCAGCGGTCACCGTCACCGGAATCGGTGGAGTCATCATTTGGTAAGGCGCGCGCGAGCAAAGCCGTGCCGATGATTAGCAGCAGCCACAGCACGAACAGGTAAAACACGATCTGCGGGATGCCGAAGTGGAAGATAGGCTGATCGAAAACGTAGACCAGCGGTGGCATCATGAGCAGCGCGCCGAGCACCGTCAGCAGCAACATGCCACCCTTGAGTCTACGCAGCTCCGGCATGGCCAGCCATCAGTTGCCGTACCGCGCCGACAACGTCGGCGTTGGCATATGGCTTGGTGACGAAAATATCGGCGCCGAACTCCTCGGCGATGCGCCGGTCCTGCTGCTGGCCCTTTGCGGTCAGGATCAGCACCGGCAATGAGCGCGTGTCGGCGCTGGCGCGAATGAGTTTGAGCACCTCAAAGCCACTGCGCTTGGGCAGCATGACGTCGAGTACGAGGACGCGTGGCTTCAGGCGTCGCACAGCCTCCAGCGCGGCGTCGCCATCGGTGACCGCGCTGATGGTCCAGCCGGCGCGTCTAAGAATAAAATCCAGCGATTCGAGAATGCTGGGCTCATCCTCGGCGATGAGTATGTCGATTGCCAATTTCCCCCCTTTGGCACCCGCGGTCTCCCGTCCGCAGATCTCAACACTAAATCGCAATCAGCTCCGATCGCCAAGGCCGAAATCGTCGGGGAGCAAAGGCGCTCGCACTTCAGCACTGGATTCGCCTGGCGACAGCGCCTCTTCCTGTCGGCTGGCGCAGGCGCGCCTCGTACAGAGGCGACAGCTTGGACCGACGGGAATGTCGGCAGAGACGTCGGACAGATCGAGCCCGGAGCCGTAAACCGTGCGGTCGGCGTGGAGCGCGTCGCAGGCCAGCATGACCGAGGAGAGCACCGGCTGTTCGCGAAACGATCCGGCGCGGCGCTGAACCGTGCGGGCCAGAAACAGGTAACGGGAGCCATCCGAAAACCGGACCACCTGTCGTTGCACCGTTTCCGGCGTGCGGAACGCGCCATAAATGGCCCAGAGCGGACAGGCGTGGCCACTATTGGGCAGCAGCAGGCCGGGCAACGGAAAGTGCTTGGTAAGGCGCCCTGCGGGATCGGAACGGAGGAATCCGAAAGGAATTCCTTCCTCGCCCGATCGGCGCAGCGTCACCAGCCGATGGGCCACCTGCTCAAAGCTGGCGTGATACATCTGCCGGAGGTGATCAATGTCATACGCGGAGGCCTCGGCATCGGCCAGCATGCGCGCATATGGGAAGACGATGGCGCCGGCGAGATAGGAGCCGAGTGCTCTCGATGCGAGGCGTTGTGCGGTTGGCGTGGAGAGCGACGCTTTGTTGAGTGTGCCCTTGATGGCGTCAGATGCGGCCAGTTCGCCGTAGAGACGCGCCAGCTGGAACTGGCGGGTGGCCAGCGTTGCCGAGCCTTGAAACCACATGCTGCGGCGAGACGGGTCGAAGCGATATGGCCCGGGGAAACCGGCATCTGCTGGCTTGCCGCCGATCACCACGCTGACGCCGAACTTGCTGTCCAGCAACTCACCCAGCGTGGCGATGCTGAAGCCCCCGGCCCGATCAATCTCGGCGCGCAGGGCGTCGGCGGCGGTTTCCAGTGCGGGAAAATGGTTCTGCTGGTCGATGATCAGGTCGTCGATTTCGCGGGCCGGCGAGCCGCTGCGGCGGGTTTCGTTTGAGGTCTCGAACTGGCCGATCAGATTGCGGGCAACGTCAGATAAAGTGCGGGCTTCACGCCCAATCGCCGCCAGAAACTGCCGCCGTTCGGCGTCATCGAGATCAGGCACGTCCTCAAGGATTTCAGCGCTGGAGCGGACGGCCGTGATTCCGGAAAGGACCTGGTGCAGCAGTTGCGACAGCAGTGGGTCGGAGCGTAACCGGTCGGCATAGGCATCAGCATTGGCAACCGCTCCGGCATAGGCGCGGTGCATGCGCGCCAGGGCCGTGGCGCTCGCTGGATATTGCGCCACCAGTTCCCGCCGCTCATCGGACCTAAACGGTAGCGACTCAACCATGGGGTCGGCGAAGGCTTCTTCGAGATCCTGCAGCAGTTTCTGTTCGGTTAGGCCGGCCAGTTCGTCGATATCGATTTCGAGTTGGGCCGCAACACGGTTCAGCAGCGCGCCGCCGATATCGCGTTTGTTGTTCTCGATCAGGTTGAGATAGCTCGGCGAAATACCCACCATGCGGGCCAGCGCCGCCTGTGAAATTCGCAGCGATTTCCGCCTGTTGCTGATGCGAAAGCCGATGGGCGCGCGCATGCTGTGACCCTCCCCCAGCGCCGCATCCGTCAATTCATTGACTATTGTAACGACACCTCAGAACAACAATTTACAGAATTTTCCTTTGATTACAACGCTCTATTGCCCTCGTTTTCTACCAAAGGTCATAATCCCCCTGCGGTGAGCTGCTGGCTAAGTATCAGTCGCCCCGCGCCACAGGAGGAATCAATGACACTTTTGAAGCGTGGCTTGTCCCGTCGCAGGGTCCTGCAGACTGGCATGGCCGGCATTATCGGTACGGGCGTAGCACCACTCATTTTCACCAAGGGCGCTTGGGCGCAGGAGTTCTGCAACAACCCAACCGGCGACACCGTAACCTTTGGCCTCAACCTGCCCCTGACCGGCGCTTATGCCGAAGAAGGCGCTGACGAGCAGAAGGCCTACGAACTCGCCGTAAAGCACCTCAATGGTGAAGGTGATGGCGGGCTGATCAACATGCTGCAGCCGACGGCCCTCAAGGGCAATGGCGTGCTGGGCAAGAAAGTGGTTTTCGTAACCTCCGACAGCCAGACCAAGGCCGACGTGGCCCGCGCTGGCGCGACCCGCATGATCGAGCGCGATGGCGCCATCATGGTGACGGGCGGCTCATCCTCGGCCGAAGCCATTGCCGTGCAGAGCCTCTGCCAGGAAATGGGCGTCATCTTCATGGCGGGCCTCACCCACTCCAACGACACCACCGGCAAGGACAAGCGTCGCTACGGTTTCCGCCACTTCTTCAACGCCTACCAGTCTGGCGTGGGCCTCGCGCCCGTGCTTGGCAAGGAATATGGCAACGACCGCCGCGCCTATCACCTCACCGCAGACTACACTTGGGGCTGGACGCAGGAAGAGTCGATCAAGAACGCCACCGAAGCACTCGGTTGGCAGACCGTTGAAGCCGTCCGCACGCCACTCGGCGCGGCCGATTTCAGCCAGTATCTGACGCCAATCCTGAACTCTGGTGCGGACGTTCTGATCCTCAACCACTACGGCACCGACATGGTCAACTCGCTGACTCAGGCCGTGCAGTTCGGCATGCGCGACCGCCAGGCCAACGGCAAGGATTTCCAGATCGTCACGCCACTGATCTCCGAACTGATGGCCAAGGGCGCCGGCGAAAACGTCAAGGGCATCTTCGGCACCTCGAACTGGCACTGGAACCTGCAGGACCCCGGCACCATCGCCTTCACCAAGTCGTTCGGCGCCGCCTATGGTAGCCCGCCATCGCAGGCCGCGCACACCGCCTATGTCCAGGCACTGCTCTACGCAGATGCCGTGGAACGCGCTGGCACCTTCTATCCGCCTGAAGTCATCAAGGCGCTGGAAGGCCACGAATTCGACGGCATGGGCAATGGCGCAACGCTGTATCGCGCCGAGGATCACCAGTGCATCAAGGACGTGCTGGTCGTTCAGGGCAACGAAAACCCGTCCAGCGAATATGACGTGCTGAACGTGGTGCAGAACGTTGATCGCGAACTGGTCGCCTACGATCCAGCGATCTTTGGCGGCGACCTCGGCCCCGCAGAACCCGCACCCATGTGCTGATCGTGCCTTGAGGCACTTGAGCGGGCCGCTTCTTCACCTCTCCCTTTGGGGGAGAGGTCGACCCTCTTGGGTCGGGTGAGGGGGCCTTTAGAGGGTGTGGTGCTGATAGGCCCCCTCACCCGTCGCTGCGCGCCGACCTCTCCCCCACAGGGAGAGGTCAGGAACCGGAGCCACCTATGTTCGAAGTCATCTTTCTGCAATTTCTCAACGGGCTGGATAAGGGCGCGGCCTATGCGCTGATCGCCTTGGGTTTGACCCTGGTTTTCGGCACCCTTGGCGTGGTCAATTTTGCCCACGGCGCGCTGTTCATGCTGGGAGCATTCTGTGCGGTATTGTTCCGCCAGTTCCTGACCATGGAAACCGTCACACTCGACCCGACCAAACTGTCGCCTTGGGGTACACCGCTCGAAGTGCGCGAACCGCTGGTGCAAGCCTGGTTCGGCGATTTCGGCGCGGTGCTGGTCAATTACTCGGTTCCCGCCTCGATCATCATCACCATTCCGATCATGCTGCTGGTCGGCATTGCGCTTGAACGCGGCATCATCAAACACTTTTACAAACGCCCGCATGCCGAGCAAATCCTTGTGACTTTCGGTCTGGCTATTGTAGCGCAGGAAGTGATCAAGTCGGTCTTTGGGCCCAATCCTATCCCACAGCCGATGCCGACCGATCTGCGCGGCGCCGCCGATATCGGCGCGTGGTTGGGCATGCAGGCCAACATCATCACCTACCCGATCTGGCGCCTGATCTATTTCCTGTTCGCCGGAGCGATCATTGGTGGCGTGTTCGCATTCCTGCAATTCACGACGTTCGGCATGGTGGTTCGCGCCGGCATGGCCGACCGCGAAACCGTGGGTCTGCTCGGCATCAATATCGATCGCCGCTTCACCATCATGTTCGGCCTCGCCGCTGTCGTCGCGGGGCTGGCTGGGGTGATGTACACGCCCATCCTGCCGCCGAACTATCACATCGGCATGGACTTCCTAGTGCTCAGCTTTGTGGTGGTCGTGGTGGGCGGCATGGGCTCCCTGCCCGGCGCCGTCGCGGCTGGGTTCCTGCTCGGAGTCCTCCAGTCCTTTGCCTCCATGACGCAGGTGAAAGCGCTCGTTCCCGGCATCGACCAGATCATCATCTATCTCGTCGCCGTCATCATTTTGTTGGTTCGTCCACGTGGCCTGTTTGGTCGCCGTGGCGTGATGGAGGCCTGAGATGCTTGCTATGTCTCGCAACGACCTTCTGCTTCTGCTTGGCTTCGCACTTGTCGTGCTGGCCATGCCGATCTGGCTACAGCCCTTCGGGGCGGCCTATCCCGACCTGCTGCAACGCTTCATGATCTTTGGCATTTTCGCAGTTGGCTTCAACATCCTGTTTGGCCTGACGGGCTATCTCAGCTTTGGCCATGCGGCGTTCTTTGGCGTCGGCTCCTATGCTGCCGTCTGGTCGCTCAAGCTACTCAGCCTCGACGCTATCCCGGCCATGCTCTTCGCGGTCGCCATATCGGGCGTCTTCGCGCTGATCATCGGCTTTGTGTGCCTGCGCCGGTCCGGCATCTACTTCTCTATCCTCACGCTCGCCTTTGCGCAGATGAGCTATAACCTTGCTTATTCGGTGCTGACGCCGATCACCAATGGTGAAACCGGCTTGCAGGTGACGCGCAACGATCCGCGTTATCTAGACCAGATGATGAATGTCGAACCCGGCCAGCCGATTCCGACGCTGTTCGGCCAGGCGCTCAACGGGTTCACCGGCTTCTACTTCTGCGCCGTGTTCCTGATCTTGGCATTCTTCCTCGCCCAGCGCATTGCCGGCTCGCCCTTCGGCATGATGCTCAAGGGCATCAAGTCCAACCAGACGCGCATGCACTACACAGGCTTCAACACCAAGCCCTACACCCTCGCCGCCTTCGTCATCTCCGGCATGTATGCCGGTCTCGCCGGCGCCTTGCTGGCCATCACCGACCCACTGGCAGGCGCGGAGCGCATGCAGTGGACGGCGTCGGGCGAAGTCGTTCTGATGACGATTCTGGGTGGTGCCGGCACGCTGGTCGGTCCGGTGATTGGCGCCTGGCTGATCAAGTATTTCGAGAACATTTTCTCGGCCATCAATGACGGCATACTGCGTCGGTTCTGGGACTTCCTGCCCGATGGCGTCGACAGCGTGTTTGTCACCGTCTCGAGCAAGTTCGTCGGCGAGGGCTGGTTCCTCACCCTCGGCCTGGTGTTCGTCCTGATCGTGGTCTTCTTGCCCGGTGGCATCATGGAAGGCGTGCGCCGCATCGCGCAGATGTTTGATCGCTCTAAGAAATCGCCGACGACGCCCGACAAGGCCGAGCCGCAACCACAACCTGCCGAATAGGACGACACAGCCATGACCACACCCAATGTCGTCCTGCACGTTGCCGACGTCCACAAGCGCTTCGGCGGCCTGCACGCCCTCGCCGACATCGACCTTCAGGTCGAAGAAGGCCAGACCCACGCGATTATCGGCCCGAACGGGGCCGGTAAATCCACGCTGCTCAACGTCATCATTGGCAAGCTGGCGCCGACCAGTGGCCAGGTGGTGTTTGACGGAACGATCCTGACCGGTCGCAAGCCCTATCAGATCAACCAGCTCGGCATTGCACGCGTGTTCCAGACGCCCGAGATTTTTGCCGATCTTAGCGTGCTGCACAATGTCATGATCCCCGCCTTCGCCAAGCGCGACGGGGCATTCAAGCTCAACATGCTGAAGGCCCTCGAAAGCGAAACGAGCATCCGCCAGGAGGCAGAGGCCATGCTGGAGGATGTCGGCATGCTCGGTCGTCGGGAAATGGCGGCGGGCAGTCTCAGCCGCGGGGACAAACGCCGCATGGAACTCGCCATGTGCCTGATCCAGCATCCGCGTCTGCTGCTGCTCGATGAGCCCACCGCGGGCATGAGCCGGCACGACACCAACACCACGATCGAGCTGCTCAAGAAGATCAAAAGTCGCGGCATGACCAAGGTGATCATCGAGCACGACATGCATGTGGTGTTCTCGCTGGCCGACAAGATTTCGGTGCTGGCGCAGGGCCGGATCATTGCCGACGGCACTCCCGATCAGGTGCGCGGCAATTCCAAAGTGCAGGAAGCCTATCTCGGAGGGGCACACGAATGAGTGCTATTGCCATGGAAACCCAAATCCTCAGCACCAGCCACGCCGCGTCGGTTGAGACCACCCGCCCGTTCTTCTCGATCCGCGACATGCATGCCTATTACGGCGAAAGCTACATCGTGCAGGGCGTGTCGTTGGATGTGCGACAGGGCGAAATCCTTGCGCTGCTCGGGCGCAATGGCGCCGGCAAGACCTCGACGCTGCGCACCATCGCTCGCACCGATGATCCGCAATTGCGGCAAGGCGAAATCTGGCTGGACGGGAAACCCATCCATCAGATGAAGTCGTTCGAGGCGGCACGCGCCGGCATCCAGCTGGTGCCGGAAGATCGGCGCATCATTGCTGGCCTCACGGTCGAGGAAAACATCGCTCTGGCCAAAGTCGCGCCGGGCAATGGCTGGAGCCTTGAGCAGATCTATCAGAGCTTTCCGCGCCTTGCCGAGCGGCGCAAGCAGGAGGGCGTGACGCTTTCCGGCGGCGAGCAGCAGATGCTGGCGATTGCCCGGGCGCTGGCCCGAGACCTCAAGCTCCTCCTGCTGGACGAGCCCTATGAGGGGCTGGCACCGGTCATCGTGCATGAGATCGAGCGCATTCTCCACTCGATCAAGCCGCTCGGCATCACCACCATCATCGTCGAGCAGAACGCGGTCGCCGCGCTGAAGCTGGCCGATCGCGCCGTCATCCTCGACACGGGCGAAGTGGCCTTTTCCGGCACCGCCAAAGACGTGCTCGATAACACAGAGCTTCGCCACGAATATCTGGCGATCTGAGTTTCGGTCCTCGGACCGATATCCCCTACCCTGGGCTTTTCGACCCAAGGCATTCCGCCAATCTCACCTCTCCCATTCGAGAGGCCCAGGGTAAGTTCTAGGCTTCAGTCTGTTCAACTTCGGGTTCGCCCGCGCCGATGGTGACACCCTCGCCCTCAAGCGCATCGCGGACATCGCGCGCCAGTTCGACCGCACCGGGTGTATCGCCGTGTACACAGATCGAGCGGGCGTCTGACTTCAGCACAGTTCCATCAATAGCGACGATCTCGCCGTCCTTTGCCAGCCGCAGGCAGCGCTCGATGACCAGTTCGGCGTCGTGGATAACGGCCCCCTCCTGCGTCCTGGGCACTAGCAGCCCCTCTGCCGTATAGGCGCGGTCAGCATACGCCTCGCGGATCAGCGGCATGCCAACGGCCTTGGCGGCCCGAACCTGTTCGCTGTTATCGAGCGCCAGCACCGCCATCTGGCCATCCATGGCCTGCACCGTTGCGAAAATGCCAATCGCGAAAGCCAGTTCCTCAGCGGTCTGATTGGCCAATGCGCCGTGCAGTTTGACATAGGCCAGCGGCACGCCAACCTCGTCGGCAATGAAGCGCACGAGGAACATCTGGCTGCGGATTTGCCCCAAAAGTTTATCCAGCGGCATGACCAGCCGAAAGCGCCCGAACCGGGCCGGATCGACATAGCCAGGATGCGCGCCAGCCCGAACGCCCCGCGCCTTACACACCTTGAGGATATGCCGAATGGTTGCCGCATCGCCGGCATGTCCACCGCAGGCAATCGAGGCACTGGAGACAATCTCGAGCAAATCCTCATCGGTCCCCATGCCTTCGCCAAGGTCGGCATTGAGATCAATGGATGTCATGTCCGCAGCCCCCGCAACAATCGCTGCGCATGATCGACGGTAACCGGCACAAAGGCAACGGCAGCGCCCGGCCGAAGCTGAGCGAAACGATCGAGATCGGCAGAAATAACCGTGGCGATCCGCGGATAGCCGCCAGTCGGCTGATGGTCGCGCATCAACACTATTGGCGTGCCATCGCCCAGGATCTGGATATCGCCGGGAACAATGGCGTCCGACACCAGCGACAGGATTTTGGCATCGGCAAAGACGCCGGTTTTGTCGTCAAGCCGGACGCCCATTCGGTCCAGTCTTGGCGAGACTATAAAGCTACCCTCAATGAATCGTAGCCGCGTGTCGTTCGAAAATAGATCGGCGTGCAGGCCCCAGGTCACTCGGATCGGACCGACTTCAGCGCTGCTGTTTGCTGTGGTGTGCGCAGACCCTTGGGGTTTCTTGGCGTTGAGGTTGATGACGTCCCCGGCCCGCAATGATTGCCCGCCGAGTCCGCCTATACCGGCGCGGCTGCTCGTGGCTATGCTCCCCATCATAGGCGTCGCCACTACATCGCCGTCAAACCGCAGATAGCCGTAATTTCCTGAAGGTCCCGGCGTTATGGCCAGCACGTCGCCGGTTCTGAGCTTTGCCGCTCCAGGCCAGATCTTCGCCTTGCCATTCACGCTGACACGAAACGCACCGCCAGCGAAACCAACTGCAGGCGATCCGGCCGTGACGGTTATCTCCAAGCCTGCTGCCGTAAATTCGATCGCGCCATAACCATTGCCTGCCAAATTCCCAGCTTCGGCAAACCCAGCCCGATCCATTGGTCCAGAGGCGCCGATGCCGTAGCGGAGCATGCCGAAGCGACCGTCATCCTGAATACTGGTCAGCGGTCCAGCGCGCTTGATCGTCAGTGTCGCTGTCATGGTTTCACCGAGAAAGACACCGCATCGCCTGCGCTCAAACGTGTTGGCGGGTCGCGCAGGGGATCGAAATTGCTGAAGTCGGTATGCCCGATCACGTGCCAGCCGGTGGGCATTTCCGTTGCGGTGATAGCTGTCTGCCCTGCCGCAAACAACACGCTGCCGGCGGGAACGGCTGTCCGCACGGTTTGACGCCGTGGCACAACCAGCTCCTGCGGATGCAAGCCGAGGTAGACGAATCCCGGTGCGAAACCGGTGGCCAGAGCCCGCAACGGACTAGCGTTGTGCGCCTCAATAAAACTATCGCTACTCTTGCCGAGCAATGCAGCAACCTCGTCAAGATCTGGGCCGGTGAACGCAACAGGTATCGTCCAGTTCGCGGGCGGAGGTAGTTCTACCTGCGGCCCGGAAAGCAACAGACGCAGTTCACCCGCGATCGCAGCATAAGAGCTTGTGATCGGATCATAGCGCAGCAACACAGAGACGAGGCTCGGGGCCACTTCCAAAACGCCTGTAATACCGGCGCTATCAAGCGCCGCTGCAAAGGCTATCGCGGCCTTGTTGGCAGCGTCGGTCAGACTCGTTTCAAAGCGCACGACGATAGCACTATCGCCCAGTGGAACGATGGCCGGCGTGGGCAGTGCTCTTGGTTGGGTAGAACCAGCCATGGTGCAGCCTCCTTGGCTGAAACATGGGCTCGTCCTGTCGGACCCGCCCGGAACAGTCAACCCGGTCCATATGCCAAGAGGAACTCTGCCTCGCTCGTAAGACCGTTCATCGCTACCGATACTGTATAAGGCGTATCGGCCGGAATTGACCTGCCGGGACGGAAATTGTCCGGTCAGTTGGGTTCTTTGCCGTCCTGGTCGACCACAGCGTCGAACAGCTCTCTGGCTTGCCCGACACCGATCGCCTCGATGGCGACCGCTGCAATGGCAGCAAAAAGCTCTGCGATTTCTTGGGGATCGGTGATTTCGGCGTCGTCGTCTTCAGCGTCGGCGTTGATCAGAGTGAACACAATAACGCGCCTCCAAAGTTAGCCAATGGAGAGAGTGTGCGACGATTCCTGTTACGGAATAAATAATGGAAATCGACTCAGCGGCCGCGATAGGGCGATTGCCACTTAGGTCAGGCGCGCTTACTCTTCCCCCGCCTCGAGTTTATCGAGATAGGATTCGATTTCGTCGATCGTGGCCGAGAACGGCTGAGGCACATTCCCGTAAATTACCTTGAAGTCAGCATCGCGGAGAGCATGCCCGCCTTTGCCGCCCTGCACCTTGATTTTCTCTGCGGTCAGGATCGTCAGGTTGTGGCGCGCTGCGATCCGCTTCATCCGGCGCATACGCGACGCGTCAAATTCTTTGCGGCTCACGAGACTTCCTCTGCATTGGTGGCGCATCGACCGGAACCCAGCCGACGTGAAACAGCCCAATACCCCGACACATCCCTGTAAGGCAAGCGCTGCGGCCATCCGGTTCAGTTGGAGGCCAAGGTCTTTCTAAGCCGAGACAGGCGATTGAGCGACGCAGTTGCCGCTGGCGCATCCATAAGCGACAGTGCCACGACCAGTGTCTCGCCCCACACCATCGTGCTGCCATGCAGTGCCATCCCGCGGGCTTCGCCGCGAGGCACTTCGACAACCATTTCCATGTTTCGCGCTTTTCGTGCCGATGCCTTGTCCGTGACGAGGATGATCGGCACGCCGACGACAGCGGCCTCATTCATCACGGCCTCGACTTCGGGATAGGTCCGGCCATAGGAAAAGGCGAGTACGGTGTCGCCTTGGCGGAGGCCCAGCAGTTGGTCAGCCAAGGCACTGCCAGCCGTATCGAGGAGAGCGGTTTCCCGCCCATGCCGGGCGAGCAGATGCGACAGATATCCCACGATATGCGCAGTCGGGCCGATACCGAACAGCACGATGCGCCTGGCAGCGTGTAATTTCGTCGCCACCGCCATCAGATTTTCAAGCTGCGCATCGCTGTCCAACTCATCGATCTGGCGCTTCTGCAAAGCGAGGATCTGAACGGCGGCGCGGCGCGCATCGGCATTGGATGCTTTGGCGGTTTGGCTGAAGCCTTCGGCCGGCGAGGTTTCCGTCATGAGGTCGGCGAGTGTGCGCTTGAGCTGCGGCAGGCCCGAATACCCCAGTGCCTTGGCGGTGCGGATGATGGTCGCGTCTGACGTTCTGGCGGCGTGGGCCAGCTCGTTTGCCGAGCGCGACATCACCTCGGCGCGGTTGTGATCGAAATAGATGGCAATGCGCCGCATGGTCGTTGGCAGTTCTGCCATGCGGGCCTGCAGTCTTGCCGAAAACGCGTCGATACCGGCCAAAACCACACCTCAAAACTCTGTAGTAAACACTACATCTTGCTACACTGGGCGGTCAATGTGATGGCTGAGGCCGGAGGGTGCATGAGCAATCGACTAACGGCTACCGCGCTACAATGCCTTGATATCGGGCCCATCGACCTCGTGGTCGAAGGCGGACAATGCCTGGCGGTTGTCGGGCCATCGGGTAGCGGCAAGAGCCTGATATTGCGCATGATTGCGGACCTGATCCCGCATCAGGGCGAGTGCAGCCTGGATGGCGTTTTGGCCAACGCAATGCCGTCCCCTCAATGGCGCAAGCATGTGCGTTATGTGTCCTCGGAGCCCGGCTGGTGGGCGACGACTGTGGCTGAACACTTCGCTGATCTCGCAACGCTCGTCCGATGTACGACCTCCCTTGGCCTGCCGACCGACCTAGGGAGCGCCGCACCGGAGCGCCTCTCGACTGGCGAGCGGCAGCGCGTTGCCCTGCTGCGCGCAATCGAGCAGCGGCCGCAGGTCTTGCTGCTCGACGAGCCGACCTCCGCGCTCGATACGGCTGGCACATTACTTGTGGAAGCACTGGTGCGCGACCTGATGGCGTCGGGAATGGCGATCATCCTTGTCTCCCACAACCCCGAGCAGGTCGCTCGGCTAGCCAGCGCTACCCTCTCGCTGGGGCAAAGGCCATGAACAGCCTGATCTTCAGCACCACGGAACTGCTGCTGGCCAGCGGACTGATCGTTGCGAGCGCCGGGCTGTCGCTGCTGCTGAGCCTTAGTATCCATCGGCAGTTGCTGATTTCCGGCGTGCGCATGGTGGTCCAACTGCTGCTGGTGGGGCTGGTGCTGCGGTTCATCTTCGAGAGTGGTAGCCCGTGGCTGACACTGGCGCTGCTGATCGCCATGCTGACGGCCGCCTCTTATGAAGTTGGCGCGCGTCAGAAATGGCGGCTGAGCGGCGGCTGGCATTTTGCCCTCAGCGGGGTGGCAGTCAGCACGGCGACAATCCTTGTCGCAGGATTCGCGCTCTCGACGCTCGCATCAACGTCGGATTGGACGGCGCCACGCGTTGTTATTCCCATCGCGGGCATCGTGCTTGGCACCGCCATGAGTGCCACCAGCGTTGCGCTCAATGCCCTGCTCGATGGCATTTCATCGGCCCGCAACGGCATTGAGGCGCAACTGGCGCTGGGCCGCACCCGCAACGAGGCCATGCGGCCCATGTTGCGCAAGGCCATTCACGCTGGCACCATCCCGGTCATCAACCAGATGGCAGGCGCCGGCATCATCACCCTGCCCGGTATCATGAGCGGGCAAATCCTTGCCGGTCAGGATCCGCTGACCGCCGCACAGTCGCAGATTTTTCTGATGTTCCTGCTCAGCGGCGCGGCCATCGCCAGCATCGTCATCGCTGTCTGGCTGGCCATTCTCCGACTGACAGATGACCGTCACCGTCTACGGCTGGACCGCCTGAAGCCCCATTCGTGACCGCCTTCAAGCATCGACAGGGTATGCCGCGCATAAATTGAAGCATGGCGCATGAATCGGTTGAACCTTTTGTTCGCCAGGCGGTTTTCATAGAAAATGGAGACCCGTCATGACTTACGAAGATCCTAGCCGCCGGCAGCCCAAGGGCGACCACAACCGCCGGATTTCTTTGGGAGTGGACCCAGATCACTTCGCCGCTGAAGCGGGTATCACTGTCGATGAACTCCATGAATACGAAACCAGTGCGCCAGACCATGGCTTTGACGTCTATGTCGCCGAGCGCGTCGGCGAGACACTACAGCGTCTTGAGGCGGTGCTGCCAAATTCACAGACCGGCCGCCAGCATGCGGTTCCCGGTGCCCGTGTCGAAGACGTCGGCGTTATTGATGACACTACGGAAGACGTGGTCTTGGTCGTCACCACGTTCGAGGTCGACGAGGTTGACGTGCCGCTGACCGAGATCGGCGAAGATGGCCGGGTTCATGCGGTGTCCGACTACGAGCGAGCTGACAACCGCCGTGCGGGCGAAGACGAGTTGCCGCCAACCGCGCCATTCATTCGGTCCAACCCGGACTGAAGCTCTGATGCCGCAGCGTCGCAAATCAACAAAACCCGCTCGCAAGCGGGTTTTCATTCTTAAGGCATGACGAAGTCGGCGAACGCATCGCCAACCTGTTCAAAAACCAAGCAAAAGGAGCAATGGCGGGTAGGGAGGGATTCGAACCCCCGGAACGCTTTCACGTTCGCCGGTTTTCAAGACCGGAGCAATCAACCGCTCTGCCACCTACCCGTTATCTGAGCGTTTAGCGGCAGAGCGCGAAGCTGTCCAGTGCGGCGCGCGACTTCCTTACGGGACGAGGATCACCGAACCGGTGGTTTCACGGCCTTCGAGCGCGCGATGGGCGTCTGCGGCCTGATCGAGCGGGAATGTTCGACCGATTTCCACCTTGATGGCGCCGGATTTGACCGCCTCGAACAGGTGCCTGGCACCCTCGACCAATTCTTCGCGCTTGGCAAAGTAATGCACGCTGGTCGGCCGGGTCACGTAAAGCGAGCCTTTGCGCGCCAGCACGGTGATGTCCGGGACGCTGACAACGCCCGAAGCATTGCCGAAGCTGACCATCAGGCCGCGCGGGCGCAGGCAATCAAGTGACTTTTCAAAGGTCGACTTGCCGACCCCGTCATAGACGACATCGACGCCCTTGCCGTCGGTCAGTTCGCGAACGCGGGTAGCGAAATCTTCGGTGTTGTAATTGATGACGTGATCGCAGCCATGCGTTAGCGCCATGGCCACCTTGTCGGCGCTGCCTGCGGTACCAATCACGGTGGCGCCGAGGGCCTTGGCCCACTGCGTCGCGATCAGGCCGGTACCGCCAGCGGCGGCGTGCCACAGGATGGTCTGGCCCTTGGCCACTTCCCAGGTCTTGAACAGCAGATAGAACGCCGTCAGGCCCTTGAGCATGATGGCCGCAGCCGTGCGGTCCTCGATGCCGTCGGGGATAGTGACAAGGCCGCTGGCGTTTAGCAGCCGTTCTGTGGCGTAGGCGCCGAGCTGGCCCTGATAGGCGACACGGTCACCAATCTTGAAGTCGGTCACGCCCTCGCCCAGGGCGGTGATCACCCCTGCCCCTTCGTTGCCGGCAACGAAGGGGGTCGGCACCGGATAAAGGCCCGAGCGCTGATAGGTGTCGATGAAATTGAGGCCAATTGCCGTCTGACGCACAGCGACATGTCCTGGGCCGGGACTGGCCAGCGGCCGATCCTCGACGGTTAGAACTTCAGGACCGCCGGTGCGGTTGACGACAATAGCCTTGGTCATTTGGGAGCCTTCGGTTTGCGGGGCGCAGATTTTGGTCGCGATTGCGCCCGCGCCGTTGGGGTGGACTTGGTGCTGGGCTTTTTAACCGCAGCAACGCCGGCAGTGGCAGTCACCGATCCGGCAGCGCCGGTGAAGGGAGCGACAGGCCCCCTCGCCTTGCCGCCCAGTCTACGCTGTTTTGCGAAGATGTTGACAGCCTCGACCAGCACCGAAAAGGCCATGGCGGAGTAAATGTAGCCCTTGGGAATGTGGAAACCGAGGCCATCGGCGACCAGTGTCACCCCGATCAGAAGCAGGAATGCCAGCGCCAGCATCTTGGTGGTCGGGTGGTCCGCAACGAACTTGGCGATGGGGCCGGACGCGATAAACATCACGCCGACGGCGACGAGAACGGCCGCCACCATGATCGAGATGCGCGCGGTGTATTCGAGCGTGGTCGGCACCATGCCGACGGCGGTGATGATCGAATCGATCGAGAAGACCATGTCGATGACGACGATCTGGATAATAATGGCCTGCAGCGTTGCCTTGGCCTTTTCGGCGAGGTCCAGCTCGTGCGGCTCCTCGATGGCCGCGTGCATTTCATGCGTGGCCTTGTAGACGAGGAACACGCCACCGGCGATCAGGATGATGTCTTTCCAGGAGAGATCAAATCCGGCAACCGACAGCACGGTCTGGTTGAGGCTGATGATCCAGCTGATCAGCAGCAGCAGGACGATGCGGAAGGCCAGCGCCAGGCCAATGCCGAGCTTTCTGGCGAACTCGGCCTGCTCGCGCGGAAGGCGCGACACGAGGACCGAGATGAAAACAATATTGTCGATGCCGAGCACGATCTCCATGATCGTCAGGGTTCCAAAGGCAAGCCAAACAGTAGGATCGGCCAAAAACTCAAACATCCGTCGACTCCATAGCGGGTACGCCTATCTAAGCACGGCTATTTTGCCGCGATAGCTGGCACAGCAGAGTTTTCCTCGTCCTGCGGCATTGCCAGCACACACAATGCGCTTCGCCGCTGGCTTCGAGCGATGGCGGGGTGGTATTCTCGTGCCACAACAACGCCGAGTGTTCACATGGAATCGTTCACGCCACTTTCTGCCGCCATCGGTGGCAGCCTCATTGGCCTTGCCGCCGCCGTGCTGTGGCTCGGCAATGGTCGCATCGCTGGTATATCCGGCATTTTCGGCAATGTGCTGCCACCTATGCGCTCCGCCGTTTGGCGGGTGGTGTTTCTAGTGGCGCTGGTCGCTGCGACCTTTGTTGCGGCAAAGCTGTTTCCGGGCCTTGGCGCAGGCGGCGACGAACCAGCGCAGCTGGTCGAAGCCCCGGCCGCCTGGGGCATTTCCACCCCAGTCTGGCTGGCCATTGCTGGCCTGCTGACCGGGCTCGGCACCCGAATTGGCAATGGCTGCACCTCCGGGCACGGCGTGTGCGGGCTGGCGCGGCTGTCCTTGCGGTCGTTGGTGGCTGTCATCGTGTTTTTCGGCGTCGCGATCCTCACCGTTGCCGTAACGGGGGTGGTGTGATGGACAACCTCAAGCTCCCCTATCTCGCCACGGCCGCCGTCAGCGGCGCGCTGTTTGGCACCGGGCTCTACGTTTCGCAGATGGTCGATGCCTTCAAGGTGCTGCGCTTTCTCGATTTTGGCGCCATCCCCACGGGCGGCTGGGACCCGAGCCTAGCTTTTGTCATCGGGCCCGCGATTATCGTCATGTTTATCGTGGTACAGTTCAGCCGCCGTCGCGCTGCACCGCTGTTCGACACACGCTTTCATGAGCCACAGTCCAAGGTCATCGATGCGAGGCTGATTGGCGGCGCGGCCTTGTTCGGCATTGGTTGGGGCATGGCCGGGATTTGCCCCGGCCCCGCCATCTCGCTGATCGCTTTCATGCCGGACAATCTCTGGATATTCCTCATTGCCATGTTCATCGGTTCGGCGGCTGGCAGCCTGATCATTCCGAGCGGCAGCTCGGCCAAACTGGCGAATGCACAATGATTTCATACGACGCAGACGCCATTGTTGTTGGCGGCGGACTGGCTGGCGTTGCGGCGGCGATTGCCGTCGCCAAGGCGGGCCTCAAGACTATTCATCTGGCGCCAGCCGGGCCACCGGATCGGCGCACCTCAGCGCTGATGATGCCGAGCGTCGACTATCTGTCGGGCGCCGGCCTGATCGATGATCCGGCCGAGATCGGTCACGCGCTGACGCAGATCCGCATCATTGACGCGACCAACCGCCTGATCCGTGCGCCAGAAACACTGTTTGATTCCAAAGAGGTTGGCCTCGCGGCCTTCGGCTGGAACTTTGCCAATACCAAGCTGCTGGAACGCTTTCACACCGTCGCAGCGGAACTACCGAATCTTGAAACCCGCAACCTCGGTGTTACGGCATTGAATGCCGAACACACGGTCACGCTGACAGATGGTACCACCCTGCGCGCGCCTTTGATCGTCGGCGCGGACGGCAAGAAGTCGCTCATCCGTGGTGCGGCCGGTATCCACGCGCGCGAAACGGCGTTCTCACAGGCTGCTCTCGTCTGTGATCTCGATCTGGGGCGGCCCATCGGTGGCGCGTCGATTGAGTTCCACTATCCGCAGGGCCCCTTCACGCTGGTTCCGGCGGGCGGCAATCGCGCCAATCTGGTTTGGATCGATGATCGTGCCGTTTTGACAGCTGCACAGGCTGGCGGGCCGGACGCTCTGCTCAAAATCTTTGCTGAGAAATCTCAGCGCCTGTTCGGCAACATAGCGCTGGCAACACCCGCCCATGTGTTTCCGCTCAGCACGCTCAGCGTTGATCGCGCCGGTGTCGATGGCGTGGTGCTGGTTGGTGAAGCGGCACACGCCTTCCCGCCCATTGGGGCGCAGGGGCTTAATCTCGGCCTTCGCGATGTGGCCGATCTGGCGGCAGCGCTCGCCGTAGCTGATCGTCGTGCCGATGACTGGGCCGTCAAGGTCAGCCAGGACTATTCTGCGCGGCGCGCTGCCGATCTGGTGCGCACGGGCGGCGTCGTGGACACGCTGTTTCGGTCACTACTCGCCGAGATGATCCCGACGCAGGCTTTGCGTGCTAGTGGGCTCTGGGCACTCAAGCTCGCCCCTGCTTTGCGGCGGCGAGCTTTTGCGGTCGGCATGGGTGAACGCTAGAACGCAGACAACAAAAAAGGCGCGGTCTCCCGCGCCTTTTTCGTATCAATTTTTGGTCGCCGCTTACTGCGCAGCAGGTGCAGCTGGCGTTTCACCGGCAGCCGGGGCAGCAGCGCCACCATCGAGCTGGCGACGGAGTTCTTCAGCGCGATCCTGCAGAACCTGCTCAAGGGCGTTTTCGCCCGAAGTTTCCTGACGGAACTGGTCGAAGGTCAGCGCAGCTTCGCCATCATAGGTGGCGGTGAACCCAGCGAGAGTGATCTCGATGGTCAGATCCTGATTCTGGCGGTTCTTGGCGGTCAGCTTGAGCACGCCACCACGCTTGAGCGAATTGACATACTGCTCATTGATCACGAGCTGAGTTGCGCACGACGTTGGGTCGCACAGCATGTAGGGAACGCGCACTGGCTTGGCGCCATCGATCTGCCAGGTCAGGCCGAACGGCAGCAGCACGCCGAGTGGCACGGCAGCAACGGCCAGCAGGCGGCTTTCCTGGCCTGGATCGTCACGCAGCAGGAAAGAGCCGAGGAACTGGCCATTTGCCAGAACGACCTGGCGCATGATGCAGGCCTTCTGGCCATCTGGAAGCGGATCGCAGACCTTGAGCCAATTGTTGCTGGCAACACCGGGTATGGCCGGAGCTGCACCAGCGGCTGGCGCGGCAGCAGCGGGTGCTTCAACAGCAGGAGCTGCTGCAGGTGCTGCTTCCTGAGCGAAGGCCGTGAGAGGGGACAGCATGAGCGCGGCCACCGCAAATCCGGCGACGAGGGGTTTCCTGAACTTCATAGAATTTCCTTGGCTTCTTTGGCGGTCCCGGTGGCCTAGCGCCACCTTCAAAACTGAACTGCCCTTCAAGTGCTGAATTCGGGCAATAACATGACCGACAGACCTTGCCAAAGGATTATGGCAAGACAGGGTTATCGGCAGGGCCTCAAGCGGCATTTTCTGCCAGTTTTGCTAGGCGTGACAGGATTGCGGCTGCGCCCTTGAGCCGATCATTCGGCGTCGGCCAGTTGCGGGCGAACACGAGTTTCTGATCGGGTTTGATGCGAACCTGGCTCGCCGGATCGCTGACCATGCGCACCAGAGCGGCCGGATTGGGGAACTCGTTGTGGCGCAGCGAAATGACCGCACCCTTTGGACCAGCATCGACTTTTTCGACATTGGCCTGGCGGCATAGCGCCTTGACGAGGATCACCTTGAGCAGCGCTTCGACCTCTTCCGGCAGCGGGCCGAAGCGGTCGATCAGCTCGGCGCCAGCGGCGTCAATATCCCGGATATCGGTCAAATCGCCCAGTCGGCGGTACAGTTGCATGCGCAATTGCAGGTCGGGAACGTAGTGCTCGGGGATCATCACCGGCATGCCCAGCGAGATTTGCGGGCTCCACTCGTTCTTGTCCTCGTAGTCCTCTTCGCCATTCTTGAGGTTGGCCACGGCCTCTTCAAGCATGGCCTGATACAGCTCGAATCCGACTTCACGGATATGGCCGGACTGCTCGTCGCCGAGCAGGTTCCCTGCCCCGCGAATATCAAGATCGTGGCTGGCCAGCTGGAAACCGGCGCCGAGGCTTTCGAGCGATTGCAGCACGCCGAGGCGCCGTTCGGCCGTGTCGGTCAATTTTCTGTCAGCAGGCACCGTGAACAGCGCATAGGCACGCGCCTTGGCGCGGCCGATACGACCACGGATCTGATAGAGCTGCGCCAGGCCGAAATGATCGGCCCGATGTACGATCAGCGTGTTGGCATTTGGAATGTCGAGACCTGATTCGACGATGGTGGTGGCCACCAGCACGTCGAACTTGTTGTCGTAGAAGGCATTCATGATGTCGTCGAGTTCGCCCGGCGCCATCTGGCCATTGGCGACGACATAGGACACCTCGGGCACCTGCGCCTTGAGGAACTCGGCGATCTCGTGCTGATCTTTGATGCGCGGCACGACATAAAAGCTCTGCCCGCCGCGATACTTTTCGCGCAGCAGCGCCTCGCGCACCGACAGCGCATCGAAGGGCGAAATGAATGTGCGAATCGCCAGACGGTCGACGGGCGGCGTTGCCAGCAGCGACAGGTCCCGCACGCCGGTCAGCGCCAGCTGCAGCGTGCGCGGGATCGGTGTCGCGGTCAGCGTCAGAACGTGCACATTAGCCTTGAGCTCCTTGAGGCGCTCCTTGTGGCCAACGCCGAAGTGCTGCTCTTCGTCCACGATCACCATGCCAAGGTCTTTGAACTTGATGGTCTTGGACAGGAGGGCATGGGTGCCGACGACGATATCGACCTGACCATCGGCCAGACCTTCTTTGGTCGCCTTGAGCTCGGCCGAACCGACCATGCGCGAGGCCTGACGGACGCGCACCGGCAGTCCGTTAAAGCGCTCGGAGAAGGTCTTGAAGTGCTGACGCGACAAGAGCGTCGTTGGCACGACGACTGCCACCTGCTTGCCGCTGAGTGCCACGGCAAAGGCCGCGCGCAGCGCAACTTCGGTCTTGCCGAAGCCCACGTCACCACAGACCAGACGATCCATGACGCGGCCCGAGGTCACGTCATCGAACACCGCTTCGATAGCGGCCATCTGGTCTTCGGTTTCCTCATAGGGGAAGCGCGCGGCGAATTCGTCATAGGCGCCCGGATTGATCTCGACCACGTCCGCTTTGGTAAGCAGGCGCGCCGCCGCGATCTTGATGAGCTGCTCCGCCATTTCGCGGATTCGCTGCTTGAGCTTGCCCTTCTTGGCTTGCCAGGCGACGCCGCCCAGCTTGTCGAGGGTCACGTGACCATCGTCCGAGCCATAGCGGGTCAGCAATTCGATGTTTTCGACCGGCAGATAGAGCTTGGTGTCGCCACCATATTCGAGCTCGACGCATTCATGCGGTGCGCCACCGGCCTGGATCACCTTGAGGCCGAGGAAGCGTCCGATACCGTGATCGACGTGGACCACCAGATCGCCGGCAGCGAGGCTCGCCGCTTCGGTCAGCGCGTCGCTGGCCTTCTTCTTGCGCTGCGGTCGCAGGATGCGTTCGCCCAGAATATCCTGCTCCGAAAGGACCAGCAGGTCCTTGGTTTCAAAGCCGGTTTCGAGCGGCAGCACGACCAGCGAGGTGGTCGCGGCGCTTGTGGTTTCCGCGTCGCGCCAGTTTTCGGCGAGGCGCGGATTGGTGAGGCCATGGTCTTTGAGCACCTGCACCATGCGGTCACGGGTGCCCGTGCTCCAGCAGGCGACCACGGCGCGACGGCCATTGCGGCGTTCGGCGAGCAGTCGATCGACAACGGACTGGAACAGATTGGTGTCGGTCGCCTGCCGTTCAGCGGCAAAGCTGGGGGCGATGTGCCCACCCGCGTCATCCGACGCCTTGGTCTCGGGCGACAGGAACTGCGTCAGTTGCACCACGGATGCGCCAGCCAGTGCATAGGGATGCTGGTCGACGGCATAGAGCAGGTCAGGCTTGATCGGCTTGTAGGGCGCGCCGGAACCAGCGACGACCGGCAGCAGCCGCGCGGCTTCACGCGCGTCGTAGTAATCGCGGATCTGCGCAACGCGGTCGGCATAGGCCTCGCTGGCCTGCTCGTCGAACACGAATGGTGCATCGCCGACATAGCTCGCCAGCGTATCCATGTGATCGTAGAAAAACGGCAGCCAGTGCTCGGTGCCCGAATAGCGCGAACCGCCACTGACCGAGGCATAGAGGGTGTCATCGACGGTATTGCCGCCGAAGGTCGCCGTGTAATTCTGCCGAAACCGCTTGATGGTTTCGTCGGTCAGCACCACTTCGCTCATTGGCGTCAGGTCAACGCGCTTCAGCGTGCCTGTGGTGCGCTGGCTGTCGGGATCAAAAGTGCGGATGGATTCGAGCTGGCTGCCGAAGAAATCAAAGCGCAACGGTGCTTCGGCGCTGGCCGGGAACAGATCGACCAGACCGCCGCGCACGGCATATTCGCCGCTTTCGCGCACCGTCGGCACGCGCAGATAGCCGTTATTGGACGCCCAGCTGATCAGCTTGTTGCTGTCGACCACGCGGCTGGTCACCGCCGAAAACGACATGGTTTCCACCACATCGCGTGGCGGCAATCTCTGGATCAGCGCGTTGACCGCGGTCAGAACGACAGCGCCCTTGCCGCCGCTGGTCAGCGCCGCCAACGTGTTCATCCGCGCGGCAATGGTGACGTTGTTGGGGGAGACGCGATCGTAAGGCAGGCAGTCCCAGGCGGGCAACGTCAGCACAGTGTGCCCCGGCAGCATGGCCGTCAGAATATCGGCCATGCGCTGCAGGCGACGACCGTCGCGCGCCACGAACACAACACTCGCCGCATCGTCCGGGGCAGCCTCGATGCGCTGCTGCACGAGGCGCGCCAGCACCATTGGCTGCATGCCATCGGGCACATTGGCGATGGTGCGGGTTGGACGCTGCGCGACGATCTCGTTCATTTTGCCAACCGGGCCTGATGGTCTGCAATCACCTCGGCAAGAAACACCCGGTCGACATGGGCCGGTGGCTCCTCCTGCCCCATCACCCAGGTCAGCAATGGCGGATCTTCTTCGCTCATCAACGCTTCGAGCCGATCAAGCTGGGCCTGGTCATAGTCATGGATATTGGCGTCAGCAAACGGCCCCAGAATGAGGTCCATCTCCTTGGTCCCACGGTGCCAAGCCCGATACCGCAACTTCTTGCGGCGCATGGAAATATCTTCACCGGCAGTCATTTGACGCACCATGATCCCGCGTTTGTTCTCGCTTTGGACGCTTGTTTACGCGGATTAACCGAGATTGTCAGCCCTCGAATCCGTATCGAACCACGCGGGCGTGGCACGATGTGCATTTCGTATCACCAGCTCATTCGGTGAGGGTTCTTGCAGAAGATCACTTGTGGCATTTTCCTCCCAAGGAGAATCGCCCTGCCCCGTCCCGAAGCCCTATCGCCGCTGTTTGCCTCGCTGCATTCCATCAAGGGTGTCGGCGACAAGCTGGCTGTGCTGTTGACCCGGTTTTTCGGGGCGCCGGATGGGCAGGAAGCGATTGCGCTCGATATCCTGATGCATATGCCGTCCGGTGTGGTCGACCGACGCCGCCAGGTTGGCATTGCCGAGGCCTATCTCAACCAGATCGTGACGCTGAAACTTCACGTCGACCGCCACCTGCCGCCGCCGCGCGGCAAGCTGCATATCCCTCATCGCGTCTTTGCCCATGACGATACTGGCGATGTGCAGCTGGTGTTTTTCCGCGCCCAGGGTGGTTGGGTGGAAAAGGCGTTGCCGGTTGGCGAGGAACGTTTCGTTTCCGGCAAGATCGACTTCTTCAACGGCGAAAAGCAGATCACCCATCCCGACTATATTGTCGAGCCGGAGCGCTTCGCCACACTGCCGCTGGTCGAGCCGGTCTATCCGCTGACGCAGGGGCTGAGTTCCAAGGCGTTGGCCAAGCTGGTGCGGCAGGTGGTCGATAGCGTGCCCGAACTGCCTGAATGGGTCGCGCCGGCCACAATGGCGGAGCGCAAATGGCCCAGCTTTGCCGACGCGATGCGCGTGGTGCATTTTCCGACCAATCCCGCCGAGGCCGAGTTGTGGGCCCCTGCCCGCATGCGGCTGGCCTATGACGAGTATCTCGCCGGGCAAATCACCCTGCAGTTGATCCGCTCCACCATGGTCGCCGCGCGCGGTATTGCACGCCAGTTCACTGGCGAAGTCACGCAACGTGTAACGGAGGCGCTACCATTCTCACTGACCCAAGGCCAGCAACAGGCTGTCGACGAAATTCGCGCCGACCTGGCTTCGCCCGACCGCATGTCACGATTGCTGCAAGGCGATGTCGGCGCCGGCAAGACCGTTGTGGCTCTGATGGCCATGGCGGCGATTGCCGAAGGCGGCGCGCAGTCAGCCATCATGGCGCCGACGGAAATCCTCGCCACGCAGCACTACAAGACACTCAAGCCACTCTGCGACGCGGTCGGCCTCGGATGCGAGCTACTGACCGGCAAGATGGGCGCCGCCGAACGCCGCGCAAAGCTGGCGTCCATCGCAAGTGGCGAAACCGATATCGTCGTGGGCACCCATGCCCTGTTCCAGTCGGGCGTCGAATTCCACAATCTGGGCCTCACCGTGGTCGACGAACAGCACCGCTTCGGCGTGCACCAGCGTCTGGCGCTATCCGACAAGGGCAAGCACACCGATCTGCTGGTGATGACCGCCACGCCGATCCCGCGCACGCTGGTCCTCACCCACTTCGGCGACATGGCCGTCAGCGTGCTGCGCGAAAAGCCGCGCGGGCGTCAGCCGATCGATACGGCCGTGCTCTCCATCGGCGACTATGACCGTGTCATCGCCCGCCTGCGAGCGCGGCTGGACGAAGGGGCGCAAGCGTTCTGGGTTTGCCCTTTGGTCGAGGAGAGCGAGCATCTCGACGTCATGGCCGCCGAAGATCGTTTTGCCGAACTGCAAAAGGTGTTCGGCGACAAGGTCGCGCTGGTGCATGGCCGCATGAGCGCCGCCGCCAAGCAGGCTGTCATGCAGCGCTTTTCAGCCAATGAGTTGAAGCTGCTGGTGGCCACGACCGTGATTGAAGTCGGCGTCGACGTGCCCAATGCCTCGATCATGATCATCGAACATGCCGAACGCTTTGGTCTGGCCCAGCTGCATCAGTTGCGCGGCCGCGTCGGCCGTGGCTCGGTTCGCTCGGCCTGCTTGCTGCTCTACAAAGACCCACTGAGCGAAACCGCCAAAGCGCGGCTCGATACCATCAAATCGACCGAAGACGGCTTCGTCATCGCCGAGCGCGATCTTGAGCTACGCGGTCAGGGCGACGTGCTGGGTACGCGCCAGTCCGGCATGCCGGGATACCGGCTGGCCGTTCCGGACGTGCATCGGCATCTACTCGATTTCGCGCATGACGAGGCCAAGGAACTGTTGGCGCGCAATCCGGGGCTGGCGGGACCGGAAGGTGAAGCAGCGCGGACGCTGCTCTATCTGTTCCGGAAAGATCTGGCGATTCCGCTGATCCGGGCGGGGTAACGCCACGCCCTCGTGGTTCGAGGCTTTGCTATGCAAAGCACCTCACCATGAGGACTACTGGAACATCAAGCCGACGGTAGCCCTCATGGTGAGGTGCGAGCTTTTCGCGAGCCTCGAACCACGAGGGCGTAGCACAGAGCCCTACTCCACCGTCACCGACTTCGCCAAATTCCGCGGCTGGTCGACGTCCGTGCCCATGAACACTGCCGTGTGATACGCCAACAACTGCACCGGAATACACGCCAGGATCGGCGCGACGAAGCTCGACACATGCGGGATCACGATAATGTCCGCCACGCCATGGCCCACGGTTTCGGCGCCTTCGGCATCGGTGATCAGAATGATCTTGCCGCCACGGGCCGCCACTTCCTGCATGTTGCTCAGCGTCTTGTCGACCAGCTCGTCCGATGGCGCGACGACGATCACCGGCATGTCTTCGTCGACCAGCGCGATCGGCCCATGCTTGAGCTCGCCAGCGGCATAGCCCTCGGCGTGGATATAGCTGATTTCCTTGAGCTTGAGTGCGCCTTCCATGGCGATGGGGAACATCGGGCCACGGCCGAGATAGAGCACGTCCTTGGCTTTGGACAGGCGCTTGGCGATGTCAACGATCTGACCTTCGGTTGCCAAAGCCGCCGAGACTGCGGTCGGGAGGCCGACCAGCGAGCGAACAAATTCGGTCTCCTGCTCAGCGCTCAGTACGCCACGCGCCCGACCGGCGGCAATCGCCAGACTGGCCAAAGCGGTCAGCTGCGCGGTCAGCGCCTTGGTGGAGGCAACGCCGATTTCTGGTCCGCAGAGGATCGGGAACACCACATTGGATTCGCGCGCAATGGTCGATTCCAGCGTGTTGACCAGCGAGGCGACGTGCTGGCCCTGGCTGGCGCAATAGCGCAGCGCCGCCAGTGTGTCGGCGGTTTCGCCGGACTGCGAAATGAATAGCGACAGCCCGCCCTTTTCAAGCGGCGGCTCGCGGTAGCGGAATTCAGACGCCACATCGATATCGACAGGCAGCCGCGCATAGCGCTCGAACCAGTATTTGGCCACGGCGCCTGCCAGATAGGCCGTGCCGCAGGCGCTGATGGTCAAGCGGCTGAGATCGGCGAAATCAAACGGCAGGTTTTCGCGAATGGCGACCTTTTCGGCGCCCATATCCACATAGTGGCTCAGCGTGTGCGAAATGGTTTCGGGCTGTTCGTAAATTTCCTTGGCCATGAAATGGCGATGGTTGCCTTTGTCGACGAGTAGCGCTGAAGCGTGCGACACCTGCTGCTCGCGCTGCACGATGGCGTCCTTGCCGTCGCGGATGGTGACGCCAGCCGGCGTGATCACCGCCCAGTCGCCATCTTCGAGATAGGTCAGGCGCGAGGTGAACGGCGCCAGCGCCATGGCGTCGGAGCCGAGATACATTTCGGTCGTGCCGTAGCCGATGGCGAGCGGCGCACCGTGGCGCGCGGCGATCAGCAGGCCCTCTTCGCCCTTGAACAGGAACGCCAGGGCAAATGCACCCTTGAGCTTTTTCAGCGTGCGGGCAACGGCCAGTTCGGGATCGGCGCCATTGGCCAGTTCGCGCGACACCCAGAGCGCCACCGATTCCGTATCGGTCTGCGTTTTGGGCAGGTAGCCGTCCTTGGCCAAATCAGCCAGCATTTCGCGGTAGTTCTCGATGATGCCGTTGTGCACCACGGCCACGCGGTCGGTCGCATGAGGGTGCGCATTGAGTTCGGTTGGCGCGCCGTGCGTCGCCCAGCGGGTGTGGCCGATGCCAACCTGACCGCCGAGCGGTTCAAAACTCAGCTTCTGCGCCAGGTTGCCCAGCTTGCCCTCGGCCCGGCGACGCGCGATGGCACCACCATCGAGCGTTGCCACGCCCGCGCTGTCATAGCCGCGATATTCGAGGCGTTTCAGCGCATCCACGAGGCGCCCGGCAACGGGCTCAGTTCCGACAATACCGACGATACCGCACATGATGTTAGACCTTCTTGGCCTGCTTGGAGGCGAGTTTCTTGGCTTTGGCCTGCTCGAAAAATTCCTTGGCGCGACCGGGTTTATTGGTCTGCCGGCTGCGGGCAAACGCCATGGCGTCGGCCTCGACATCCTCGGTGATGACGCTTCCAGTCACCACAAAGCCGCCTGCGCCCACGTTCACCGGTGCCACCAGCGACGAGTTCGAACCGATGAATGCACCGTCGCCGACGACGGTCTGGTATTTGTTGAACCCGTCATAGTTCACCGTGATCACGCCCGCGCCGATATTGACGTTAGCGCCGATCGTGGCGTCTCCGACATAGCTCAAGTGGCTTACCTTGGCCCCCACCCCGATATCGGCTTTCTTGATTTCGACGAAATTGCCGACCTTGGCATCGGCGCCTATATTGGCCGCCGGCCGCAGCCGGGCAAACGGCCCGATGGAGGCGTTTCGTCCAATATGGGCGCCTTCGATATGGCTGAACGCGTGAATGACCGCGCCCTCTTCGATGGTCACCCCTGGCCCGAACACCACATTGGGCTCGATGGTCACATCGCGCGCGATCTGCGTGTCATAGGAGAACCAGACGCTCTTGGGGTCCTTGAGCGTCACCCCGGCCTTCATGAAGTCGTCGCGGCGCAGTTCCTGAAAGGTCGCCTCGGCCTGTGCCAGCTTGCTGCGGTCGTCGACGCCGATCAATTCATTGGCGTTGACCTCGATATAGTCGATCCGTTTGCCGTCGCCTGCCGCCAGCTCGACGGCGTCGGTCAGATAGTATTCGCCCTTGGCATTGCTATTGCCGATCCGCTCGATGACCGAGCGCAGTGTGTCGCCGCGAAATCCAAGAATGCCGGAATTGCAGAGGCCAATTTTGCGCTCTTCCTCGCTCGCGTCCTTGTGCTCACGAATGGCGTATACGCGGCCATCTTTTGTTAAAAGTCGGCCGTAGCCAGTCGGGTCCTTGGGACGGAATCCCAACACCACCATGTCGGCGCCGCCGTCGAGGCGCGCCACGATTTCGGCGAGTGTCTGGGCCGTTACCAGCGGTGTATCTGCATAAAGCACTATCACGTGGCCGCTGGCGGCATCATAGCTGGCTTTGGCTTGCAGCACGGCATGGCCGGTGCCCAGGCGCTCATGTTGGCGCGCGATTGGTGCGCCGGGCGCCCACGAATGGACCGCAGCCTCTACCGCATCGTGATTAGGCCCGACCACCACTGCGACCTGGGAGCCCGAGGCAAGCACGGTACGCAGAACGTGGCTGACGACGGGCAGACCTCCGACGGGGTGAAGAACCTTGGGCAAAGCCGACTTCATGCGGGTGCCTTCGCCGGCCGCAAGAATGATCGACAGCAACTCAGTCATGAAGGCGTCTCCGACTGGCCATTTGGCCAAGTATTTTCACAGATTTATGGCACGGAACCGTTGGCGAACATATAACGGCGGCCGCATGGTGAACATCAGCAAGGCGATTGATTCGCCATTGCTCGCGAGGATATTGTTTTGGCTAGAGCATCGGAGCAGTTCCGGCAATCAGACGTCAGCACTTGGGGCATTGTTGCGCTCGTATTGGGCGGGATTGCGGTCATGGGTGCCAATGTTTCGGCGCTGATTCCGCCAAGTGTTCTTGCCGGGCTGCATAAAACCCGCATCGAGGGCGCTTCGCTCGAGCAGTTGCGCGGACAGGTTGCCGAATTGCGAGACGAAACACTGCGTCTCAAGCGCGAGAATGGTGTGCTCGCTGCGCGTTTCGCGCTCGAAGAGCAGGATGGCAAGGAAGTGGTGCGGCGCGTCGGCGCGCTGGAAGTCACCCTACCCCGCCTGCTTGAGAACATGCCCGACAATAACCGTCCCCTCGATCGCAACACGACAGCAGCCATCGGCCAAGGCCAGGCACTGATCTATGACGCAGACGGTGGTTCCGTGCTGATCCGCCAACAGCCAATGGCGGCTGCAAGGCCGAGCCTGCCCGATATTCAGCCGCTGCCGCTCGCCGTTGAAGACGCGCCGGCTCAGGTCGCCAATATTGTACCGCCCAACAATGCCGCCTTTGGCGTGGCGCTTGGCCCACCGATTGCTGCTGCACAGGCACCGGGCAGCTGGCAGGATCTGTCGATGAAACTTGGGCCGCTGCTGTTTGGCCTCGTGCCCATGCTGGCCGATACGGCCGGTGGCGATGACAAGCGGATCGTGGTCGGTCCCATCTCGCAGCTGTCCGAAGCGACGTCTCTTTGCGCTCGTCTGGAGCAGATTTCGGTGTCCTGCCTGCCCATGCCATACACAGGCACGCCGCTAAGCTTTTGAATACGGCGCAATTGCGGTTGACAGCGAAGTCAACCTAGCTATGTTCCGCCGCGACGCCAGCGGCGTTCGTTTGGTGCGTGCCGGTAGCTCAGTGGTAGAGCATTCGACTTTTAATCGAATGGTCGAGGGTTCGACCCCCTCCCGGCATACCATTCTCCAAACTTTGCGAAAGCAGTGCCCTTCGTCGTCCCACACGACGCGCTGCTATCGAACTCCAAGATCCATGTCAGCCTGCTGCCAGCGATCATTTCTCGTTTCTGACGGGCAACGGGTTAGGCCACCGCAGGCCGCTGACGGCGCATCTCAGCAAGTCAGAAGTCGCTTTCAAACGGATCGTTTGGACAGACCGTGCGTTTTAGATGGACGAGGCAGGCTGTAGCCAGCCTCGGGTCATCGACCAAACTCAGGACAAACAAAATGATGCTGCCCAAAGGGACAACTGTCGCGGTTGCAGACGGAGAAAAGCTCAACATCTTTCGCAATTCGGGGGATGAGGCGAACCTGAAACTGGCGCCGACAACTCTCTCCGATGTCGATGCAGAAAGCTCAGGCAGCGGGTCGCGTCAGGACAGCTCTGGCAATCCGGATGGCAACCAATCGGCCGAGGATGGTTTTTCGGCGGGCATTGTCGCCATGCTCAACAAGAGCGTGCTCGACGGCAAGGTCCACGGCCTGGTGGTCATCGCTGCCCCACGCGCGCTCGGCGAGATGCGCAAGCACTATCACAAGACGCTCTCCAGCAAGCTCCTTGCCGAAATTGCCAAGGACTTGACGGGGCACTCTGTCTCGGACGTCGAAGCGGCCATCAAGGCTGCCTGAGGCCTCAAGCCAGCCGGTCACCACATGCCCCTGACCTTGGCTCCAAGGTCGATCACGGCATGTGGGGTCAGCGAGGCAGCGGGATTGTACGGCGTGACCGCCGGCCAGAGAATGTCTTCGAACAGAGTTGTCATGGCGCGCGGGATGAAGCGCGTGCGTTGCGCATAAAGGTGCCGGTCGCCATTGCGTGTCTGCTGCGTCACGTAAAAGCGCTGCGGCACCATGAGATGCAGCTCATCCTTGGCGCGCGTCATCGCCACATAGAGAAGGCGCCGCTCCTCTTCCAGTTCATGGGTGGACCCAGTACCCAGATCGGACGGGATGCAGCCATCCACCACGTTCAACACATGCACCGATTTCCACTCCTGCCCTTTGGCTGAGTGGATGGTGGAGAGGATCAAGTAATCCTCGTCGCGCATCGGCACGCCCGCCTGATCGCTGGTGGCATCGGGCGGATCGAGGGTTAGTTCGGTGAGAAACCGGTCACGACTTTGGTAGCCACCGGCGATCTGCTCAAGCTGGATGATGTCGGCAAGCCGTGTCGCCGCGTCCTCGTGCAACCGCTCCATCAGCGGTTCATACCATTGCCGGGCATAGCCGATTTCCAGCGGCCAGCCCGCCTGCTGCGAGGCAAGCCGTTCGACCAGGGTTACGAGATCGGCCCAGTGCTGGCCGGCCTTGAGCGGCGGCGGCACCTGCTGCAGCGCCCAGACAGCGTCTGCCCCCGTCGCAATCGCATCGAGCGTCCGACCGGCCATGCCGGGGCCGACCCCGGGCATCAGCTGCAGCACCCGGAAACCCGCGACACGGTCGCGCAGGTTCTCGGCCCAACGCAGAATCGCCAACAGATCTTTGACATGAGCGGCATCGAGAAATTTGAGGCCGCCGAACTTCACGAAGGGGATGTTGCGCCGCGTCAGCTCGATTTCGAGCGGGCCCGAATGGCTCGACGTGCGGAACAACACCGCCTGCTGCTTCAGTGGCGTCCCGGTCTCGCGCGCTTCCAGCACGCATTTAGCGACATAGCGCACCTGATCGGCCTCATCCTTGACCGTCACCAGATAGGGCTTGGCCTCGGACATGCGGTCCGACCACAGGTTCTTCGTGAAGCGCTCGGACGCCTGCTCGATGACCGCATTAGCCGCCGCGAGAACTGGTTGGGTCGACCGATAATTTCGGTCCAGCGTCACGATATCCGCGGCCGGCGAAAAGGCGCCGGGAAAGTCTAGGATGTTGCGCACATTGGCAGCGCGGAATGAGTAGATCGACTGCGCATCGTCGCCGACCACCGTCAAATTACGACCATCGGGCCGCATCGCCAGCAGCACCGAAGCCTGCAGCCGGTTGGTGTCCTGATACTCGTCGACCAAAATATGGTCGAACAGACCGGATACCTGCGCCGCAATGGACGGCTCGGCCATCATGCCGGCCCAGTAGAGCAGCAGGTCATCATAATCGAGCACGTTCTGCTTCTGCTTGGCTTCGACATAAGCGCCGAACAGCGTCCGCAGTTGCTGCTTCCACATGGCACACCACGGGAAAACCGTGTTCACCACATCGTCCAGATCACCCTGCGCGTTGACCACCCGCGAATAGATGGCAAGGCAGGTGCCCTTGGTGGGAAAGCGGGTGTCCGTGTCGCTGAACTTGAGCTCGTGGCGCACCAGGTTCATCAGGTCAGCTGAATCTTCGCGATCATGGATGGTGAAGGCCGGATCGAGCCCAATCTGGTGGGCGTGTTCGCGCAACAGCCGCGCGCCGATGCCGTGAAACGTGCCGGCCCAGCTCAGCGTGTCGGTGATGACACCAGAACTCAAACCCAAAACTTTGGAGGCGATGCGCTCGACGCGGCGGCTCATCTCGGCGGCAGCGCGACGCGAAAAAGTCAGGAGCAGGATGCGTCGTGGATCGGCGCCGTTGACCACCAGATGCGCGACGCGATGCGCCAGCGTGTTGGTCTTGCCCGAGCCGGCCCCGGCGATGACCAGCAGCGGCCCCGCCTCTGGCTTGCCCACACCGTGTTCGACAGCCCGCCTCTGCTCGGGGTTGAGCGCATCAAGATAAGTAGCGGCAGCCGACACGAATCGATCCTTGTTGTTCGACCGACACCGTGCCTTTGTTCGCCTTTTGTTTGCAACACACGATTGAGTTCGTCGTCGGAACGGCAAACTCACCCGTTCAGGGCGTCACCGATCCATTCGAGATTAGAACGGCGCAGGTGACCGTAATTGTAGAAGGCAAGGTCTTCGACGCCGCTGTCGCGCAACATCGCGACGGTCGAGACGAAGGCGTCGCGGGAAGCGAAGTCCGGATGGGATGGGCGGAGGATGCCGCGTAGCTTGGCATCCGCGCCGATGCGACGGCGGATATCGAACAGGTCGGCCTTCACCCGCATCGGATTGGGCTCGTAAAAGCACGCCTCGATGACGCCTGCGGCCTGACTTAAAGACTGCAGATCGCTGCCCTCATACCAGGCCCCACCAGTCGGACGGGCAACGGACGGGATGACGGCAATACTCACCTCTAGTCGCACGGCGTTGCGGATTTCAGTGACCAAAGACGTCACCTGCCGGTTACGGAAATCGAGATAACGGCGCAGGTCACCGTCGGCGACGATATCGGCCCGCCAGAAGGCTTCGGCCATGTCGGGCTCAAAGTCGATGTCGCTATCGAGATAGGCGGCAATGTCATCCGCGACCTGCGCCTTGAGCCGGCGTGCGTCGATGGCCTGGCTTTCGGCGGCCGCAACGCAGTGGTCGCAGAAGCAGAGCCCGAGCATGTTTTCCAGCCACGGATTGGAGCGCACTAGTGCAAATTCATGGTGGTAGCCGTGCGCATAGGGCGCAAAACCCGGTGCTTCGAGCGACAGTCCGGACACGGCATGGGTTTCGGTGATGTCCACCGCCAAACCAACGGCATAGGCCCGCGCATCCGGCGCTGACGGGCAGAGATTGTAGAAGTACGGATCGCCAAACGCATTGCGCACCACGCTGTCGGGATGCGCCATGCCGAGCGGCGTATTGTGCAGCAGCACCAGCCAGGCGTTGACCGCCAAGCCGCCCTGCGCGATCAGTTCGCCCACCACATCGCGCTCCTGCACCAGAGCGCTGGGACGCGGTTTGATGGCCCCGTATCGCGATGCGTCGGTGCGGAAATAGGTGGTGCCGTCGTCGGGGAAATAGACCTTGCCGCTGCGGCCATGCGGACGCAGGAATTTGCCGGCATGGTAGCTGCCGGCAATCGTCACTGTATCAAGGCCCAGCCGCCCGAACTCCCCGATGGCGCTGGCAGCGCCGATCTCGGCAATATCCCACGCATAGGCGTAGATCGATTTGTAGCTCATCGGTCGGCCCTAGTGCTGGTGGTGATGACCCTTGAGGAAGCTCTCCTCAAATGGGCGGCGGCTGACCTCCATCTCGCGGCCATCGAGATAGACGGTCACCGGCTGCAGCAGGCTTGAACCGGCTCGCTTGGTGCCTTCCACGTCCTCGAACACGTAGTCACTGTCATATTGGCGCAAGACCGTGATGTCGGCGGGTGCGCCGACGCCGATATGCCCCAGTTCAGGGCGACGAATGGCCAGCGCCGGACGGCTCGTTGACATGCCGATGACGTCGGCCAGCGACAGACCGCAATTGAGCAGTTTGCTCATCGTATGGAGCATGTCGTAGCCGGGGCCTTCGACGGCGATCACATGCACATCTGATGAAATGAGATCTGGCTTGAAGCCTTCGCGCAAAGCCGCTTCTGCCGTGTCATAGCCGAATGCGCCCATGCCGTGGGCGATATCGAACAGCACGCCGCGTTCGCGCGCTGCCCAGACGGCGTCCAGTACCTTACCGTCAGGGCCGATGGCCGAGTTGGGCTCGGGCCGGTAGCAATGGGTCAGGATATCGCCGGGGCGCAGCATGTCGACGACGTCGGAATAGCTTGGTGGCGGATGGCCGATATGAGTCATCAGCGGCAGCTCGACGGCGTTGGCCGCCTCAAGCGCCAGCTCCAACGCGCCCAGTCCCAGATCGCCGGTGACGATGCCGCCGATGCGGACCTTGACCCCGATGATGCGGTCGCGATTGGCTTCGATCTTTTCGACGCAGCGATGCACCGGCAGCATTGCGCGGGCCGTGGCCTCGCCAATGGACACATCCTTGTCGAAGCCGAAAATGCCGGGGAAGGAAATGTTGAGGAAGGCGAAGATCCGGTACGGCGACTGGACCATTACATAGTCGCGGAAGCCGTCGTAATTGCCGGCACCTGCGCTGCCCGCATCCACCAGGGTCGTGCAAGCCGAGCGGCGGGCTATGAAGCCGGGATCGACGCTCAGCGAAGTCGCCTTGTGGTAGACATGGGTGTGGATGTCGATCAGGCCCGGCGCCACGACGCAGCCGGATAAATCACGTTGCTTGCCCTGCCCCGGATCGATCGACTTCGCGACCGCAGCGATTTTGCCGGCCTTGATCGCGACATCGAAAGTGCCGTCGACGCCGTTGCGCTCGTCAATGACGCGACCGCCCTTGAGAACGAGATCGTAGGTGGTTCCGGCCGAAGCCATCGGATGTCTCCTCATTTGCCGGCACTTGATGCCAGCAGACTTATGAATGTGATCGAGCGGCGTCGGTTACTTGACCGCTCCAAGCGCCAGACCACGCACGAGATAGCGTTGCAGCCAGGCAAAGATGATGGCGATTGGGATCGTCGCGGTGAAGGCGGCGGCCATGACGTGATGCCACTCGACCGTGTAGCGCCCGGCAACCAGCGAAAACACCTGGATCGGCAGCGTGTAGCTGTCCTGATTGCGCAGCATGGTCAGGGCGATGACGAACTCGTTCCACGCATTGATGAACGAGAAGATCGCGGTCACCGTGACGGCCGGCAGCGCCAGCGGCAGGAAGACCCGACGCAGAGCCTGCCAAGGCGTCGCGCCCTCCATCCAGGCGGCCTCTTCGAGGTCCTTGGGGATGGTCGCGAAATAGCTCTGCAGCATCCACACCGAGAAGGCGATGTTGAACGTGGCATAGACGAAAACCACGGCATTGAGGTTGTCGAGCAGCTTGAGCGCCACCAGCAGGCGGAACAGCCCGATCACCAGAACGATGGGCGACAGCATCTGGCTCACCAGCAGGAACTGCTGCACGAAACCCTTGCCGACAAAGCGGAAGCGGCTGAGCGCATAGGCGGCCGGGATCGAAACGGCAATCGACAGCACCGTCGACAGCACCGCGACATAGACCGAGTTCCACAGCGCGTTGCCGAAATTGGTCGCGCTCCACATGGTGATGAAGTTCTGCCACTGGAATGTGCTGGGCCACCATGTGGGCCGCAACACTTCAGTCGCGGGCTTGAGCGCCGTGATCAGCATCACTGCGAAGGGGAACAGCACGGCGACCATCAGGGGCGACAGTATCAGCCATGAGAGCAGGCTGCGCTTCATCTTGGATGAGAGTTTCATGCCCGGTCTCCCCGCATCGCCAGCCGCACATAGATGATGGTGAAGAACAGCAGCAGCGCGAACATCAGCAGCGACAGCGCCGAGGCTTCGCCCAGTTTGCCAAAGTTGAAACCGAGCTTGTAGAGATAGGTGACCAGAATATCGGTCGAGTTGGCTGGGCCGCCCTGCGTCGTCGCCCAGATGATGGGGAAGGAATTGAACACGCTGATCGTGTTCATCACCACCGCGATATTGATGAACGGACGCAGCAGCGGCAGCGTGATTTCGACGAAGGTCTGCCAGCCATTGGCGCCCTCCAGTTGCGCTGCCTCGTAGAGATCGTCAGGGATGGACGACAGCCCACCCAGAAAGATCGTTGTCGTGAAGGGAATGGACACCAGAATGCCGATGCCGATCTGCACCGGGAATGCCGTCGCAGATTGCGCCAGCCACTGAATGTTCTGGTCGATGATCCCCAGCCCTGTCAGGGCCGAATTGAGCATGCCGCTTTCTCCGCTCAGCGCCCAGCGCCACACAATGGCAGTCATGGTCAGCGAAACGGCCCAGGGCAGCATGATGATGACGCGGGCAATGCCACGGCCATAAAAATCCTGATTGAGGATCAGCGCCACAGGAATGGAAATCAGGATGGTGCCGGCCACGATGCCGACCGTCCAGATCACGGTCCGCCACGAGGCGGCAAGGAATTGCGGATCCTTCAGAACCGCCATGAAATTGTCGAGGCCGTTAAAGCCGCGCAGCTGGCCAAAGCGGTTCACATCACTCAGCGAAATCTCGCCGATCTGGAACAGCGGCCAGAGGATGATGAAGGCTGCCAGCAGGAATGCAGGCGCAGTGAGCACGTATGGATTTGTAAAAACCGAGCGGTTCATGTGCTGGGAGTGCCTTCCTGTGCCCACGGCAGGAGAGAAAAGCGGCCGGGCGAGATACCCGGCCGCCGGATCGTCACTTACTTGTTGGCAGCAATGATGCCGTCGATTTCGGCAGCAGCAGCGTCAAGCGTTGGCTTGATTTCCCCTTCGCCGAGATAGATCTTCTGCAGTGCGTTGGACGCGACAGCCGCAATTTCTTCCCAGCCCGGAATGACCGGCGCAAAGCGTGCGTCGGGCAGCAGGTCGGTGAATTCCTTGAGGTTGGCATTGTCCGCAAACAACTGCAGAGCAGCTTCTGCAGCGTTGACCGGCAGGAAGCCTTCGTTCTCGTCGAACTCGGCGCGCTTGTCTGTGGTGAAGATGTAGTCGAGGAACTTCCAAGCCGTTTCCTTGTTCTGGCTGTTTTCGAACAGGATGATCGAGTCGGTCACACCATAGGTGCCGCGATCGCCGGTCGGGCCAGCCGGAATTGCGGTCACGCCATACTGCAGGTCAGGGGCTTCTTCCTTGATCTGGTTGGCCAGGAACGGCGCCGTGATCATCATACCGATGCGGCCCTGCTTGAACAGGTTCTGTACGTCTTCGCGGTTGAGCGAGGTCACGCCTGGCTCGGTCAGGCCGCTGTCGATCAGGTCCTTATAGATCGCGGCAGCCTTGTAAGCGGCTTCGGAATCAAGACCGGACGTGCCGTCCGCCTCGATCAGATTGCCGCCCTGCGACCAGAATGCGTAGTAGAAATAGACGTCGGTCTCGATTTCCTTGCCCTGAAGACCGAAACCATAGGCGTCACCGCCAAGGGCCTTGATCTTCTCAGCAGCGGCTTTGACTTCGTCCCAGTTCGCTGGTGGCGCGGCAATGCCGGCCTGCTCGAACAGGGCTTTGTTGTAGTACATGGCGCGCGCGGAGGCCGCGATTGGCAGGCCATAGGTCTTGCCGTCCATAACCGATGGGCTGAGGAAGGTATCGATGAAGCGTGCCTTGAAGTCGTCGGTGATGTACTCGTCGAGCGGTGCGGCAACCTCCTGGCTGACATAGTCGATCAGCCAGCGGGTGCCGATGATGGCGAGATCGGCATTGGCGCCGCCCGAAATATCGGTGGTCAGCTTCTGCTGCAGCACATCCCACGGCACCACTTCGATCTGGATATCGGTACCTGGATTGGCGGCTTCGAACTCGGTTGCGGCCTTTTCAAAGTACGGGCCAGTCTTGGAGCTATATTCAGCAACGGTAACGCGAACCGTTTGGGCATAAGCGACACTCGCGAGCGCGATGGCGGCGACGCTACTGACGGCGGCAACTTTCAACCAATGCAACGACATGATGTTCCCTTCCCTACATGCAGGCACTTCTCGGTTTGGTCCCTCGACCGCACCTTTGCCTGACGGTAGATTTTTACATATCAAGCGACTTATCAAGCGAATTGTGACATTGATGTTGCATTATTACAGATACGCAGTAGCGTGTAACCTAAGGGACCATGTGACGGAGAGACCTCGTGGCTGAGCTGAGCTTGCGCAATATCGAAAAGCGCTATGGTCCGACCAAGGTATTGCAGGACGTGTCGCTGGATGTGTCCGATGGCGAGTTCATCGTGCTCGTCGGACCATCAGGCTGTGGCAAGTCGACCCTGCTCCGCATGATCGCTGGCCTCGAAGAAATCAGCGGCGGCGAGCTCGATATCGGTGGCGTCCGCACCAATGATGTGCCGCCGCAAAAGCGCGACATCTCCATGGTGTTCCAGTCTTACGCGCTGTTCCCACACATGAACGTGCGTAACAACATCACCTTCGGTCCGCGCATGCGCAAGGAAGCCGTCGAAACACGCGACAAGTCGCTGGAGCGCGCTGCCTCAATCCTCAACCTCAAGGATTATCTCGACCGCACGCCGGGCCAGCTTTCGGGTGGACAGCGTCAGCGCGTTGCCATGGGACGGTCGATCGTGCGCAACCCCAAGGTGTTCCTGTTCGACGAACCGCTATCGAACCTTGATGCGCAGCTGCGCGTCCAGATGCGGACCGAAATCAAATCGCTGCACCAAAAGTTGGGCACGACCATCGTCTACGTCACGCATGATCAAATCGAAGCCATGACCATGGCGGATCGGATTGTGGTGATGAATGGTGGCCGCATCGAACAGATCGGCGCGCCGCTCGAACTCTATGATCGCCCGGCCAACCGCTTTGTGGCGAGCTTCATCGGCTCGCCGGCCATGAGCTTCATTTCCGGCACCTATAGCCAGCAACCCGATGGCAGTGCCGCAGTCATCCTGAGCGACGGTGCCAAACTGGCGATCACGCCGGTCCCAATGGCCAACAACACCAAGATCGAAGTCGGCATCCGGCCGGAAAACTACATCATCGCCGAGGACGGTCCGATCACGCTCGCAGTGGAAGTAGTGGAGCCAACCGGTCCCGAAACGCACGTCATCGGCAAGATCGGTGGCGAGGAGGTTCGCTGCGTGTTCCGGCTGCGTCTCGACCCAGCGCCCGGCACGCTGCTGCATCTCACTGCCGAACCAAAGCATATTCATATTTTTGATGCTACTAGCGGTCAGCGCATACCCCAGACCGACGTAGGACAATAATGGCGAACAAGCAGGTCGATAAACACGCGGATGCAATGCCGCGCATCGACATCATCGCGCGCCTCAAGGCGCGTCTCGAAGAAGGCCACCGTGCCGAGGTGGCGCTGATCGAAGTCATTCTCGGCGATATGCATTTCGCCATCACCGCGCCCATCGCCGAAATCTCGCGGCGCGCGGGCGTCAGCCAGCCTACGGTCACCCGGTTGGCGCGTTCGCTGGGGTTCACCTCGACCCACGAGATGAAGGTGCATATGGCCCAGGCGCTGGCTCTGGGCGGCGCCTATCTGCGGGCCGACAAGCGCATTGATGAGAATCACACCTCCAATCAAGTCGTTTCCACCATCTGCAGCCACGCCCATGCGGCGCTCGATCTGATCAGCGTGGCCATGGCTGCCGCCGATCTGACCGCGCTGGGCAAAACCATCGCCGGCGCCCGCCGCATCATCATCTATGGCACGGGCGGCAATTCCTCGATGGCAGCGGTGGAACTACAGAACCGGCTGTTCCGCCTCGGCCTCAACAGCACCGCCTATGCCGACCCACAGCTGCAATCGATGAGCGCCTCGGTGTCTGACAAGCAGACTGTGGTCATTGCTTTTTCCACCTCAGGTCGCGTTCGCTCAATTCTCGATGCGGTTGCCGTCGCCCGCCAGTATGACGCAATCTCCATCGGCATCACCAAGCCAGAAAGCCCGCTTGCCGGTGCGGTGCAGCACCTCGTCCCCTTCGTGTTCGAAGAGGACCAGACGGCGCTCTACAAGCCGTCAGCTTCGCGTTACGCCATGCTCGCTGTCGTCGACATGCTGGCGCTCGCGACAGCAGAAGCCATTGGCCCCAGCGTGCTCGAACTGCTCCGCCGTGTCCGCCAGAGCCTGACGACGCTCGAATCCAACGGCCCGATGCAGCCCATCGGCGACTGAAGCTTGAAATACCAAAAAGCCCGGACATCTAGCCCGGGCTTTTTTAATTTCTGCAGTTCAGTCCGTATGCCTCAGCCAACCTTGCCGCGCGCCGCAACCGCGACGGTTTCCACCACGGCATCACCCGAAATCAGCGTCACATCGTCAAACAGATTGCTGACCACACAAGCGTGGTTGGGGATGATGCGCAGCTTGTCACCGATCTTGGGCTTGGTCGCGCATTTCGATAGATCGATCGTGCCATGCTCTTCGCTGAGGCCCACGATCACAGCATCCGGATAGGCTTCGATCAGCCCGAAGCCCGCCAGACCAAGCGTATCGCTGGTCAAAGCCTTCGAGCCAGCATCAATGATGGCGCGGTCTTCGGTGGGCCGGCTGACGACGGTGGCGAGCACCGTCAGCGCGCAGTCCTCAAACCCACCAACGCCTTTGGCGACCTGATAGCGGTCCATATAGATGTAAGTGCCGGGGCGATGTTCCGTCGCGGCGGTGACTTCATGGGCGCGCCAAAGGTCGGGCGTGCCGCCATTGGACACGATGGCCGCCGGCAGACCGGCAGCGGCGAGCGCTGCCTTGGCTTCGGACAGGAAGGCCGCATTGGCCTCCACCTGCCCTGCCGCCGGATAAGTCATCAAACCACCAAAGCTCAGGCCCGGCGAATTGGCGATCTTTTCGGCCAGAGCGACAGCCGCCGCCGGGCTCTGCACGCCGCAGCGGCCCATGCCGGTATCACATTCCACCAGCACGGTCAGCGGCGTCTCGCTATTCGCAAATTCCGCCGACAGGCCTTCGACCGTCTCGGTGCTATCGGCCGTGACGGTGATATGGACGCGCTCATGCAGCGCCTTGAGGCGATCCAGCTTGTCTCTGCCGATGATATTGTAGGGCATGAAGATTTCGCTGATCCCGGCATCGGCCATCACCTCGGCCTCGCCCAACTTTTGCACCGTGATGCCGACCGCGCCCAGCTCCATTGCCCGCTTGGCAAAGCGCGGCAGCTTGTGGGTCTTGATGTGGGGCCGAAGCTTGAGCCCATGGGCATCAGCATAGTCCTGCGCCCGCTTGAGATTGGCTTCCACGCGGTCCAGATCGATCAGAACGGCGGGAGTATCGAGGTCGAGAATATCGGTCATTTGCCCCTCAGGACGTCATCAACGAAACGCAGATTACCGGCCATCAGCCCGGCGTCGACGGGCAGCACGGTGCCGGTGATACCGGAGGATGCGTCCGAACAGAAAAACACCGCCGCATTGGCCACCTCGGCGGGCACCACCATGCGACCGAGCGGATAATGCGGCAGCACATTGTCGAGCACGCTCGGATCATTGACCAGGCGATGATCCCAGGCCGGGGTCCGCACCGAGCCGGGGCAGATCACATTGGCCCGCACCCCGTGTCGGCCACGCTCGACCGCAATCGCCTTGCTATAGGCGATAAGCCCGGCCTTTGCCGCGGCATAGGCCGGATTGCCGTAGTGCGACAGGCCATTGACCGAGGAAATAAACACCAGGCTCCCCGAGCCTCTAGCCGCCATGGCGGCGATGATCGGATCGGTCAGCGCATACGCCCCGCCCAGATTGATCGCCATCTCGTCGGCCCACACGTCGTCATCGAGCTGTTCGAGCAATTCGGCCCGGGTAAATCCGGCATTGGCCACCACGGCATCGGGCGCGCCATGGGCGGCCAGATAGCGCTCGATTGACGCGCGTGTAGCCTTGGGATTGGCCTGATCGAACAGCACCTGGCCAGCAAGATCGAGCCCTTCAAGCAGGCTTTCGTCGCGGTCGGCACCGATCACATTGGCGCCCGCTTCGCGGAAGGTCTGCACCATGGCACGGCCAATGCCGCCACCGGCGCCGCTGATCAGCACGGTCTTGCCGTCGACGCCAAACAAAGCGCTGTTCATGCTCAAGGCCCCTTATAGGCGACGCAGTCGATCTCGACCTTGCAGTCCACCATCATGTGGCTCTGCACGCAGGCGCGGGCTGGTGGATGCTCACCGAAATAGCTTTTATAGACGGCGTTGAAGCTCCAGAAATCGCGCGGATCATCGAGCCAGACGCCACAACGCACCACATGTTCGAGCCCGTATCCGGCTTCTTCGAGAATAGCGATGATGTTCTTGATGGTCAGGTGCGTTTCATCAATGATGCCGCCCCGAACGATCTCGCCGTCCTTCATCGCCACCTGGCCCGACACATAAAGCCAGCCACCGGCCTCGACTGCGCGCGCGAAAGGCAGGTTCTGTCCACCCGCACCGGCCTTGTCGGCCCCATAACGTTTAATCGGCATCGCAATCCCCCTCTTTGACATCACGCTGAAAGCTAATTTCACAGTAATGCATGAAACGGCGCCGAAATAGCCGTCTGCGAGAAGAATTTTGAAGGCTGTGTAAACTTGTTACGCGGGTGAGTGCCTTACGCCGATGCGCTCCCTTTACCGTGATCAGAGCGCAGGACAGTTCACCAAAAAAGCGCTACAAACCAGACATCACCCCACGCCAGAATCTCATAATCGATTGATTTGACTGTGAATTACCAATCTTTCCGTCCGGGCTCTTTTCCCTCATCCAACACCAAGGCAGGTGCATAAGTGTCCAGGGATTTTGCTGATCTGCTGAAGGTGTTGGCGGCGACGGTGCTGGTTTTTGCGGCTGGGACGCTGGTGCTGCTCTATGGCGTCTATGTGCTGGTGCAGTATGGCGGGAACCTGCCGCTGGTGGGTTCGCTGTCGCGCAACGCACCGCCCAGTATCGTGCCGATGCTGGTCGACAATCGGCTGTTCATCACCTTGGCGGCGGCACATGTCACCGCGACGGGACTGGCGCTGTTGATCAACAGCAATACGATCGACATGGCACTGCTGATTACGTCCAAAGCCGTGGCCGTGGTGATCACCGCCCTGCTCGGCTGTGTCGGTGGGCAGATGGTCTATCTGCAGCTGACCGAAAAGACGGCCTTTGTGCTGGCGCCATTGACGCCAGCCTTTGTTGCCCTGGTTGGATTTCTGATCCTGTCGACAATCCTTGCCGCCTACAATCTGCGCCAGACCGGCAATCTGCGCTTCGTGATTGCGCTGGGACTGATCGTTCTTGGACCAGTCCTGCTGCTCTGGCTTTAGGCGGCGAGCGTAACCACGACGGCACCGCGCGGGGTCGCGACGATGGTGTGCTCATACTGAACGCAGGGCGCTGCCGGCGCGCTGATCAGCGTCCATTCGTCATCGTCTGACTTCTGGTCGGCCATGCGACCTCCCAGCGACAGGAACGGCTCGATGGTGAAGACCAGCCCGTCATTGATGCGGCGGCGTTCCGACTTGTCCGGCCAGGTGGCGATTTCGCCGGGTTCGTCGTGCAGGCTATCGCCGACGCCGTGGCTGGCGAGATTGCGGATCAGCGTATAGCCGCCCTTTTTGGCAAACTTGCCGATGGCCTGCCCCACATCGGCCAGTGCCGCGCCCGATTTGACGACGCGGATGCCTTCCCACATGGCGCGCTTGCCGTCGCGGCAAAGCGTATCGAGGCGCTTGTCGCCGACGCCGAGCACAAAGGATGCGCCAGTATCGGCGAACACGCCGTCCTTGACCGCCGAAACGTCGATATTGACCAGGTCGCCCTCGCGCAGAACGCGAGGACCGGGAATGCCGTGGGCGATTTCTTCGTTCACCGAAATGCAGGTCGTGCCCGGAAAGTCATAGGTCACGATCGGAGCCGATAGCGCGCCGTTCTCGGCGAGCAATTTGGCACCGATTTCGTCAAGCTCCTGCGTGGTCATGCCCGGACGCATAGCCGAAGCCATGGCGTCGCGAGTGATGGCGCAGATGCGGCCGATGGCCTTGAGCTTTTCGAGCTGCTCTTCGGTAGTGATAGTCACGCGATCAGGCCTTGTTCTCGAGGTAATAAGCCAGCAGGCCCTGGGTGGAGCTATCGTGCCCTTCCCCGCTCTGCTTGCCTTCGACCTTGGGCAGCAGCGCCTTGGCGAGCTGCTTGCCCAGTTCGACGCCCCACTGGTCAAACGAATTGACGTTCCAGATGACGCCCTGGGTGAAAACCTTATGTTCATAGAGCGCGACGAGCGAGCCCAGAGTCTCGGGCGTCAGCTGCTCGTAAAACAGCGTGTTGGACGGACGATTGCCGGGGAACACCTTGTGCGGCGTCAGTTCCTTGATCTGGGCCTTGTCGAGCCCCTGCGCCTTGAGTTCGGCGACAACCTCTTCGGCCGTCTTGCCGAGCATCAAAGCTTCCGACTGCGCTAGGACGTTAGCGACCAGCTTGTCGTGATGCGGCGGCAGGCTTTCATGCGGACGCGCCGCAATCAGGAAATCGGCCGGGATGACGTCGGTGCCCTGATGGATCAGTTGGTAAAAGGCGTGCTGACCATTGGTACCGGGCTCGCCCCACACGATTGGGCCGGTCGACCAGCCCACAGGCTTGCCCGCCAGCGTCACCGACTTGCCGTTCGATTCCATGTCCTGCTGCTGCAGATAGGCCGGGAAACGGCTCAGGCGCTGGTCATAGGGCAGCACGGCGTGGGTCGAGAAACCCCAGACGTTGCGATACCAGACGCCGATCAGCGCCATGATGACCGGCAGGTTTTCCTCGAGCGGGGTCGACAGGAAATGGCGATCCATGGCGTCCGCGCCAGTCAGGAATTTTGCGAAATTGTCGTAGCCGACGGCCAGAGCAATCGGCAGGCCGATGGCAGACCACACCGAATAGCGGCCGCCAACCCAGTCCCAGAACCCGAAGATACGGTCTTCGCGGATGCCGAACTTGGCGCAGGCCGGGATATTGGTCGACACGGCCGCGAAGTGGTTTGGCACCGCTTCTTCGCCCAGCGTGTCAGCGATCCATTCGCGCGCCGAATTGGCATTGGTCATCGTTTCGTCGGTCGTGAAGGTCTTGGACGCGACGATGAACAGCGTGGTCTTGGGGTTGAGGCGCTTCAGCGTGTCGTGGATATGGGCGCCATCGACGTTGGACACGTAATGGGCGCGCAGATCGGCGCGGGTATAGGGCTCCAGCGCAAGGGTCACCATGGCGGGGCCGAGGTCGGAGCCGCCGATGCCGATATTGACGATGTCGGTGAACTGCTCGCCGCCATGGCCGCGGATTTCGCCGCTGCGGATGGCGTTGGTATAGGTCTCGATCGCGGCCAGCACGGCGCGGATCTCAGGCATCACGTCCTTGCCGTCGACCGGCACAGGCTTGTCGCCCTGATAGCGCAGCGCCATGTGCATCACGGCACGGTCTTCGGTGATGTTGATATGGTCGCCTTCGCACATCTGGTCGCGGCGTTCTTCAACGCCTGCGGCGCGCGCCAGATCGAACAGCGCGGCCAGCGCGTCTTCATCGATGCGGTTCTTGGAATAGTCGAGCAGAATGCCCGCGCCAGTCGCTGAATAGCGCTTGAAGCGGTTGGGGTCGACAGCGAACTGGATGCGCATGGGCTGCTCTTCGAGCCGCTTGCGGTGCTTGCCGAGGTTCGAGAAGCTGGCTTTACGCCCGGATTTTGCCATGTCGATGCGCCTTTTTCTGAACGTTAGAGAACCGGAAGATCGCCAGCAGCCCATGCTGCGCGCGTCTCTGCCGCAAAATCTTCGAACCGGGCGCCTTCAATAGCGACGCGGCAGCCCTGCACCAGCTCTTGATAATAGGCCAGATTGATCTGCGATAGGATCATCGCACCCAAAATCTCTTCAGTCTTAACGAGGTGGTGCAAGTAAGCACGGCTCCAGCGACGACAATTGGGGTTCGGCGATGCTTCGTCGATTGGACGATGATCATCCCTATGTCGGGCATTTTTCAGGTTGATGACGCCAAAGCGCGTATAAACATGGCCATGACGCCCTGCCCGTGTCGGATGCACGCAATCGAACATGTCGATGCCGCGCCCGATAGCGCCCAGAATGTCATCGGGCTTGCCGACGCCCATCAGGTAGCGCGGGCGGTCGGTTGGCAGCTCTGGGGTGATCTCTTCGATCACCTTGAACATCACTTCCTGCGGCTCGCCAACGGCAAGGCCGCCGACGGCATAGCCATCAAAGCCGATCGATTTCAGCCCCTGCGCCGAGCGTGCGCGCAGCTCCGGGTCATCGCCGCCCTGCACGATGCCAAACAGCGCGCGGTTCTGCTGGTTATTGAACGCGGTCTTTGACCGGTCGGCCCAGCGGAGCGAAAGCTCCATGGCACGCTCGATTTCCTTCTTTTCAGCCGGCAGCTTCAGGCACTCGTCGAGCTGCATGATGATGTCGCTGTCGAGCAGCGTCTGGATTTCAATCGACCGCTCGGGCGTCAGCTCATGCGACGACCCATCGATGTGCGATTTGAAGGTCACGCCCTTTTCGGTCAGCTTGCGCAGCTGGGCGAGCGACATGACCTGAAAGCCGCCGCTATCGGTCAGGATCGGGCGCTGCCAATCCATGAAGTCGTGCAGACCGCCCTGGCTTGCCACCCGCTCGGCGCCAGGGCGCAGCATCAGGTGGTATGTATTGCCGAGCAAAATATCGGCGCCGGTTTCACGCACCTGTTCGGGATACATGGCTTTGACGGTGCCGGCGGTGCCCACGGGCATGAAGGCTGGCGTCTGGATATCACCGCGTGGCGTGTCGATGCGGCCGCGCCGCGCCATGCCATCGGTGGCGGAAAGGGTGAAGGTGACCTGTTTCATGGCGCGGGTTCTAACGCGTTGCCGCCAAACCGACAATGCACCTCGATTTGACCGGTGACCGACTTTTTTGAAAACGCCCCCCAAGGTCTGATACCGCTTAGCCGTCCAATGTTTGTGTCCAACGCGATTCCGGTGTTCCGATGATCAAGACCGCCCTTCTTGCAGCAGCCCTCGCCCTCACTGCAGGTTCCGCCTTTGCCCAGGATTTCGATGTCCTTGAAGGCAATTACTTCGGCAACACTGATGGCAGCGAACTGACCGCCGACCTCACCCATGTCGAAAACGGCGTCTATGCGGTCTCCCTCAGCACCACGGTGCCGATGGTCAATGACGTGCCGGGCTGTGCGGGCAGCATCGACGGCGAAGTGGTCGTGCGGGACAATGTGGGCCTGCTGACTGCGCCCAATGAACTCTTCGACGCCAACAGCACGCTGCCAGCATTCAGCAAGCCCCAGTGCGAGATCCGCCTCGAATTTGACGACAATTACGGCCTGGTCATCACGGAAGAAGGCGGCTGCACCTACTATCACGGCGCCTCCTGCAGTTTTTCCGGTGCGCTTGAGCACGAAGCCGCCGGGCTCTAAGCGCCTCGCACATTCTTTTTTGAGATTTCCGCCCAAGGTCTGATGGCGCAGTGGCGTCAAAGGATAGTGTCTAACTCGTTTTCTGGTGATCCGATGATCCGACTAACTCTACTCGCGGCCGCTCTTGTCCTGTCTGCCGGCTCCACTTTGGCGCAGGAAAACCCTATCCGCGAGGGCAACTACTATGGTGGTGGCGAAGGCGGCAATCTGACCGTCAACCTCAAGCACATCGACGCCGACATCTACGGCATCAGCATAGGCACCGAAGTGCCGATGGAAAACGACATCCCCGGCTGTGGCGGCGGCATCAGCGGTGAACTCATCATGGAGCCAAGCGGCGGCAACTTTTTCGTCGAGAACGAGGACTATGTCGCCGGGTCATCAAGCCCACTGGAAAACGAGCGCTATTGCGAAATCACCCTGACCTTTGACGAGGATGGGTTCCTCAACGTCCAGGAACAAAACGGCTGCCTCGCCTACCACGGCGCATCGTGTGAATTCACCGGCCAGTTGGTCCACGAGAGCGCCGCAGGGTAAGTACAGAGCCCTCGGGTCAGGCCCGAGGGTAACTGTCGGTGGTCAGCCCTCGCCGCCCGGATGCTCCGCCCGCAGCAACAGCGACGAATCCCCGTAGGAATAGAACCGGTACCCGTCATCGATCGCGTGCTGATACGCCGCCTTCATCGTCGCCATGCCGGCAAAGGCGCTGACCAGCATGAAGAGGGTCGATTTCGGCAGGTGGAAGTTTGTCATCAGCGCGTCGACGGTACGAAACTTGAAGCCGGGCGTGATGAAGATGTCGGTATCGCCAATGAACGGCGACAGCGTGCCGGAGGCGCGCGAGGCGGTTTCGAGCAGGCGCAGGCTCGTCGTGCCCACGGCGACGACGCGACCGCCGGCTTCCTTTTTGGCGAGGATGCGCTCAACCGTTGCGGCGTCGATCTCGCCCCATTCGGAATGCATGACGTGGTCGTCGGTGTCTTCGACCTTCATGGGCAGGAAGGTCCCTGCCCCGACATGCAGCGTCACGCGCTCGATGGTGACGCCTTTGTCGGACAACTGCTGCAGCAGCGCGTCAGTAAAATGCAGACCCGCTGTCGGCGCGGCGACGGCGCCGTCTTCGGCGGCATAGACCGTTTGGTAATCGACATTGTCGCGTTCCTCGGCCTTGCGCTTAGCCCCGATATAGGGCGGCAGCGGCATGGCGCCGTGCGACTTGATGGCTTCGTCCAGTTCTGCACCGCCGAGTTCAAACTCGAGCGTCATTTCTCCGGTTTCGCCTCGCCCGGCAACGCGCGCCTTGAGCGCATCGGTCTGGCCATTGCCAAGTTCGAGTTCATCAAGCAGCGCGAGGCGCTTGGCCGGCCGGGCGAAGGCGCGCCAGGTGTGGGCGTCGACCCGCTTGTGGAGGTTAAACGACACCGTGGCACGGTTTTCGCCGCGCACGCGAATACCCTTGAGTTCAGCCGGCAGCACGCGCGTGTCATTGACGACGAGCACGTCGCCATCCTTGAGCAACCACAGCAGGTCCGGGATGTGGTGGTCTGAAAGCCCATGAACCGGGTCCACCACCAGCAGGCGCGCGGAATCGCGCGGCTCAGCAGGATGGAGGGCGATGAGCTTTTCGGGCAGGTCGAAGTCGAAATCGGATACAAGCATGGTGCCTGCCTAGCATGGCGCCCCGAGGGCGGGTAGCGGCTCAACGCAGTGTACGGCCTTAAGGTTGATCCATTGTTGCTCAACTGCCCCGATCTGTGCCGCCTAGAGCAGCCGGATCATCATCGCGCCGGTCACCAGCAGTACCGCGCCCATGATGCGCCCCATGGAAATTTCGCGCACCGCCATGCCCATGAAGCCGATTTTGTCGAGGAACATGCCCCCGACCAGCTGCCCCGCCACCGATAGCGCCATCACTGCCGCAGCGCCGATCATCGGCGTTAGCATGATATTGGAGAACACGTAGAACGCCCCAAGCACGCCGCCGGCCACGAAGGTCCAGGGCGCAGGTGCGCCGAAATTGATCGGGATGCTGGCAAAGTGGCTATAGGCGAAAGCGAGGACCCAGAGCAGCACCGCGCCCGCCACAAACGACACGCCGGCCGCCGCGATCGGCACGCCCAGATTGCGCCCGAGGCTGGCATTGATCGGGGCCTGCGTGGCGATACACGCGCCGGCAACGATGCCCATCAACGCCCAAAGAATGGAATCCATGCGCACCCCGAAGCTCCCCGCCCGTTAGAACAAACAAAAAGACCCCCGGGCGATGTGCCCGAGGGTCCAATAGTTTGCCACGAGTCGGGCTTAGGCGGCGATATCGGCCGCAACTTTGACCGAGATCATCTTGTCTGGTTTGATGACGGGCTCGCCGCGCTTGATCTGGTCGACGAAGTCCATGCCTTCGATGACCTGGCCCCAAACGGTGTACTGCTTGTTGAGGAATCCAGCGTCGCCAAAGCAGATGAAGAACTGCGAGTTGGCCGAGTTCGGGCTCTGCGAGCGGGCCATCGAGGCGGTGCCACGTACATGTGGCTCAGCGTTGAACTCAGCCTTGATGTCTGGGTACTTCGAGCCGCCGGTGCCGGTGCGCGATGGGTTGAATTCTGGCAGGTTGGTGTTGCCGAACTGCACGTCGCCGGTCTGGGCCATGAAGCCGTCGATCACGCGGTGGAACACGACGCCATCATAAGCGCCTTCGCGGGCCAGCTTCTTGATGTGATCGACGTGGCCAGGTGCCAGGTCAGGCCGCATCGCGATAACGACTTTGCCCTTGGTGGTTTCGATGACGAGGGTGTTTTCGGGATCGGCGATTTCAGCCATTTTTGCAACTTTCGGTTTGGAAATTCTGGCCCGCATGTAAGGGCAAAGGGCGATGGGTGCAAGGTTCGTTGACACGGCCTCGTGGTTCGAGGCTCGTGAAAAACTCGCCCCTCACCATGAGGGCTACTTGAACACCTCACCAAGAGAATCCCTCATGGTGAGGTGGGAGCGCAGCGACCCTCGAACCACCCTCATGGTGAGCGTGTCGAACCAGGGCGCCGCACAGAGCTTACTTATACTCGATCTTGGCTTCGACGATCTTATCAGGATTGGCCACGGCGCCGTTCTGCGACTGCGGACCTTTTTCGAGCGCGTCGACAAATTCCATGCCGCTGACGACCTTGCCGAACACGGTATACTGGCCATCGAGGAAGCTGGCGTCAGCCGTGGTGATGAAGAACTGGCTGTTAAACGAGTTGGGGTCCTGCGAGCGAGCAGCGCCGAGCACGCCGCGCTGGAAGCTCTCGGAATTGAACTCAGCCGTCACGTCTGGCAGGTCGGAACCGCCCATGCCGGCACGCGACAGGTCAAACGTGTCCGAACCGGACTTGCCGAACTTGACGTCGCCGGTCTGAGCCATGAAGCCGTCGATCACGCGGTGGAACACGACGCCGTTATAAGCGCCCTGTTCTGTCAGCGTGACGATGCGCTCGACATGCTTGGGGGCAATGGCGGGGAGCAGCTCGATGTCGACGGTGCCGTCTTCGAGCGTCAGGATCAGATGCGGCGTGCCGGTCTGGGCGAAGCTCGGTGCAGCGGACAGCGCCATGGCGCCGATGACGAGAGCACCGAAAAGGCGACGGGTGATGGAGATCATTTGCTCTTGAGGGCCTTGAGAACGATTTGCGGGACGAAGGCGGAAATGTCGCCGCCCATCTCAGCGATCTGGCGCACTAATGTGGCCGAGATATGCCGAACCGGGGGGCTGGAGGGCAGGAATACGGTCTGCAGGTCTGGTGCCATCTGGGCGTTCATGCCGACCATCTGCATTTCGTAATTGTAATCGGTGGTGTCGCGCAGGCCGCGAATGATCAGCTTGGCGCCATGTTCGCGGGCCGCGCTGACCATCAGGCCTGAGAAATCGACGATCTTGAATTCGGTATCGGTGCGCTTGCCGACAGGGGCCAGCGCCTGTTCCAGAATTTCCAGCCGATCGCTATGGGCAAATAGCGGGGTTTTCTTGCCCGCATTGATGCCAACGGCGACGACCAGCGTATCGACCAGCTTGCAGGCCCGCTCGATCACGTCGAGATGGCCGTTGGTCAACGGATCAAATGAGCCAGGATAAAACCCAACCAGCTTGCTCAAAACGCCTCTCCCCGTTGTTGTTGCTAGGGTTTTCTCACGCGGGGAGATTCATGGCAAGGCGCGCCGGCCGTAATCAGGCCCGCTTCTGCAGCGCCAGCCAGATGCCGCCAGCCATCAGCACGAAACCGGAGACCCGGTTGACCATGCGGATACGCGCCGTCGACAGCAGATGGCGGATGCGGCCGATGCAGATGGCGTAAAGCCCATCGGTGATGCAGGCCACGGCCATGACGATCAGGCCCAAAATGACGATTTGGGGGAAGGCAGGCTGGGCTGGATTGATGAACTGCGGCAGGAAGGCGCCCAAAAACAGCAGCGATTTGGGATTGCCCCAGCTGACCAGTGCACCCTGCCAGATATAGCGGCCCGCCGAAGTGCGCTCGCCATTGCCGATATCGAGGTGCCCGCTGGAGCGGACCATCTTGAAGCCGATCCAGACGAGATAGGCTGCGCCGATCAGCTTGATGATATCGAACGCGCCGGCAACCAGCCCCATCACCGCCTCAAGTCCGACGGCCACCACTAGCACCATGCTCAACATGCTCAGTTGCGCACCAAAAATGGTCAGCAGCCCTGCCCGCGTACCACCGGCCAGCGAATTGGCGATGACCACGGAGACCGATGGCCCCGGCACGACAGTGAAAAGCAGGCAAGCCAGCAGGTATGGCAGCAGAACGGCAGTGTCGATCATTGAGGAGGCTCCTTGAATGCCGACAAAGCCACCGTCTTGCAGGAATGACAAGGGGCGCCGAAGCGCCCCTTACTTTTATTCTGTGATCGGCGGTTCCGGCGTTTCCGGTGGCGCATCGGGAGCGTCCGGAGGCGTCGTCGATGCGTCGGGCACCTCGTCGTCTTCTGGCTCGCTGATGTGTTCGACCGACATCACCTTTTCGTCGGCGGCAGTATCGAAGACGATGACGCCCTGACTGCCGCGGCTGACGATGCGGATCGGCTTGTCGCCGCCCACCGGCAGACGGATGGTCTGGCCGCCGTCGGTGATCAGCATGATCTGGTCTTCTTCTTCCACGGGGAAGCTCGATACCAGATTGCCGTTCCGCTTGTTGACGGCCATCGCCACGATGCCCTTACCGCCACGGCCGGTGATCCGGTATTCGTGGCTCGAGGTGCGCTTGCCATAACCGTTTTCGGAAATGGTCAGGATGAACTGCTCGATGGCGCTCATCTGGGCGTAGACGTCCTGCGACAGCGCGCCGGCGACGACATCGCCTTCATCGCTGGAGCTTTCCTCATCCGCCTGTTCGCCACGCACTGCACGGCTCATCTTGAGATAGGCAGCGCGGTCTTCGGCGGAGGCGTCGGAGTGGTTGATCACGGCCATGGAAATGACCTTGTCGCCCTCAGCCAGCTGGATACCGCGCACACCCATGGAGTCGCGGCCCTTGAACAGGCGGACGTCATCGGTGCGGAAGCGGATGGCTTGGCCCAGAGCAGTGGTCAGCAGCACGTCGTCATTGGCGGTTGCCGTCTCGACGCCGACGATCTGGTCGCCGTCATCGAGCTTCATGGCGATCTTCCCGTTCTGGCGCACTTCGATGAAGTCGGCCAGCGAGTTACGGCGCACCGTGCCGCGTGTCGTGGCGAACATGATGTCGAGGTTTGCCCAGCTGGTCTCGTCCTCGGGCAGCGGCATGATGGTGGTCAGCCGTTCGCCCTGCTCGAGTGGCAGGATGTTGATCAGCGCCTTGCCGCGCGCATTGGCCTGAGCCAGCGGCAGACGCCACACCTTGAGCTTGTAGGCAATGCCACGGTCGGTGAAGAACAGCACCGGCGTATGGGTATTGGCCACGAACAGGCGCGAGACGAAATCCTCGTCGCGCGTTGCCATGCCCGAGCGCCCCTTGCCGCCACGGTTCTGCGAACGGTAGGTCGAAAGCGGCACGCGCTTGATGTAGCCTTCGTGCGACACGGTCACGACCATGTCTTCGCGGGCGATCAGGTCTTCGTCGTCGAAATCGCCGACCACGTCGGAAATCTCGGTGCGACGGGCGCTGCCGAACTGCTCCTTGATCTCGGTCAGCTCGTTGCGGATGATTTCGACCACGCGCTCACGGCTGCGCAGGATTTCGAGATAGTCCTCGATTTCCAGACCCAGGCCATTGAGTTCCTCGCCGATTTCATCGCGACCAAGCGCGGTCAAACGAGCCAGACGCAATTCGAGGATGGCGCGAGCCTGTTCCTCGGACAGATTGAACGTGCTGTCGTCGTTGATACGGTGGCGCGGATCGTCGATCAGCGCGATCAGCGGTGCCACATCGGCCGCCGGCCAACGGCGCGTCATCAGCTGCTCGCGGGCCGTCGCTGGATCGGGCGCGGTGCGGATCAGGGCGATGACTTCGTCGATATTGGCGACGGCAACGGCCAGACCGACCAGGATATGGGCGCGATCACGAGCCTTGTTGAGCAGGAACCGGGCGCGACGCGTAACCACTTCGTGACGGAAATCGATGAAAGCGCCGAGGATTTCGCGCAGATTCATCAGCTGCGGCTTGCCGCCATTGAGCGCCACGAAGTTGCAACCGAACGAGGACTGCAGCTGGGTGAAGCGATAGAGCTGGTTGAGCACGACATCGGCCAGCGCATCGCGCTTGATCTCGATGACGACGCGCATGCCTTCGCGCGAAGATTCGTCGCGCATGTCGGCGATGCCTTCGATACGCTTCTCGCGCACCAGCTCGGCAATCTTTTCGACCATCGTCGCCTTGTTCACCTGGTAGGGCAACTCGGTGATGATGATGGCTTCGCGTTCCTTGCGGATTTCCTCAATCGAGACGCGACCGCGCACGAGCACCGAGCCACGGCCGGTTTCGTAGGCAGAACGGATGCCCGCGCGGCCCAGAATGATGCCGCCGGTGGGGAAATCAGGACCAGGCAGAACTTCGAGCAGTTCCTCGGTGGTCACCTGATCGTTGTCGAGCATCAGCAAGGCTGCGTCGATGGTCTCGCTCAGATTGTGGGTCGGAACGTTGGTCGCCATGCCCACGGCGATACCGCTACCGCCATTGACCAGCATGTTGGGGAACCGCGCCGGCAAGACGACGGGCTCGTGTTCGGAGCCGTCATAGTTGTCGCGGAAATCCACCGTGTCCTTGTCGAGGTCATCGAGCATGGCATTGGTGATCTTCTGCATGCGCACTTCGGTGTAACGCATGGCAGCCGGCATATCGCCGTCGACCGAACCAAAGTTACCCTGACCTTCCACGAGCAGTTCGCCCATGGAGAAGTCCTGCGCCATACGGACCAAGGCCATATAGACGGCACTATCACCATGGGGGTGATACTTACCGATCACGTCGCCGACCACACGGGCCGACTTACGATAGGGCTTGTTGTACTCGTAGCCGTTCTCGCTCATCGAGAACAGAATACGACGGTGCACGGGCTTAAGGCCGTCGCGCACGTCGGGCAGTGCGCGGCTCACGATCACGCTCATCGCATAATCGAGATAGCTTTTGCGCATCTCGTCAGTGATGGAGATCAACGAAATGTCGGAGGGCGGCGGCGGCGCGCCGGTTCCGGTATCGGGCGTATCGGTCACTGGGGTGATTCTTGTTTGTTCAAACTACCCATTAGATAGGCGATTCCGACACAGAATGCCAATTCTCACCGGCCTTCGCTGTGGAGAGACGCCTTTGCGGCGCCGGGTGTTGGCCACCGCGCGACGGCGAGACCAAGGCGGCGACAATCGCCAAGTTGTGAGCGGCAATTTCTTGCCAATCGTCTTGCAGAATTGCGCCGCATCTGACACGGCGCAACAATGTCTTGGCCAATGCAATGCTTCATCTTGCGTTCAGCTTGTGTCTGTCAAAAAATCACAGTGAAATCGGCAGCCGACGCAGGAGATCACCGTGCAACGCATTCTCGCCGCGACCATCGTTTTCGCCCTGCTTGGTAGTGTGGCCGTGCAGGCGCAGACCGCGCCAAAGCCTTCGCCCGGCGGCAGCAGCAGTTCCAATGGCTGGCCCAATCCGCCTTCGCTGGCGGGAAGTGGCGGCCCCTTCCCCGTCGATCCGCCAAAATTCGGCCATCCGACAGGCCTCTGGGTTCTGGATGGCTCCGAATGTGACGCCGCCGACATTGAGGGCATTCAGATCGAGGACAAGAACATCGTCCTCTACGATCCGCGCGCCGCCACAGTCTCGTTTTCAACCGAAGGCGAAAAGGCCTTCAGCGTCACGGATGTGAAGGCTGATCTCGGCACCATCACCGACGTCGTGCCCCGAAACGGGGTCTATCGATTCGTGGCTGAACTGGATCAGGGCGATGAGCTGATCTTTGATTTCGAGGTGCTGCCCGACCAGAAAGCGACGATCGGTTTTGGCGGCGGCGCCAAGATCCCACTGACGTCCTGCACTCAAAGCTGAGCCAGGACGCAGACTTGTGTGGCTAACGCCCATGCGACTGAGATAAGCAGGCTCATGGCAGATACCTATCGGGCGTGGCTTCGCGGCGCAGAGACTTGGCAGAATATTTCGGTGATCGACCTGCGCGACATCGACGGCATCGGCAAGCGCCTGCAAAGCGCGGGCCTAAAGACGCTGGGCGAAATCGACGGAATGGAAGGTCCCGAACTGCTCAAGCTCGACGGCATCGGCATCGGCGTCCTGCGCCGGGCACGCGGCATTATCAGAACCTGCAAAGCCGAGCAGCGCCGCCGCAAGGCCGCTGCCAATCAAATCCGCGTCCGCCCGCCCCGGGTTGTCCCCGGCGACTAAATGGTCTTGTCGTATTCGACGCGCGCCGCGCCGATATGGCTGTGGTGTTCGCCGGCCCAGTCGATCAGATGTCCGAACGGCACGATGATCGAGGCGCCCATCGGCGTCAGCCGGTATTCGACCGATGGCGGCTTGGTGTCATAGACCTTGCGCGTGATCATGCCGTCGCGCTGCAAATCGCGCAGCGTCTGGGTCAGCATCTTTTGGGAAATGTCGGGCACGTCGCGCCGAAGCTGGTTGAAACGCTTGGGGCCGCCGGCCAGCATCATCACCAGCAACATGCTCCATTTATCGCTGATCTTGTCGAGCACACCCCGGATCGGGCAGTTGCCCAGCGGGCTACCGACGATGCTGTTCCAGCTCTCGATATAGACATCGGCCTGTGATTTGTTGTCCAGCATGGCAGTTACCTCCAGGTGACGTTCAGCGGTGAAAGTGCCTCCTTTAACGCCGGTAGGAACGAGCCTAGATAGCACTCTCTATTCGATACCTAGTCTCCAACGGCGATCTTCGCAAGTGGGGCGGGACAACACGGAGAAATGGACATGTCGAACTTCAAGGATCAGGCATTGCTCGTCACCGGCGCATCGGGCAAATTCGGCCGCATCGCGGTTGAAGAGCTTCTGGCGCGCGGCGCGACCAAAATCATCGCCGGCACGCGCGACACCTCCAAGCTGGCCGATCTTGCGGCACGCGGCGTCGAAGTGCGCCATCTTGATTTCGACGATGCCGCCAGCCTGCCCGCAAGCTTCGCCGGTGTCGACCGCGTCCTCGTCATCAGCACCGACGGCGTTGGCAAACGCGTGGCGCAGCAGACCGCCGCCATCGCCGCCGCAAAGGCCGCTGGCGTCAAGCACATCGTCTATACCTCCGCCCCAGCTGCCCGACCAAATGCCGATGCAGGCCTTGGTATCGAGCACTACTGGACCGAAGTCGCACTAGCCGAGAGCGGCCTCGACTTCACCTCGCTGCGCAATCACATGTATGCCGAGAACAACCTGATTGATGTCGGTCACGTTATCGGATCGGGCCAGTTGTTCGGCCTCATCGGCGACCGCGGCACCGCCTTTGTTACCCGCGCCGATGCCGCCCGCACCGCAGCCGGCGCCTTGCTGACCTCCGAAGGGAAGTCCATCGAAGATGTCAGCGGTCCAGCCGCCGTGACAAATGCCGAGCGCGCGGCACTCTACGCAAAGGTCAGCGGTAAGCCGGTGGCCGTCGTGGCTGTCACGCCACCAGAACTCAAAGCCGGCATGGTCGCTGCAGGTCTGCCCGAGTTTTATGCCCAGGCTTTGGTGGCTTTCCAGATTGACGCTGTCTTCGGCTTCCATGGCGTTGCGACCGACGCTGTCGAGCGCCTTTCGGGCCGCAAGCCCGAGACTTTCGCACACTTCCTCGAAGCCAATCGCGCCGCACTCACCGCCTGATCCATCCGGCCCCGCGTTCGCGCGGGGCCACCCCACAATTGAACTGCTCATAACCCGCCCACGCGCACCGCGCTCACTGGACGCTGTCGCTGCAACCCCGTAGAAATCGCGCCAATCTGTCGCCGAATTCGCGGAGTCTCGTGCAGTGGCTGTGGGGTCCTTTTTCGGCAGGCTGTGGGCGCGCTTCACCTATGACCGCTCTATTGGTTTCGGCCTCGAATATATCGGCCTGACCACGCTGCGCTATCCGCGCACCATCGCACTGGCTGTGCTGGCCTTTTCCATCCTGTGCTTCGCGCAAATCCCAAAAGCCAATGTCGATGGCGACCTGCTGCGGGTCTTCGCGCATTCGGGCGAATATTATGACGCCTATGAACACCTCGCCGAGACCTTCGGAACCTTCGAGAACGACGTCTATGTCCTGATCAGTTCCCCGCGCCTGACCGAGCCTGAAACGCTCGAGCGGGTGCGCGAACTGGCATTCGATCTAGAGCTCAACGACTTTGCCGTCGGCACCATGTCGCCGTTCACCCTGCGCAAGCCGGACAGCCGGGGCGGTTCGGTGCCCGCGGTGCCCGAGCAGATGGAGAGCTATTCGGAAGTCGCCCGCGCGCTGGCCGATCTGCAGCAAAACGATCCGATGATGCGCAACCTGATCACGCCGAACCTTGATGGCGTGGTGCTGATCATGTTCCCCAATCAGGAAATGACCAAGGGCGACGGCACGAGGCTCATGATCGAGAGCTTGCATCGGACCATTGCGCCCTATCAGGACGAAAACATCTCCGTCGAACTGACCGGCCCGCCGATCTGGACCTCTGAAATGCTCAATGCTGCGGTGAGCGATCAGATCAAGTTCACCATCTGGGGCTTTGGGCTGGGCGCACTCATTGCGCTCCTGGCATTGCGCTCGCTGACCGGCGCATTGCTGGTCGCCGCAATGCCCTTCCTCGCCCTGATCTGGTCGATGGGCATAATCCTGTTGTTCTTCGGCTCGTTCACGTTCCTCACCATCATCGTGACGACGCTGGTGCTGGTGATCAGCTTCGCCGAATCGATATTCTTCATCTTCAACTGGCTCGCCTATTGGCGGGACGGGATGGAGCCCAACAAGGCAGTCGACGCGACCGTAAAGCTGGTCGGGCCCGCCGCTGCACTGACCATGCTGACGACCCTGATCAGCTTCGCATCGCTGGCGCTGACGCCGGGTCAGGGCGTGCGCGAATTCTCCATCGCAGGCTCTATCGGCTCCGTTCTGCTGTTTGTCTGTCTGATGACCTTCGTGCCGCTGATGCTCAAGACCGCCATCCGGCTGGGCTTCAAGCCACCCAAGCGCTCAAGCCTCGTGTTGACGGCGCCTTTGCCCGTGGCGTGGTTCATGGCCAGCAAGTTCGGGCGGCAGCTATCGATCATCGCGATCCTTGTCACCCTGCTGCTGTTCATCCCCTATTTCCTGATCAAACCGCATTTTTCGTTCGAAGGCGTCGTGGCCAATGAGTCCACTGCGTTGTCGGCAGCGGCCGATATCGACGAAGGCGTCGGTGGCGTTGCCCCGCTCTACATTCGTGTGCCTCTCGCGGATGGCGACCCCAATGTCAGCGCCGAAGACTTCAAGACCATTGTTGCCGTACACAGGATTCTGGAAAAGCACCTCGGCCAGAACAAGGTTATCTCGGTCGAGAGCATGACCAATTACACCGAGAGCGGCTTCTCGCGCCAAGAGGTGTTCGAGTCCGTCGGGCCATTCATGAAGCGCCGTTTCGTCACCGATGACGGCACGCAGGCGCTCGTCACCGGATTCATGCCGACCATCATCGACTCAGACGACCTCAAGCAACTGGTCATCGATGTCGACGCAGAGCTGAAAGCGGCCGGCATTACCGGCGCCGAGATCGGCGGCTTCCGGATTTTGACGACATTCGCCACCGACCAGATCGTTGCCGGGCTGCAGCTCGATCTGACCCTTTCGGTGCTGGTCAACATCGCGCTGATCGGCTTTGCCTTTCAGTCCTTCCGCGTCGCGCTGGCCTCGGCCATTCCCAACCTCTTCCCGGTTTTGGGCACCCTCGCCTGGCTTTATTTCACCGGTCAGGGCCTGCAACTGACGACCGTGATCGCGCTCACCATCGCCTTCGGCATTGCCGTGGACGACACGGTGCATTTCCTGTCGCACTACCTCCATTCCCGACGCGAGGAAAGTCGCCCGCATATGGAGGCGGTCAAGCACACGCTGGATCGCATCGGCGGCGCGATCATCGCAACCACCATCATCCTCTGTTCCGGCGTCGTTATCGTCACTTTCTCGGACCTGCCGCAGGTGGCGATGTTTGGCACCATGTTCGTCTCGACGCTGGCCTTTGCGGTCATCGGAGACCTGTTCATTCTTCCGGCCATGCTGCTGGCCGGTGGCAAATTCTTCCATCCTTTGGGCCGGATCAAGGTGCGTATGGCCGACCACGAGGCGACGCCCGACGATCCGACCGGCGAACGTGCCAAGCCGCTGCCCTCCTGATCTCAGCCAAGGAAATCACCGCTATCCCCGCAGTCGGGGGCTTGCAGGCGGTTAAATTGTCGAGAACATTGACCGTCAAGCAAGTGTGGTTTGCTATCGGTCGCCGAATGCGATCTGCCCGGGGGCAGGATTTTACTGGAGCGTGCGTGCAATGAGCATTTTCGGAGTTCTGTCGCGTGCCATGGCAGTGGCGACCGTTGTGGCTGCCATGGGTGGCGCAGTTGCCCCGGCTATCGCCGCTCCGGCCGACGTTGCCCTGATCAAATCCTATATCGGGGAATGGCGCGGACGCGGCACGCTGGTCGGCGCCACCACCGAAACCGTGGTCTGTCGCCTGTCGCTCACGCAGGGCAATCAGGACAAGGTCAACTATAGCGGCCGCTGCACGCTGGCGGGCACCCAGCTCTCGGTCGCCGGCACCATGGCCTATGTCGAGGCCAACAAGCGCTATGAAGCCGCGATGACGTCCAACGCCACCTTTACCGGCATCGCCGTCGGCCAGAAGCGCGCCGGTGGGCTGGTGTTCAACCTGCGTGAGCGCGAACAGGACGAACACGGCAAACCGCTCAACATCACGGCGCAAATTTTCCTGCGCCCGGATGCGATCACCGTGGCGTTCGAGGTGGTCTATGTCGAAAACGGCGATAACCTGCGCGCCGACGTGCCCTTCACCAAGCAATAGACCCACGTAACCTTTGGGGACTGTGCGGGCGGCTTCATGGCCGCCCCAATTGTTTTTGGTTTGCAAACCCTTGGCGGGCAGAAAATCTTAACCACCAGCGGGTTAGGTTTTTTTGCCTATCCGAGAACCCTCAATTGTCCAGCCGAATAGCCGCTCAGCATTTGTCTGCATCTGCGCCCCAGACGTGGACGCAGACTCGCGACGATTTCAGCGCACGCCTGGTGCGGATGTGCGACCTGCTGGGTATTGCTGGCGCACGCCTGGTTCAGGTGACTGCCGACCAGCACACGGTGATTGCGGCGTTTGGCGACGCCACACCCAATCTCAATGTTCTGGAGGCCATGGCGACGGCGGATACCGCGCCGCTGGTCATCGCCGACACGCTCGACAAGCAGCGCGATCACTGTCGCTTTTATGCCGGAATGACCGTGCCCGCCGATGCCGACCGCCCGGCCATGCTCCTCAGCCTGTTCGATTCGCGCCCGCGCAGTGCGGCCATGGCCAACACCATTGCCGCCTTGGCGCATGATGCGCTGTCGCAGGTGATCATCGAGCGCCAGCGGCGCGAGATCGCGATTCAAAGCGCGACCATTGCCAGGCAGATCGAGGTCGAGCGGCAACGCCGCTGCCTGTTCGACCGGGCCTCGGCCACGGCGCGGATCGGCATCTGGGAATGTGATCTGTCGGACGGCTCGCTGCGCTGGACCAATGGCGTCTATGACCTGTTCGAGTTGCCGCATGGCAGCCCGATTGCGCGCGACACCACCCTGCCCTTTTACAGCGATGAGTGCCGCCGCGACATGGAGGCGATGCGCGCCCACGCCATCGCCAATTGCTCCGATTTTGCGCTGACCGCCAAGATCACGACGGCCAAGGGCAATACGCGCTGGATGCGCCTGACCGCAGCCGTCGAAGCGGTCAACGGCAAGGCGACGCGCATTTTTGGCATGAAGCAGGACATTACCGAAGAAAAACTGCTCGGCGATCACACGCGCTATCTGGCCGAGTTCGACGTCATGACCGGTCTCGCCAATCGCAGCCAGTTCCAGACGCGCCTCGACATGCTCAATGATGGCTCCAGCAAGCGTCAGATCGGCGCGCTGCTGCTGATGGATCTTGATGGCTTCAAGCAGATCAACGACACCCACGGCCATGCGCTAGGCGATGAATGCATCAAGGAAGCCGCCGCGCGGCTGACCGAGAGCAGCGGCACGGCAGAACTCGTGGCGCGGATCGGTGGCGATGAATTTGCCGTGCTCCTGGGTGCCGACCTCAGCCTCGCCGAGATCGAGCAGCGGGCGCAGGCTATCGTCGAAATGGTCGCCCAACCCCTCGCTCGCATGGGCCACACCATGGCGTTAAGTGCATCGGTCGGCGTTGCACTCTATCGGGGCGGTTCGGCCGAGGACCTGTTCCGGCAGGCCGATACGGCGCTGTACGCAGCCAAGGCCGCCGGTCGCAACACGACAATGACCTTCCCCATCGCCGCCTGACACTCAGGCCAAAAAGAAAGGCCGCCGAAGCGACCTTTCTGCATTCTGAAATAATCCAGCGTTCTTAGAACGGGATATCGTCGTCCATGCCGCCTGGCTCGAAGGCCGGTGCATTGGAGGCCGGACGACGCGCGCCGCCACCGGCATTGTCGCGCACGCCACGGAAACCACCGTCGCCGCCGCCACCGCCGCCATAACCACCACCCTGGCCGCCGCCACCGCCGCCTTCAGCGTCGTTGCGGCCGTCGAGCAGCGTCAGGTTCGAGTTGAAGCCCTGCAGCACGATTTCGGTCGAATACTTGTCGGCGCCGGACTGGTCCTGCCACTTGCGGGTCTGCAGCTGGCCTTCGATATAGACCTTGCTGCCCTTGCGCAGATAACTCTCGGCCACGCGCGTCAGACCTTCCGAGAAGATCACCACACGGTGCCACTCGGTCTTTTCGCGGCGTTCGCCGGTGTTCTTGTCTTTCCAGTTCTCCGAGGTGGCGATCGACAGATTCACCACCTTGCCCCCGCTTGGGAGGTTGCGCACTTCTGGGTCAGCCCCGAGATTGCCCACCAGGATGACCTTGTTCACACTGCCTGCCATCGCTCATTCCTTTCGATTCAGTCCCCGGGCCTTTGCCCACGAGGACGCTCACTTACATAGCGGCGGCACCTTACTCCCGCGCGCCGCTCACCGCCCGCGCCTTGGCGAAGTTGTGAACAGAAGTGTCTCTTCATTTGTTCTCTTTATGTTCCATATATCTTGGCCAGTCAAGCATCCTCCACATGAGGCACTGCCTCGCATTGGAAATGCTCGCTGGCGGCATTTGTGCACACGTCCAGCTGCGCGGCGTTTTGTTGTCTGCTGACAGACCCTGTCAGTAGCCGTGCTCCAAAACCGCGGCATGATCTTCGGACTTGACCGAATCCGCATTGTTCCGCTTATGTTCACCGCAAACAATGCCGCTTTGGCAAGTCGTCAGCTACACGCTAAGGTGACCTGCAAGCCGGGCGGCCATGCGTTTGCCCCGCTTGTGGCAAGCGCGCGGCGCCCCTATTTATCTGGTCTTCCTGACCAAATGCCCATTATCGACTTTGCCGTGGTGCAGCCTGCTGGCGCACCGAGCCATGGACTGAATTGATGACCACCAAGCCAAGCCAGAACCGTGAGATCATTGTGCGCGGAGCCCGCGAACATAATCTCAAGGGCATCGACCTCAAATTGCCGCGCGACAGCCTGATCGTGATGACGGGTCTGTCCGGGTCCGGCAAGTCGTCGCTGGCATTCGACACCATCTATGCTGAAGGCCAGCGCCGCTACGTGGAATCGCTGAGCGCCTATGCGCGCCAGTTCCTCGAGATGATGCAGAAGCCCGATGTCGAGCATATCGAGGGCCTGTCGCCCGCGATTTCCATCGAGCAGAAAACCACATCGCGTAACCCGCGCTCTACCGTTGGCACGGTCACCGAGATCTACGACTATCTCCGCCTGCTGTTTGCCCGCGTCGGCGTGCCCTATTCGCCCGCAACCGGCCTGCCCATCGAAAGCCAGACCGTCAGCCAGATGGTAGACAAGGTACTGGAACTGCCCGAAGGCACGCGGCTTTACCTGCTCGCGCCGATCGCGCGCGGCCGCAAGGGTGAGTACAAAAAGGAACTCGCCGACCTGATGCGCAAGGGCTTCCAGCGCGTCAAGATCGACGGCGAATACCACGAGATCGAGGAAGCCCCTGCCCTCGACAAGAAGTTCAAGCATGACATCGAAGTCGTGGTCGACCGCGTGGTGGTCGGGCCAGACATTTCCGGCCGCCTGTCGGAGAGCTTTGAGACGGCGCTGAAGCTGGCGGACGGCATCGCGCTGATCGAGTTCGTCGACGAGAAGGCCGAAGACGGCAGCGCCAAGCAGACGACGTTCTCGGAAAAGTTCGCCTGCCCGGTCTCCGGCTTCACCATTGCCGAAATCGAGCCGCGCCTGTTCTCGTTCAACAACCCGTTCGGCGCCTGCCCGGTTTGCGATGGCCTTGGCACCGAACAGAAGATCGACCCTGACCAGATCGTTCCGGATGCGACCCTCTCGATCAAGGACGGCGCCATCCTGCCATGGAGCAAGACGAGCGCGCCTTACTACATCCAGACGCTGGCCGCCGTGTTGAAGATGTATGGCGCCTCGACCGCTACGCCGTGGAATGAACTACCCTTCGAGATCCAGCACGCCGTACTCTATGGCACCGGCAAGGACAAGGTCGACTTCGTCTATGACGATGGCCTGCGCCAGTACAAGACTACCAAGGCCTTTGAAGGCGTCATCGGCAACCTTGAGCGTCGCTACAAGGAAACCGAAAGCGCAGGCATGCGCGAAGAAATCGAAAAGTACATGTCGGCCAAGCCCTGCTTTGCCTGCGGCGGCTATCGCCTCAAGCCGGAATCGCTGGCCGTCAAGATCGACGGGCTGCATGTCGGCCAAGTCACCGAGAAGTCCATCAAGGATTCCCTGACCTGGTTCGAACAGCTGCCGGCCAAACTGACGCCAAACCAGCAGACCATCGGCGAGCGCATCCTCAAGGAAATCCGCGAGCGGCTGAATTTCCTCGTGGCAGTTGGCCTTGATTATCTTTCCATGTCGCGAAATTCCGGCACTCTGTCGGGTGGCGAGAGCCAGCGTATTCGCCTTGCCAGCCAGATCGGCTCGGGCCTGACCGGCGTGCTCTACGTGCTTGATGAGCCCTCGATCGGGTTACATCAGCGCGACAATGCCAAGCTGCTCGAAACGCTGCGTCGCCTGCGCGATATCGGCAATACCGTGATCGTCGTCGAACACGACGAAGACGCCATCATGACCGCTGACTACGTTGTCGACATCGGTCCCGGTGCTGGCGTACACGGCGGCCATATCGTCGCCGAAGGCACGCCACAGGACATTATCGACAGCCCCGACTCGCTGACCGGAAAATATCTGTCGGGCCGCATGGGCATTGCCATGCCGGCTGAGCGTCGTCAGGGCACCAAGGGAAAGACCCTCAGCGTCATGGGCGCCACCGGCAACAACCTCAAGAACGTGTCGGTCGATGTGCCACTGGGCATGTTCGTCGCCATCACCGGCGTTTCGGGCGGCGGCAAGTCGACACTGATGATCGACACCATGTACCAGGCCATTGCCCGCCGCCTGAACGGCGCGCGCGTGGTCCCTGCCCCCCATGAATCGCTGACCGGCCTCGAGTTCCTCGACAAGGTCATCGATATCGACCAGTCGCCGATTGGTCGCACACCACGCTCGAACCCTGCCACCTATACCGGCGCGTTTACGCCGCTGCGCGAGTGGTTTGCCGGCCTGCCGGAAGCCAAGACGCGCGGATACGGCCCCGGCCGTTTCAGCTTCAACGTCAAGGGCGGGCGCTGCGAGAAGTGCGAGGGCGATGGCGTTCTCAAGATCGAGATGCACTTCCTTCCTGACGTTTACGTCACCTGCGACGTCTGCAAGGGCAAGCGCTACAACCGCGAAACGCTCGAAGTTCAGTTCAAGGGCAAGTCGATTTCCGACATCCTGGATATGACCATCGACGAAGGCGTCGATTTCTTCTCGGCTGTTCCGGTCATTCGCGACAAGTTCGCGACACTGCAACGCGTCGGCCTTGGTTATGTAAAGGTCGGCCAGCCGGCCAATACGCTCTCGGGCGGCGAGGCGCAGCGCGTCAAGCTCTCCAAGGAACTCTCCAAGCGCGCCACCGGCCGCACGCTCTATATGCTGGATGAGCCGACGACAGGTCTCCATTTCCACGACGTGGCCAAATTGCTCGACGTGCTGCATGAGCTTGTCGAGGGCGGCAACACCGTCATCGTCATCGAGCATAACCTCGAAGTCATCAAAACCGCCGACTGGGTCATAGACCTCGGACCCGAAGGTGGCGACGGTGGCGGCGAGATCGTCGCCATGGGTACGCCGGAAGATGTCGCGGCAAATCCGCGCTCCTATACCGGCAAGTTCCTCAAGGAAGTGATGGCCCGTCGGCCACATTTCGCGACCCGAGCCGCCGAATAACCAATTCTCGCCAATGACAATGTCAACGCTAGCAGTCTGTTAGCGTTGACCAGCCTTTTGCTGCGCTTGGTGCACATGGCTGTTTTGTGTCAGTTCATGAAAAATGCCATGCGCAAGACGCATGCAGCGCTTGACGTTTACGACATGGCGCTGCCGTTCAAATCACCCCATCTTTGCGGCGTCAGTAACCAGCACTAGGGAATACTCTGATGTTTGTGCGTGTGGTCTGGCGCGTCAAGCGCCTGGTCGACATCAAGCAGACGTTGCGGGAAATGGACGTTCCCTCGACGCGTGATGCCGATTTACTGGGGCTTACCGGCCCCGACTTCTCGAAGATGACGCGGTCACTGTTTGATCGTTGAAGACTTCGACTGCGAAATTATTGATGGCCGCCGGATGGTCACCCGGCGGCCATTTGCATGACACAAGCCTTAACCGAAGATGAACCATGACGGTTAAAGCCCTGCGCAGGACGCATGACCCGTTTGAGCAATGACCCACTGCTCATCTGGCAGGCAGTGATCTAAATATAAGCTCGTAAACGAAAGGAGACTACCAAATGGACATTCGCAAGACTTTCAAGAAGTGGGCCGCATACCAGCAGACAGTCCGTGAGCTTGCTGCTCTCGACAATCGTCAGCTCAACGACCTGGGCATTTCGCGCACCGACATCAATCGGATCGCACGTGACCATGCTGCCGGTCTCTAAGTTTCACTTCGCTGAACTTACAGACTTCGTAAACCGAACAGCCGCTTCTCTCTGAGATGCGGCTGTTTTGCTTTGTGGGGTTTGACCTGCCAAGCAATCCGCCAGAACAGCCGCGCGAACAATTTATCCCCGCCTGCCCGACGCAGCGGTAAACTCGCCCCTCAGTTGTTGCGCTAAGTGGTGGCGCTTGGTATCTGCCGGGCATGTCCACATCAGAACCTATTCATATCATTGGCGGCGGTCTCGCCGGATCCGAAGCCGCATGGCAGGCCGCGCAAGCCGGGGCCAAAGTCATCGTGCACGAAATGCGCGGCATCAAGCCGACCGACGCGCACAGCACCGACAGTTTTGCCGAGCTCGTCTGCTCCAACAGCTTCCGCTCGGACGATCACGAGCAGAACGCCGTCGGCCTGCTGCACGAGGAAATGCGGCGCTGCGGCTCGCTGATCATGCAGGCTGCCGACAAGCACAAGCTACCCGCCGGCGGCGCGCTTGCCGTTGATCGCCATGCGTTTTCCGATGAGGTGACGCGGGCCATCCACAACCATCCAAATATCACCGTCATCCGCGAAGAAGTCGCCGGTTGGCCGCCGGCCGAGTGGAGCAATGTCATCATTGCTTCCGGCCCGCTGACCTCGCCTGCATTGGCCGATGCCATTCTGGCGACGACCGGCGAAGACGCCTTGGCGTTCTTTGACGCGATTGCGCCGATCGTCCATTACGACAGCATCAATATGGACATTGTCTGGGCGCAGTCGCGCTATGACAAGGCTGGTCCGGGCGGCACGGGCGCTGATTATCTGAACTGTCCAATGGACAAGGATCAGTATTTTGCGTTCGTTGAGGCGCTCAAGACCGCGCCGTTGCACGAATTCAAAGACTGGGAAAAGGTCCCTTATTTCGACGGCTGCCTCCCAATCGAGGTGATGGCCGAACGCGGCGTCGAAACGCTGCGCCATGGTCCGATGAAGCCGGTCGGTCTGACCAATCCGCGTGATCCTCTGGTCAAGAGCTACGCCATCGTCCAGCTGCGGCAGGACAATGCGTTGGGCTCGCTGTGGAACATGGTCGGGTTCCAGACCAAGATGCGCTACGGCATCCAGGCGGAGATTTTCCGCATGATCCCTGGTCTCGAAAACGCGCAGTTCGCCCGCCTGGGTGGGTTGCATCGTAACACTTTCATCAATTCCCCCAAGGTGTTGGGCAAAGACCTCAAGCTCAAGGCCGATCCGCGCGTGCGTTTCGCCGGTCAGGTGACGGGCGTCGAGGGCTATGTCGAAAGCGCCGCCGTTGGTCTGCTCACCGGGCGTCTGGCAGCGGCTGAATCCCGTGGCGAGACCATGGCGACGCCGCCGATCACTACCGCGCTCGGCGCGCTGGTGGCGCATATCACCGGTGGCCATCTGGAATCGGAAAGCTATAGCGGCGCGCGCAGCTTCCAGCCGATGAACGTCAATTTCGGACTGTTTCCCGAAGTCGAGATCGTCAAGCCGGAAGGCGCTGGCCGCTGGCGCGGCAATGACAAGACCATCGCCAAGCGTAAGGCGATCACGACGCGGGCTCTGGCCGATCTGCAAAGCTGGATTTGACCACGGGACACCCCAATCAGACCTCATGGTGAGCTTGTCGAACCATGAGGTCGGGGACCTCAATCGCGCCACGACCTCGTCCTTCGACGGGCTCAGGATGAGGTCTACTGGCGGATGTGCGAGCCGAGAAGCTTGGTCTAACGCCCCGAACTTATCCCCCACCACGACAGGCGGAGTATCTTGCGCCAGTCGGGTTCGTCCACAGCGGGTGTGAAGATCGTGGTTTTTCGACGGCTTAGTCCGGCCAATTGCGGTTTGAGAATCGCAACCAGAGCAAAGGCCGGCTTTAGCTTGGCGGGCAGCAGCGCAATCGCCTGTTCGGCCTTCTGCAGGTGCTCGCCAGCAATCTCGGTCAACTGACCCAGCGCTTCATGCAGGCCTTCGCTTTCTGTGCGGGCAAAAATCTCGCCTTCGCGCACGCCATTGGCCTCAAAGATCGACCATGGCAACATGATGCGCCCCTGCGAAGAGGTGTAGCCGAACGCCCGCAGATGACCGATCAGTGCGTGCGCAACGCCCAGATGCCCGGCAGCGTCGCCGGTCTCGATGGTCTCGCCGTCGTTGAGGATCATTGCCGCCAGCTGGTAAAGCGTCGAGACCGTCTCGCCTGCATAGCCTTCGAAGGTCTGCAGGTCCGGCATCGGATCGTCGTAGAGATCAAAGCGCCGGGCGCCGATCAGGCGGAGCAGCGTGCCGGCCGGGATGTTGTAGCGCCCAATGGTGTCCAGCAGCGCATCGGCCACCGGGTTTTGTCGAATGGTGCCGTGGCCTTCCCCGTCGAGCGCATCGCTCCACCATTGCAGACGGATTTCGCCCGGTGCCGGATCGGACACCCGCGAGCGGATCGAGGCCACATCGGCATTGAAGGCATAGAGCGCCGTTACGGCGTCGCGCTTGTCGCCGGTCAGCACCAGCGTCGACAGATAGCGGTCGCGGTCGCCCTGGCGCAGGGCCTCGGCGGCGTGGGCGAAACTCTCGGCTGACATTAGCGCGCTTTCTCAACCGCGATCAGGGCGGCGGCCACGGCTCGTTCCTCGGCCAGCAGCACGTTATAGGTGCGGATGGCGCTGCCGGTGTTGACCGCCTCGACGATGATCCGCTTTTCCCGCAGGGCGTCGCGTAGCTCACTCGGAAAAGCGGCGATGTCTGGACCAAGGCCGATCAGCAGCACATCGATATCGTCGGCCGCGGCAAAGACCGGGGCCAATGATTCCATGGTGATGTCGCCAATGTTGGCAACATCCCAGGCGTACATGCCGGTGGGCAGGCACAGAAGCGAGCCACGATGCGACATGCCGGCAAAGCGGAACCCGCTATTGCCGTAGAAGTCGATCCCCGCCTGTTGCGGGTAATGTGGCGCTTCTGTCACGTCCCTGCCTGTATCAGACCGATGCGCCGTCTGCCGTCTTCGGTTCTGCCTTTTCGTCGGCCCGCTGCTTGAGACCAAAATTGATCAGGATCGGGCCATTGACGATGATCGACGAGTACATACCCACCAGACAGCCGAAGGTCATGGCGATGGTGAAGCTGCGGATCACTTCGCCGCCGAACAGCACCAGTGGCACGAGTGCCAGGAACAGCGTGAACTGTGTCAGCGACGTACGCACGATGGTCTGGTTGATCGACAGATCGATGAGTTCCGGCAGCGGCATCTTGCGATGCTTTCGCAGGTTCTCTCGAACACGGTCGGAAATGATCACGGTTTCGTTCAGCGACAGACCCACCAGGGTCAACACCGCCGCGATGGAGGTCAGATTGAACTCCAATCCCGTCAATGAGAACAGCCCGATGGTCATGATGATATCGTGCGTCGTCGTGGTGACGGCCGCCAAGGCGAATTGCCACTCAAAGCGGAACCAGATGTAGATCAGGATCGCCAGCAGCGAGATAACGACCGCAATGGCGCCCTTCCAGGCAAGTTCGCTGGAAACGGTACCGCTCACAGCCTCGGTGCTGCGCACCGTGTAGTTCTCGCTGGCGAGAGCATCGCGGATCTTGGAGACCGCGACCTGGTCAGCATCCTGACCACCCTCCTGTGCCTGCACGCGGACCAGCACGTCTTCGGGCGCGCCAAAGCCCTGCACCTGCACTTCGCCCAGTTCAAGCCCATCGAGCAGCGAACGAACCTGACCGGCGTCGGCCGGACCACCTTCATGCTGGATGACGATAGCGGTGCCGCCAACAAAGTCGATACCTAGATTGAAGCCCTTGAAATAGGCGGAGCCAATCGAGAGCACACTGGCAACGATCGAGAAGGCGATCACGTAGCGCGAGATCTTCATGAACGGAATGCGGGTGCCGTCCGGAATGAAGCGGAAATGTTGGATCTTGAGGGTCTTGGGACGCGTCTTCTTGTACCACAGCGCCACCTGATAAGAGGTCACGGTGTAGGAGGTGAAGAGCGAGGTCAGAATACCCAGGCCGAGCGTCACAGCAAAACCCTGAACCGGACCCGATCCGAGGAAGTAGAGCACGATCGCAGCGATCAGCTGGGTCAGGTGCGAGTCGATAATCGTGCCCCAAGCGCGTTCGAAACCCGATTGAATCGCCTGAATCGGCGATTTTCCGGCCTTCTGTTCTTCGCGCATGCGTTCGTAGATCAGCACGTTGGCGTCAACCGCCATACCAATGGTCAGAACGATACCGGCAATACCCGGCAGCGTCAGCGTGGCGCCCAACATGGAGAGCGCGCCAAAGATCAGGATGATGTTGAGGATCAGCGAGACGTTGGCGAACACACCCCACAGGCCATAGGCCAGGACCATGAAGGCGACAACGAGGACGGACGCAATGATACCGGCCGTCAAACCATGCTGGATCGAATCGGCGCCGAGGCTGGCGTCGACAGTACGTTCTTCAACCACATCGAGCGATGCTGGCAATGCACCGGCGCGAAGCAGAACCGCGAGGTCGTTGGCGCTTGCCGTGGTGAAGCTGCCACTGATCTGGCCCGAGCCGCCGGTGATCGGCTGCTGGATGACGGGTGCGGTGATGACGGTGTTGTCGAGCACGATGGCAAAGCGCTGGCCGACATTGGCGCCGGTGATCTGGCCAAAGGCGATAGCGCCGCGGGTGTCGAACTTGAAGCTGACCACGGGCATGGCGCGCTGCTGGTCATAGCTTGGCTGCGCATCGACCAGCGATTCGCCGCCAAGGGCCACGTCTTCATACAGCAGTTCGTTGGTGCCATCCTGGCTCGGCAGGATCATGGTGCCGGCTGGCAGGCCCTGGGCCTGCGCCTGAGCGGCAGTCATGCCCGGATAGACCATGTGGAAGGTCAGGCGCGCAGTCCGCGAAATGATGTCCTTGAGCCGCTGGCTATCGCCAAAGCCTGGAACCTGCACGAGCACGCGATTGGTGCCCTGACGCTGGATCGAGGGTTCGGTGGTGCCGAGTTCGTCGACGCGCTTGCGGATAACTTCGATGGATTGGGCCACAAGCGCGGACATGCGCTCGTTGATGCCTTCCTGGGTCAGCGTGACGGTCAGCTTGCCATCGGGCGTTTCGCCGAAGGCCAGTTCGTTGACGCCGCCAACCGAGATCAGCGAGTTGCTGATGGAATTCTGGAGAGCTTCGATCGCGGTACGGGCCGCGGCCTTCTGCGACGGGTCGGTCAGCTCGATGGTGATCGAGTCAGTCGCCGCATTGGTGGTGATCAGATTGCCGATGCCGTTCTGATTGGCCAGTGTATTGCGGACGTCACGGCGCAGCGATTGCAGGCGTTCCGATACGATTCCCTGCTCGTTGACCTGCAGCAGCAGATGCGAGCCGCCCTGCAGATCGAGACCCAGCACCACTGTCTGGCGCGGCAGAAAACCTGGCCAATTGTCCCGCACATTCTCGGGAAGAAAGCTTGGGATTGCAAAGAGCACACCCAGCAAGGCGACAATGGCGATAACGGCGGTGCGGATCGGAGAGAACTGCATTTAAGACGTCCTGAAAGGAAAAAACCGGCGCCCTTGGGCGCCGGTGGCAGACATAGTGCTGCGGTTAGGCAGGCTTGTTGTCGTTGACTGGCTCGGCCTTGGAGCGGACATCCGCAACCATGCCACGAACCAGCTTAACCTTGACGCCCTGGGCGATCTCGACTTCGAGATCTTCGCCGTCAACGGCCTTGGTCACCTTGCCGACGATACCGCCGGTGGTCACCACGGTGTCGCCACGACGAATGGCGGAGAGCATTGCCTGCTGCGCCTTCATGCGCTTCTGCTGCGGGCGGAAGATCAGGAACCAGAAGATCACAACCAGCAGCAGAATCGGCATCAGCTGGATGAAAATATCTCCCATGCCACCACCTGCGGGGGCACCGGCTGCCTGGGCATAAGCGGGCGTTACAAACATAAGGCGAGGCTCCTATCGTTTCTTCTTGGCTTGTGGAGGGGCGGCGCCAGAGACCAGCATCAACGTTGCGACGCTACTGGACGCATTTGGGGAAAGCTGCACTTGCACCCCGGTCAAAATCGCGCGGACTATACATTTGCACCCCAACGATTGCAAAGCCATTCACGGGGACACAAATTGCCGCGCCGACCAGAAGGACGACCGATCTTGAAGAGCAAAGAATACCTGGCCGAAATTTCCGCAGCGCTGAGCGAAATAGCGCTATCTCTCAAGGCCTTAGCGCCAGCGGCCGATGACGGCCACGCCGGCCTCGGCACGGCCGACGCCTATCATTGGGATGGGGATAGCGGACAGTTGATGGCTGTGCCCAAGGTCAGCCGCGTTTCGCTGGGCATGCTCAAGGGCATCGACTCTGTGCAGGATATATTGCTGCGCAACACCGAACAGTTCGCGCGCGGGCATGGCGCCAACAACGCTTTGCTGTGGGGCGCGCGCGGCATGGGCAAGAGTTCGCTGGTCAAAGCCATCCATGGCGACATCAACGAACGTCGCGCCGATGGCTTTGAGCGGTTGGTGCTGATCGAGATCGCCCGGGAAGACCTTGAGACCCTCCCTGCCCTGATGCGCAGCATTGGTCGAGAGCAAGCGCGCTTCATCGTCTTCTGTGACGACCTCAGCTTCGACAATGGCGAGACGAGCTACAAATCGCTCAAAACGATTCTAGATGGCGGGCTGGAAGGTCGGCCGGAGAACGTTCTGTTCTACGCCACCTCCAACCGCCGCCACCTGATGCCGCGCGACATGATCGAGAACGAACGTTCGACGGCAATCAATCCTGGCGAAGCGGTTGAAGAAAAAGTCTCACTGTCGGACCGCTTTGGTCTCTGGCTCGGCTTCCACAATTGCGATCAGCCGACCTATCTGAACATGGTGCGGGCCTATGCTGACCAATACGGGCTCGACCTCGACGACGAAACCCTGCGTGCCCGTGCCATCGAATGGGCCGCAACACGAGGCGCGCGGTCGGGTCGCGTGGCAATCCAGCTGGTGCGGACACTGGCCGGCGAGCAGGGCAAGGCGGTCTAGGTCGAGGGGTGCCCGCCCCTTCTCTTAAAATAAAAACCCCCGCTTTCGCGGGGGCTCTCATTCCGTAGCTTTTCTTGATCAGCTTGCCAGCAAGGGCATCGGATCAACTGGGGTGGCGCCCTTGCGAAGCTCGAAGTGGAGCTGTGGGCGTGTCACTGAGCCGGTCTGGCCAACGGCGCCGATAGTGTCGCCGCGATTGACGACGGCGCCCTTTGCAACGCTCATGCCCTGCAGGTGCGCATAGGCCGAGACGTAGCCATTGGGGTGGCGGATCAGGATCAGGTTGCCGTAGCCTTCGACGCCCGAACCTACATAGATGACGGTGCCGTTTTCGGCAGCTTTGACGGCCGAGCCTTCAGGCACTTCGATATTGATGCCGGTGCCCTTGGACGCTGCAAAATCGACCAGGATGCGGCCGCTGGCTGGCCAGCGGAACTTGTCGTTGCCCGACATCGAGGGTTCTGGCGCAACATTGGCGGCCTGAACGGGCGCAGGCTTGGCTGGAGCGGCCTGAGCGGCTGCTGGAGTAGGCGTGCCGCCGAGAACTGGCGTCGACCCCTGCAGGGCGCTTGGAGCGGCCTGTGGCAGTGTCTGCTGCGCTGGCGCGGGTGCTGCCATCGGAGCGATGCTGGCGACCTGGGTCGGCGCCTTGGTGGCGAGCAGATCAGGACGACCTGGGATGATGACGCGCTGGCCAACCACGATCTTGTCAGGCGAGGACAGGTTGTTGGCCTGCACCAGTGCCTGGGTCGTCACCTCGTAGCGGCGAGCGATCGTATAGAGCGACTCCCCGCTTGCGATGGTGTGGGTGAACGTGCCGCCCTGTGCAGACGGCATTGCCGTTGCTGGAGTGGACGCCATTGCCGGCACCGAATTGTTGGTTGGGAGAGAGCCGAGAACGGCTGGCGATGGCATCGGTGCTACCGACGCGAAGGATGGTTGTGCTTGCATGGGTGGCAGGGATCCCTGGGAAGACTGGTTACTCAGTACGGGAAGGTCTTGGGACTGAACCGAAGGCATATTGCCGACTGGCGCCATCGGCTGATTAAAGGCGGTCGTCGGCTGGTTCCACGCAGGCTGGATGGCAGCCTGAGCGGGGAATCCGCCACCAACATTGGCTGGTGGCACAAACTGGTTTTCAGCAACCATGGCCTGCGGCGCACCCAGGCTGGATGGCATCGGCTGATTGAAACTGGATGGGGAACTTTGGGGCAGTGATCCGGTGGTCACCGGATCGCCTATCGCACGGCTACCGAGACTGGAACATCCGGACAGTGCAACGGCGGCAATCACCAAGCCGGCCATTGCTATGACACCCTTGGGTGCCCGACGGGATACGCGGATACTCATCAGCTTACTCGTACGCAGGTACTCAACACGAGTTTGAATCTACGGTGGTAAGGTAAAGACGAGTTTAAGGCCGATGCGATTTGAGCAAAATCATGACCGGTAGATTCTGGATTGGGTAAGGTTAAGAGCGGGAGGTTGCCGGTGAGGTCGGAGCACCCCCACCCAGCCTCCCCCTATCTGGGGAAGGTAGGTGAGGGTATCTAGCCACCTCTAGAGCGACAGCGTGCCCTTCAGCCGCTCCACCACGGCCATATCCGTCTGCTGCAACAGCATCGGCGTTACCGTGACAAAGCTATCGCGGCGCATGGTCTCGAAATCGGCGTTTGGATCGAGCGGGCGCGGCGTTTTTGGGATGGCGATGAAGAACTTGCCGTCATTGTCGCTCGGATAATAGCCGAAGGGCGACTGGGCGAAGCGCTGATGCGGCACCACAGCGATTCCCTTGGTATTGTCCGGGTCGCAGAATGGGAAATTGACGTTGTAGTAGTGCTCGCGGCCATCGGCGGCTGCGATGATCGCCCGGGCAACGGCGACGCCATGACGGACCGAATTGGACCAATCGACTTCGCGGCCGTTCTCGTAGTTGACGCCCTGGCTCATCGCAATGCCGATGGCGCCTTGCAATGCCCCTTCCCGCGCACCGGCCGCAGTGCCCGAGCAATTGATAATATCGCCAAGGTTCTGGCCGGCATTGACGCCAGACAGCACGACGTCCGCCGGCTTGTCGCCCAGCAGATGGGTCATGCCGGCGACGACGCAGTCGGCGGGCGAACCACCGACTACGGCAAAGGTGCGATCATCGCGTTTGTCGAAATGCAACTCGCGGCCGAGCGTAAAGCGATGCCCTGCCCCGGACTGGTTGCCATCGGGCGCCACGATCCAGACATCATCACTCAGGGCGCGCGCAATGTCCGCCATGATGGCGATGCCCGGAGCGTCAACGCCATCGTCGTTGGTGATGAGGATTCGCAAGGCCATTAGCGGCCGCCGATCGACTTGAGGCCGCCCATATAGGACTGCAGCACGTCGGGCACCGCTATCGAGCCATCTTCCTGCTGATAGTTTTCCATAACCGCGATCAGGCAGCGGCCGACAGCCGTGCCCGAGCCGTTCAGCGTGTGGACGAAGCGTGGCGCCTGCTTTTCGCCAGAAGGGCGATAGCGGGCATCCATGCGGCGGGCCTGGAAGTCACCGCAAACAGAAACCGAGGAGATTTCGCGATAAGTGTCCTGGCCGGGCAGCCAAACTTCAAGGTCGTAGGTCTTTCTGGCGCCAAAGCCGATATCGCCGGTGCACAGGTTCATGACGCGGTAGTGCATGCCCAAACGCTGCAGGACGGTTTCGGCGCAGCTGAGCATGCGCTCGTGCTCGTCGACCGAGGTCTCAGGCGTCGTGATCGACACCATCTCGACCTTGTTGAACTGATGCTGGCGCAACATGCCGCGCGTGTCACGACCGGCCGAACCGGCTTCCGAGCGGAAGCACGGCGTCAGCGCGGTCAGGCGCAGCGGGAGTTCTTCTTCGGACAGGATGGATTCGCGGACCAGATTGGTCAGGGGAACTTCGGCCGTTGGGATGAGTGCCAGACGGCCTTCGCCATGCGGCGTGAAGAACAGGTCTTCCTCGAACTTGGGCAACTGATTGGTGCCATAGAGCGCTTCGTCGCGCACCAGCAGCGGCGGCTGCACTTCGGTGTAGCCGTGCTCGGTGGTGTGAAGATCAAGCATGAACTGGCCGAGAGCGCGCTCGAGACGAGCCACTTGCCCCTTGAGCACGACAAAGCGGCTGCCGGAGATTTTTGCGGCCGTTTCGAAATCCATCTGGCCCATGGCCTCGCCGAGCTCGTAATGCTCCTTTGGCGCAAACGAAAGGCTTGGGCGGGGCGCGCGGGCCTTGGCGGCGGTTGCCTCAGTGCCATTCGCACCAAAATATTCGACATTGCCGGATTCGTCGGTGCCGTCTGGCACGTCTTCAAACACCAGATTGGGAATAACCGAGAGCGCATTGCGCAGCTCGAGCTCGATGGCGCGTTCGTCGGCTTCTCCCTGAGGAATCGATTCCTTGAGGCGCGCGACTTCGGCCATCAGCTCAGCGGACTTGGCCTCGTCCTTTTGGGCCTTGGCCTGACCGATCTGCTTGGACAGCGCGTTGCGCTTTTCCTGCGCTTCGTTGAGGCGAACGATAATGTCGCGGCGCCGATCATCGATGGCGAGCAGATCGGACGAGCGCACGGAGACACCCTTGCGCCGCGAAACGGCAGCATCGAAGGCTTCGGCGTTGGCTCTGATCCACTTGATATCGAACATCGGGTGTTACGGGCGCTGCCCGCCTCTCACTTTGTTGAAAATGCTAGAGCAGTAGCCTCATCCTGAGCCCGTCGAAGGACGAGGCGTGGCACCGCGGCACGACCTCGTGGTTCGACAAGCTCACCATGAGGTCTACTGAAAATGTCTACTCGGATGACGAGCTGGAAAGCTCAGCTTCCTGCGCTGCCAGCTTGGCCGCACGGCGCTTTTCGATCATCCGAACGGAGATGATCGAAAGTTCGTAGAGCGCGTACATGGGCAAGGCAAGACCGATCTGGGAGATCGGATCGGGCGGCGTGATGAAGGCGGCAAAGATCAGGATGCCGACAATGGCGTAGCGGCGGCCCTTCTTGAGGGAATCGACATGCACCAGGTCGATCTGGGCCAACAGCGTCAGGATCACCGGCAGCTGGAAGCAGATACCGAAGGCCAGGATAAGCACCATGGCAAAGCCGAGATACTCACTGACGCTGACCAACATCTCAATTTCGTCGGTCTGCATGCCAGCAAAGAAGTGCAGCGCCATCGGCAGGACGATAAAATAGACCAGCGCCGCACCGGCGACGAAAAACAGCGGCGTCGCAACGAGATACGGTAAGAAGGCCTTGCGCTCGTGCTTGTAGAGGCCAGGGGCCACGAACATGTAAATCTGAGCAGCGATCATCGGGAAACCGAGGAAGATCGCGCCAAAGAAGGCCACGTTCAGATAGGTGAAGAACAGTTCCTGGGGCGCCGTAAAGATCAGGTTCGTGCCCGGAGCCGCGCTGCGATAGGGCATCAGCAGCCAGTCGTAGATGGTGCTGGCGAAGATGAAACAGAACGCCATCAGCGCGACGACGGTCACTGCCGAATAGATCAGGCGCTTGCGCAGCTCGATCAGGTGCTCGAGAAGCGGCGCTTCGCTGCCAGCGAGTTCGTCGGTGGCTTCTGCGCTCTTGTCTTCAATCTGTTTTGCGTCGGCCATGGCTTAGGTGTTCTCGGCTTTCGCAACAGCGGGTTTAGCAGCGGCTTTTGGCTTGCGCGGCGCGCGGGCACGCGGCGTTGGCGTCGCTGGAGAATCTGCGGGCTCGGTTGGCAACACGGTGACCGTTTTTTCTGCTGCAGCTTTGCGCGGCTTCCTGGCGGCTGCTGCAGGTGCCTTGGCTGGCGCCTCAAGCGGCGGCAGATCGCTTTTCGTGACCGGGCTGGTCGGCGCGGCTTTGGCGCGCGGCGCCTTGAGGGCCGCAACCTTCGGCTCTGCAGGTTTTTTGGCCGCCTTCACCGGAGCCGCCTTGGTCGCGGCAGGCTTTTTGGCGACGGTGGCTTTGGAGGCCTTTGGTGCTGGACCGGCTGGCTTGAAGCCGGCTTCGGCGGCAACCTGATCGGCAGTCTTGGCTGGCACCATGCCGGCCTGCGCTTTGATCTCGTCAACGACGCTTTCGACCGCCGGGTCCTTGGGCTTGATGAGACCGCTCGGCTTTGGGCCGGTCGGGGTCATGGCGTTGAATTCCTTGCGGATTTCTTCGCTTGTCTTGCGTAGCGGCGTGGTGATCGAGTTGCGAAGGTTGCGCACCTCATCAAGGCCCGTCGTCTTGTTGATCTCGCGCTGGAACTCACTGCCCATGCGCCTGATCTGACCGATGATCTTGCCGACGCGGTTCATGACCACAGGCAAATCCTTCGGGCCGATGACGATCAGCGCCACGACGCCGATCACCAGCATCTCTGTCCAGCCCAAGCCGAGCATAGTGTTATTCCCTCAAAGCAGCGGCACGGCCGTTGAGTACGTCCTTAGACGTCCTTCTTTTCCGGCTCAGTGACGGTGGCGTCAGCCGTGGTGGTAACACGTTCCACCGGCTTGTCGTCGTCCTTCATGCCTTTTTGGAAGGCTTTGATGCCGGAGGCAACTTCACCCATCATGCCGGAAATCTTGCCGCGGCCGAACAGCAAGACGACAACGACGGCTACAACGAGAATACCCCAAATTCCTGGCGCGTGCATTTTGGTCTCCCTTAGAGTCTTCAGAACGCGTTACACGCGAAAGATAGGTCAGAAATAGGTTTAATCGCGTCCAAACACAAGAACGTGTTCCGGGTTAAGCGCCACGAAGACGTCTTGTCCCACGGCGATTGCTGCATCGGCGGGCTGGCGGACGCCCAGAGGGGCGTCGAGACCATCGACCATCACTTCGCAAATATCGATGCCGATGGCGTCGCGCTTGCCCACGACACGGCCCGGCGTGCCTGGCTGCGCGAGGGATAAGTTAGCGCCGCCAGCGGGGCGGACCGCGATGGTGACCTGTTTGCCGTCGGCATGACCGGGGGTTTGCACCGGGCCGAATGGGGTAGCGGCGACGCCGCCAACGACGCGGCTTTCGATTTCTGTCAGCGGCGAGAAGAACCGGGCAGCGTTTAAGTCGATGGGATTGCGATAGATTTCGGCGGCAGTGCCGATCTGGGCGATGCGCCCCTTGCGCAAAAGCGCGACACGGTCGCCGAGGACCATGGCCTCTTCGGGGTCGTGCGTGACGATGAGGCTCGTGACGTGGGTTTCGCGGAGGACAGCGAGGGTTTCTTCGCGGACGGTCTCGCGGAGGCGGGCGTCAAGGCTCGAGAAGGGCTCATCAAGGAGCAAGACGCCGGGGCGCGGAGCGACGCTGCGGGCAAGCGCCAAACGCTGCTGCTGGCCGCCGGAGAGCATGTGCGGGAAGTCGGCTTCACGGTCGGCTAGGCCGACGCGGCGGAGGGCGGCGCGGGCCTGACCGAGGGCGGCGTCGCGGCCCAATTTGCGCAGGCCGAACAGTACATTTTGCAGGACGGAAAGATGCGGAAACAGCGCAAAGTCTTGAAACATCAAGCCTATTCCGCGGCGCTCGGGCGGCGTCGTTGCCTCTGGCGAGGACATCACCTTGTCGTTGATCCGCACCTTGCCACTGTGGATCGGCTGGATGCCGGCGGCGACGCGGAGGGCAGTGGATTTGCCTGATCCCGACTCGCCGAGGAGGCAGACAATCTCGCCTGGATGGAGGGTCAAACTGAACTGGTCGAGGACGACTCGGCCGCCTAATTTGACGTCTACGGCGTCAAATTGGAGGGTTGCGGCGAAACTGACGCCGGTGGTACCGCGGGCGCCCCAATCGCTCTGGGTCTCAGAAACTTGTGCCATTAATCCTCTGCCTCGTCGGCGCCGATGTCATCGGGTTCGAGCGGGTCTTCATCGTCACGTAATTGGCCGTCAAAGGGCAGCGGAATCTGCATGTCGGGCGGCAGGCGATTGGAGAGCAGGCCCGAGCCCTTGAGTTCGTCGAGGCCCGGCAAATCGCCGAGCGATTCCAGACCGAAATGATCGAGGAAAGCATCAGTCGTGCCGTAAGTGACTGGCCGACCTGGGGTTCTGCGGCGACCGCGCATGCGAATCCAGCCCGCTTCCATCAGCAAATCGAGGGTGCCCTTGCCGGTGGCGACGCCGCGTACCTCTTCGATTTCGGCGCGAGTCGAGGGCTGGTGATAGGCGATGATCGACAGCGTTTCGAGCGATGCGCGCGAGAGCGGGCGGGTTTCCTGTTCCTCGCGGCGGAGCAGGAAGCCCAGGTCTTCGGCGGTACGAAAGGCCCACTTATCCCCACGACGGACAAGGTTTACCCCCCTGCCCGCATAGCGCTGCTGCAGGATCTTGAGCGTGGCAACAACCCGTACCCCACCCCCCAAATAGGGTAACAGACTGTTAGCATCGAGAGGCTCACTTGCTGCAAAAAGGATAGCCTCAAGGATGCGTAGGTGACGCTCGAGCACCTCGCTGACGTTGTCGTCCTTCTCGCTCACGATGGATTGGCCTTGTGACGGCGCATAAACAGCGGCCCGAAGGTTTCGGTCTGGCGCAGATCGATCTGGCCGAGGCGAACGAGTTCAAGGCTCGACGCGAAGCTGGAGGCGCGGACGGTGGCGCGCTCGGAGGGCGTCGCCAGATAGTCGGCGAGGTAACTGTCCATCGGCACCCAATCAAAACTGTCGCCGATCAGGCGCTGGAGAATGTCGCGGGCGTCCTGCAGCGACCACACGGTGCGCTGGAGCGGGGTATAATCGGTGGTGACGCCGCGTTCTCGCTGCGTCGAATAGGCCTTGAGCAGATCGTAAAGCGAGGCTTCCCAGATGCTGTTGCGCTTGATGGTGATCGGCTCGGGCATGCCGCGTGCGTAGACCTGAAAGCCGAGGCGTGGCCGGTTCATCAGCTGGCTGGCTGAGCGGCGCATGGCTTCAAGGCGCTTGAGGCGGAATTGCAGCATGGCGGCGAGCATTTCGCCCGATGGTTCATCGTCGGATGCGACCTGCGGCACCATGAGGCGGCTTTTGAGATAGGCTAGCCATGCGGCCATTACGAGATAGTCGGCGGCGACTTCGATGCGCTTCTCACGCACCGTCTCGATGAAGGCCAAATATTGCTGGGCCAGCGCCAGGATGGAGATGGATGCAAGATCGACCTTCTGGCGGCGGGCAAGGTCCAGCAGCAGGTCGAGCGGACCTTCATAGCCGTCGACGTCGACAAGCATGATGTCTTCCGCCGGCGTGGGCGCAGGCGTATCAAACCAATCGGTCTGGGCAGTCGTCATGAATAGGTGGCCGCGCTGCTAAAAGTCACCGCCATCCTTGGCCGTTGGGTTGCAACCCGTCAAGCCGACAGGCTGCCACACAAGGCCGATGGGCAGGCTTACATGGTGAAGCAGTCGCCACCCGCAGCCTTAACGTTGTTGCACATTGTCGTGGCTTCCTGCAGCGAATTGGCCGGAACGCGGACGCGGTAGTAGATGCCGCGATCGCCAAGATCGACGCGCTGCACTTCCATGTTGGCGCCGCCAAACAGCGGACCGAAACGGGTGACCATGGCCTGAGCGCTGTTGCGCGCGTCGGCTTCGGTGCGCTGTGAGGCAAGCTGCACATAGGCCGGCGCATTGTTTGGCAATGCGGCGACTTCCGTTGGCTGCGTCACCGGGGTCGTGGCAACCGGGGTCTGCGCCGTGACAGGCGCTGGTTGTGGCACGATAGCCGTCACTGGCGATGCAGCAGCGGCGCTCTGAGCGAAGCGCGCTGGACGTAGCAGTGGAACAGGCGCGGTCTTGCCAGCAACAGCATTGCCGGCCAGATCGACGGCTGGAACGGTCGAGCCCGGTGTGACGGGGGTAACAGTCACGGCAGGTTCAACGACTGGCGCAGGCGTTGCGACGACTGGCTGGGCGCTGGCCTGAAGCTCGGGGCTTGCGGTCTGCGCACCGGCAACAGCCGGAACGTTTGGACGATCAACTGGCAGAATGGCGCTGCCAGCAAGGCTATCTTCGCCGCTGACGATCGTGCCATCGGGACGCACGGTAACGGTGCGAACCTTGCGGTTGGCCAAGCCTTCTTCGCTCACGCTGGTGGTGGGCGGAATCTGGCGGACCTCGTTGACGTCGGCCTGATCGCGGGACACCAGCTGCTCTTCGGCACCGGGCACCACACCATCAATTTCGTTGAAGACGACAGACTGCTGCGCCGTCGTGGCGTTTGGATCAACGACCGGCGTTTCCTTGACGGGACCCGCATCGGCGGTCAGTAGCGGCGCAGGGCCGCTTTCGCCACCAAGACCGAGCATGAAATAGAGGCCAAAGCCTGCGGCCAGCAGCAGCGTGATGGCGACCAATGGGCCAGCCAAAGCGCGCGACATGTGGAACGAGCGCTTCTCGCGAACACGACGTTCCTTGACGTGCGGAGCGGTCTGCTGGTCGGCGGCATCGACCCAGCCGATATCGGCGCCAGAGGCTTCCGCTGCGGCCAGAATGGCTTCGTCGGCGCTTGAAAGCTTGCGCTCGCTGCGCGGCAGAATCTTTTTCGGAGCGTTGGCTTCAGGCGCAAAGGTTGGCGTCGCCAGGCTGCGCAAAGCGGGGCTTGGCGCAGGCCGATCATCAATGGCGGGTTCATCGACCTGATCGAATTCGACGCGCATGGCGTTGCCGATCAGGCTTTCGATCTCGTCGATCGGATCAAGGCCAAGGCCATCATCTGGCTGTACCGGCGCAGGCGCGAACTTTGGCGCCTCGGCAATCGGCATGCGCTTTGGCTCAGGCGCAAGAAATGCTGGTTCGGTGCGCGCAGGTGCCGGTGGCACTGCAGCGACGGGCTCGGAGACCACCGGGCTGACCGTTTCCTGGGCTGGCGTGGACCGCGAGCCAAGGCCGAAGACAGGCGGGAACTTGAAGCGATCACTGGCCGACTTGGCCTTTGGCGCGGATGCGGCCACGGGCTCATCGTCAAGACTTGGTGCGGCAGCGGCAATGGTGGCGGCCGGAATGACGACATCATCAAAGGATGGACGCGGAGCCGGTGCAACAGGCGCTGCCGGCACTTCGGCGCGCGGTGTTGGTGTGGGCTCTGGCCGGGCCAGCGTTGGCTCAACGCGCTGCGGCTCAGGATCGGCCAATAGTTCAGCGGCGATCAGATCGGCAATGCTGTCGTGGTCGACGGAAACGATGGTTTCAGCCGAAACGGCGCGCGATGGCGCTGGAACGACGGGCGGCACAACCGGCGCATTGACTGGCGTGGACGGACCAGCAGGCTGCTCGGCGGCAACGCGCTTGGGTGTGTCGAGGTCAAAATCGAAGTGGAATGGATCAGACGGCGCGCTGGCCTGCGGCGCGGCAGGCTGTGGCGTCACCACTGGGCGCGCAGCGACAGGCGCAGGCGCAGGAGTCGGAACAGGAGCTGCCGGCGCAGCGGGCTGTGCCGGACGGTCGCTGGCAAGTGCGGTCAGCGATGGCGTGCCCTGCGGCGCGCCATCGGCATCAGTGCCACCCGGAATGCGGAGCGAGAACGCTGGCCGCGCGGGTTCCGAAGGACGCACGTCATTGGCGTCCTGCGCCATCAGTTTGGCGAGCTCGGCAATCAGGTCGTCGGCATCAGATTGTCCGGCCATCGGCTGCGGTTTCGCTGTCATCAAGCAGCGCCCTCTCGGTTACAACTACGGCGCCCAAGCATAGGCTAGAGTGCCGCGAGTCATCACAGTATTGCGCCCGAATTATGAAAGCTCTTCTGGGGCGGAAACGCCCAGAATTGCTAGTGCGTTGACGATTACCTGACGCACAGCATCGACTAGCGCGAGTCGTGCCAAAGTCAGCTTTGGATCTTCTACGTTAACAAACCGTAAGGACGGGTCATCCTTGCCCTTGGCCCAGAAGCCGTGCAGGGCCGCTGCAAGCTCGTGCGCATAGAAGGCAATGCGGTGTGGTTCATGGGCAATCGCCGCCGCCGTGACGGTGCGCGGCCATGCCGCAAGCACGCGCACAAGATCAAGCTCGGCGGGCGTGACAAGGCGTTCGAGCTCCGCGGTAGCGAGCGCAGCATGGGAGACATCGAGCGCCGGCAGATCGCGATTGGCGGTCTTGAAAATCGAATAGGCGCGAGCGTGAGCGTACTGAACGTAAAAGACCGGATTATCCTTGGTCTGTTCTTTGACCAGAGCGAAATCGAAATCCATCGACGCGTCGTTGCGCCGATACATCAGCATGAAACGGGTGGCGTCGGCACCGACTTCCTCGACCACATCGGCCAAAGTCACCAGATCGCCGGAGCGCTTGCTCATTTTGAACGGCTCGCCATTCTTGAGCAGGCGCACCAGCTGGCAGATGCGGACGTCCATGTCGGCAGCGTTGAGCGAGACGGCCTTGGTGGCCGCCTGCAGGCGCTTGACGTAGCCCGAGTGGTCGGCGCCGAGCACGTTGATCATGTGCTTGAAGCCGCGCAGGAACTTGTTGCGGTGGTAGGCGATATCGGCGGCAAAATAGGTGTAGGAGCCGTCGGACTTGACCAGCGGACGGTCGATGTCGTCGCCGAAATCGGTGGCGCGGAACAGGGTCTGCTCGCGGTCTTCCCATTCCTCGGGGGCCTTGCCCTTTGGTGGCTCAAGCCGGCCTTCATAGACCATGCCCTTTTCGCGCAGCCACTGCAGCGTCAGTTCGATGTCGCCGCCGGGGCCATGCAGCGTCCGCTCGGAGAAGAACACGTCGTGGTGGATGCCGAGCTGGGCCAGATCGGCCTTGATCAGCACCATCATGGCAGCGAGCGCCTTTTCGCGGGCGATGAGCGCGGCTTCATCCTCAGGCAGATCGAGCAGCGTGCGGCCGAACTCTTCGGCCAGTTCTTTACCAACGGGGATCAGATAATCGCCGGGATAGAAGCCGGATGGGATCTCGATGGTTTCGCCAAGGGCCTCGCGGTAGCGCAGCAGCGCAGACCGGCCGAGCGTGATGGTCTGGCCGCCGGTGTCGTTGATGTAATATTCGCGCGTCACTTCATAGCCCGAATAGGCCATGAGCGAAGCCAGCGTATCGCCGAACACGGCGCCACGAGTGTGGCCGACATGCATGGGGCCGGTTGGGTTGGCCGAGACGTATTCGATGTTAACGGCTTCGCCCTGCCCAAGGCTCGACCGACCATAATCAGCGCCCTGCTCGCCAACGGCGCGCAGCACCTGATGCCAGATGGGAGCATCGAGGCGGAAATTGATGAAGCCGGGACCGGCGACTTCGACAGAGGTCACGTCGGTATCGTGCTTGAAGTGCTCGACAAGCGCATTGGCGATTTCGCGCGGATTTTTGCCGAGGGGCTTGGCGACGATCATCGCGGCATTGGTCGACAGGTCGCCATGGGCGGCGTCGCGCGGGGGCTCAACCACGATGCGGGCGAGCAGATCGGCGCCGACTTCGGGGAACAGAACCTGCATTGCATTGGCAATGCGCGCGGAGAAAAGGGCGAAAACGTCCATGATAGACCTGACTATTGAAGTGGGCCGGGGTTAACGGAAATCCGGGCGAGCGTCAAACAGCCGGGCATATTCGTCGATGGCGTAGGGATCGGTCATGCCGGCGATAAAATCGGCAACGACGCGGGCGAGATGGCTTTCATCGGTGGCCGACAGGGCATATCCGCCCCAGCGGCCCGGCAGGTCGCGGGTTTTCATGTAGTGGGCGAAAAGGTCGCGGACGAGGGCCTCGCTGCGGCGGACGGGCACCATGACGGATTCGTGGCGATAAACCTCGGTGAAGAGGAAGGCCTTGAGGCCGCGTTCGGCTTCGGCGACGCGGTCCGAGAAGGTGACGAGCGTCTGGCCGGCATTTCGCACATCTTCGGCCGAGGTGACGCCCGAGGCGCCGATATTGGCGGAGGTGGTGGCGATGACGTCTTCGATGGTGCTGGTGATCAGCCGGCGCTGGACCTCGTGAGCCTGCCGGTTGGGCGCGACTTCGGGGTAGCGGGCGAGCACTTCGCTGACGATGGGGCCGGCGAGCGGCACATCGATGAGGTCTTCGAGCACGATCAGATCGGCGCGCAGGGCGTCGTCGATGTCGTGGGCATTGTAGGCGACGTCGTCGGCAATGGCGGCGATCTGGGCTTCGAGCGAGGCGTGGCTGGATATGCGCAGATCGGCGATGGCGGGAATGTCATCGAGACCGGCAGGCACGCCTTCGAGGGCGTATTTGCCGTAGGGCGTGCCGTCCTGATTGGTTAGCGGCCCATTATGCTTGAGGATGCCTTCAAGGGTCTCCCAGGTGAGATTGAGGCCATCATGCTCGGCGTAGCGGTTTTCGAGGCGGGTGACGACGCGCATGGCCTGGATGTTGTGGTCGAACCCACCATAGGGCTCCATGACGGCGTGCAGCGCGCGTTCGCCGGCATGGCCGAACGGGGTGTGGCCGAGATCATGCGACAGGGCGACGGCCTCGGCGAGGTCTTCGTCGAGCCGTAGGGCGCGCGCCATCGAGCGGGCCATCTGGCTGACTTCGAGTGTGTGGGTCAGCCGATTGCGGAAGTGATTGCCATCGTGCTGCAGGAAGACCTGAGTCTTGTGCTGGAGGCGCCGGAAGGCAGTGGAATGGATGATGCGGTCGCGGTCGCGCTGGTATTCGGAGCGCGTTGGACTGGGTCCGGTGCCGTAGAGGCGGCCGAGGGAAAGTTCGGGTTTGGAGGCGTATGGCGCAGTATCGCTCATTGGTGATGGTTGCCCATTGAATTGGCCCTTTTCATTCGCGCCAAGAGTTACTATTTTAGCCTGACCGTTATGACATTACGGCTTGGAATAAAAATGACTGCAACCGCCCTAGCCTCCCCCAAAGTCGTGTTGACCGATCGCGCTGCCAAGCGCGTGTCGCGCATTCTCTCGAAAGAGCCCGAAGGCACAGTGCTGCGCATCTCGGTCGCGGGCGGCGGGTGTTCCGGATTCCAGTATGAATACAATCTCGTACAGGAAAAGGCGGGCAACGACGACATCGTTCTGAGCAAGGGCGATGCCGTGGTGTTGATCGACTCGATGAGTCTCGAATTCATGGGTGGCGCGGAAATCGACTATGTCGACGACCTGATCGGCCAGTCGTTCCAGATCAAGAACCCCAATGCCGTCGCATCCTGCGGTTGCGGCACGAGCTTTGCGGTGTGATCTGACCGACATCAATGACGTTTAATCCCCGCGCGAGCGGGGATTTTTGTTTGTGGGCAGTGATGTTCCGCTGGGCGATAGTGGATGCCTGCACGGAGGATTCGGATGGCTTTGGAAGCAGCACTCGATCAGGTGGTCGCCAAGGCGATTGCCGATGAGCGTATCGTCGGCGCGGTGCTGATCGTCCGCAAGGATGGCCAGCTACTCTACGAGAAAGCGCATGGTCTGGCGGATCGCGAGGCCGGTCGGGCAATGGCGACGGATGCGATTTTCCGGCTGTCGTCGCTGACCAAGCCCGTGGTTGCGGCGACAATTCTGGCGCTGGTCGACGGCGGAAAGATGGGAGTCAGTGATCTGGCGACGGCCTATCTGCCGGACTTCAGGCCGCGACTGGCGGACGGTTCGACGCCTGATATTTCCATTCATCAGCTGCTGACGCACACGTCGGGGCTGGGTTCCCTCGACATTCTGACGGCGGCCGAGACTGCTGCTGGCGTCAACAAATGGCATCTAGGGACCGATGAAATCCTGCGGCGACTGGCTGATCTGCCGCTGCTGTTCACGCCGGGAACCGCCTGGAGCTATGGCGCGTCGATCGATGTTCTGGCGGTGATCGCTGGGCAGTTGGTTGGCGGTACGTCGGAAGATGCGATCCGAAAATACGTAACCGATCCGCTACGGATGAGCGATACACGGTTTGGGGTGACGGACCGGACGCGGCTGGCGGCAGCTTATGCGGATGCGCCGACAGGCGCCGAGCTGATGGGCGATCTGCATAGCGTGCCCAACAATTGGGGTGGCCTCACCACCTATGATCCCGGCCGGATATTTGACGCACTGGCGTTTCAGGCGGGCGGCGGCGGCATGGCGGGCAGCGGTGGTGACTTCATGACTTTGCTCGAAACGCTGCGCACGGGAGGCGGAGCGATTCTGAAGCCTGAGACGGCGCGGCTGGGGATGCAGGATCAGACGCCGCAACTGGAGTTTGCGCAGCAGCCGGGCTGGAAGTTCAGCTATTTTGGCGCCTGGGTGGATGATCCGGCGCTGGGCGGCACGCCCGCGCCGCGCGGGACCAATCGCTGGGGCGGCATTTATGGGCACAACTGGTTTATCGACCCGGTGAACGAGCTTACCGTGGTGTCGATGAGCAATACCGGGCTTGAAGGGTCGGACGGAGCCTATGTGGCAGAGGTGCGTAACGCGATTTATGCGGCGCTGGGCTAGTTGCCCCCTGCCCGGCTGAACGGTAGTTTCGCGGCAACGGAGAATCCGCATGCGTATCGCGACCTGGAATATCAACGGCATCAAAGCCCGGCTCGAAATCCTGCTGACCTGGTTGGCGCAGGAAAAGCCGGATATCGTGGTGCTGCAGGAGATCAAATCGGTCGACGAAGGCTTTCCGCGCGCCGAGATCGAAGCGCTTGGCTACAATGTGGAAACGCATGGGCAAAAGAGCTGGAATGGCGTGGCGATCCTGTCGCTGTTGCCGTTTGACGAGGTGTCACGCGGGCTGCCGGGCGACGATAGCGACGAGCAAGCGCGGCTGATCGAGGGCGTGTTTTCGGTGGAGTCCGGTGCGATCCGGGTTTGCGGGATTTATCTGCCGAACGGTAACCCGGTTGATACGGAAAAATTCCCCTACAAGCTGGGCTGGATGCGGCGGCTTGAGGCCTATGTCGAGGAACGACTGGCGCTTGAGGAGCCGTTCGTTTTGCTGGGCGATTTCAACCTGATCCCCGCGCCAATTGATGCGCACGATCCGCAGGCGTGGTGGGGCGATGCGCTCTATCGTCCGGAAAGCCTCGAACGCTGGCGGACGCTGTGCAATCTGGGGCTGACCGATGCGCTGCGCGCAACGACGTCAGAGGCGGCTTATACGTTCTGGGATTTCCAGGCGGGCGCGTGGCGCCGCAATGCCGGTATCCGCATCGACCACCTGATGCTGTCGCCACAGGCGGCGGATCGGCTGGAAGACGTGGTGGTGCACAAGGATGTGCGCGGCTGGGACAAGCCGAGTGACCATGTGCCGGTCGAGGGGCGATTTACGTTCTAATTGGTAAGTGGTTGTTCAACCGCTGAACCCCTCACCCGACCCGTTGGGTCGACCTCTCCCCTCAGGGGAGAGGTGAAGGGGGTGGCACGATCTTGCCACGCCCTCGTGGTTCGAGGGTCGCTGCGCTCCCACCTCACCATGAGGGCTACTCTTGATGCACAGCGTCATTCCCGCGAAGGCGGGAATCTCACTTTGGACAGGCGCTAGAAAAGGTAGATTCTCGCCTTCGCGGGAATGACGTCGTGTTTAGGGGTGCGCCTGGAAGCAAGGGCCCTCAAGGACGGGTGCGCGCTGGCGCTACCTGCTAGAACCCAGCGAACTGCGGCGCGATGCTTTGGGCAAGAGCCAGGGCCTCGGCCTGCTGGGCCGGGGTAGCGTTGGCGTTGGCGTGCTGGAGCATGTCGTCGACCCAGGCGGCGTCGCTGGTACCGGCGCAGCGCAGGTGGGAGACGGTGAGCCACATCAGGCCTTCGACCGGCTGGGCTTCGATGCCAGCGAGGCCGTTGAACAGCAGATTGCCGAGCTGAGCCTGCGCCGGGCAATTGCCCTTGCGGGCGGCCAGCGAGAACCAACGGGCGCTTTGCAGCGGGTTCACGCCCATTTCGGCGTCATTCATGTAAAGCAGGCCGACGCGGTACTGAGCGTCGGCATCGCCGAAATAGGTTGCGGCGTGCAACAGCAGGGCATGCGACCGATTGGCATCGGCGACGATGCCAGCGCCGGGCAGACCCTTTTTGTAGTAGTCGCCAACCTTGACGAAGGACTGGGCGACAATGTCGGCCTCAACGCCCTTGGGGGCTGCGTCGGCATGCTGATTGGCGATCTGGGAAAAATAGCCGAATGCCTTGGCCGGGTCGCGATCAACGCCCTCGCCATTCTCGTACATGGTGCCGAGCTGCCACATGGCCATAGGCTGGCCGGCATCGGCCGCGTCTTCGAGCGCCGACAGCAGATCATCGCCCGAAACGCCGCCACCGGCGCCATCGAGCATGTTGGCCATGTTCAGCGCGGCGTCGGCCGCGGTCTGGGCGTGCACAGGCAGAATTGTCGCGAAAGCGAGCACTGCTGCCGTTGTCACGGAAATCAGGGAATAGCCCCTAATGGTCCGCATATTTCTCCTTTTGCCCGCAGTCACGCGGGCTAAAACTACTGGTCGGTCGCAACTGTCGAGGCCATCAGCCGTCGCCAAAGCGCCCGTGAAATGTTTCCGGGTCGAGGACCGATGTGACGCCATCGGAAATGTTTCAGTTAAGAATTCAGTAATCTTTGTTTGCGGCAGGATTTGAGCCAAGCCCATCACAACATCGCTTTTGCTGCGTGCGTTCTGATGCAGAGAAAATACGGCCATTGCTCGCTTCGCCTTGGTCACGTCTACGTCCACTCTTTCCCGACGTAAGGCCCTGCGACTCTTGACAGAGTCGCGTGCCACGCCATGGCCTGGGCATCGAGGGGAACAAAAACATGCAGGCACAGCAAGACTGTCGCCTGCACAAGTCACCCGCCCCCAGATGCCTGTGCCATTCTCGTTTAGGGTGAGATTGTGGCGACAAACATCGCCAAAAGGTTGCCAGGGCCGCAGGGCAAAGTGATTCAACCGCGTTGTTGCTGATTCAGCACAGAAATGGGCGGTTTGGGAGAATTCCGTCCTATAGCCAGCGGCGGCCGCGCATCCACCAGACAAGGGTCAGCGACAGCACGAACAAAGCCACGCAAACCACCCAGAAGGCATGCGGATTGTCCGAGAAGGGAATGCCGGCGACGTTCATGCCAAGGGCACCGGTGAGCAGCGTCAGCGGCATGAAGACGACCGTCACGGCCGCCAGCACCAGCATGGTGCGGTTCATCTGTTCGGCGCGGGCATCGATGATCTGTTCATGCACCAGCACGGCGCGTTCCGACAGCGCCTGTAACTCATCGCCGAGGCGCGCCGAACGGGCCGAGGCTTCGCGCAGGCGCAGGCGGTCGCGGGCGGTGAAGTGGCTGAGGTCTTCGATTTCGAGCGTGTTGAGCACGTCGCGCTGCGGCCAGACCAGGCGGCGGAAGCTGATCAGTGTGCGGCGCAGATGGCTGAGTTTGCCCTGGGCCTTGGAGGTGTTCTGGATGATCAGCGATTCCTCGATCTCGTCGAGGCGGTCACCCAGGCGCTCGACCAGCGGCTCAAGACGGTCGGCGGCGCGCAAGCCAAGGCGCGACACCAGATCGGCGGGCGAGACCGGCGCGTGATGGGAGGCCTCCCATTTGGTGAGGCCGAGGAAATCCAAAATATTGAGCTCGGATGCGATGATGACGCGGCCTTTTTCGATCCACAGCGTCAGCAACTGGCGGCCCAGGTCCTCGGGCTCGGCGCCGGGACGCGCGACGCGCATGACCACCATGGCTCGGTCTTCGATGACCGTGCAGCGCGAGCGGCTGCTGGGGACCGTGAGCAGATCGGCATTGAAGGGGCCGAGCTCTTCCTTGAGCCAGACCTTGAATTCGGGCGCTTTGGAATTGCCGCAGACCAGCTTGAAGCCGCGGAGCGGGATCTTGACCTCAGCGGCGGTGGGCTCATGGCGGATAACGCCGCCCTTGCCGTCAAATACCAGCACTGCGCCAACGCCGATCATGCCGTTCTGTACGGCACGATCAGGCGGTTCGTGCGGGATATCGTCCATGATGGGTCTCGATGGTGAAAGGCGTTGGCGAAGATGCACTGCACGCTCAGTCGTCACCCTCCCCCTTGAGGGGAGGGATCAAGGGAGGGGGTATGGTTCCGCGCAGACAGTGTGCGGAACCATACCCCCTCCCGGTTCGATCACGGACTTAGCTGAAGCTAAGTCCTATCTCACTCGCCCTCCCCTCAAGGGGGAGGGTGAGGCCGGTGGTTGTTGCAGTTTAGGCTAGTTCAAACGCTTGAGCGCTTCGGCGATATGGTGGCGGCGTTCGATGGCGGCTTCACGACGGGCTTTTTGCTCGTCGATCACTTCTTCGGGCGCCTTGGCGACGAACTGCTCGTTGCCGAGCTTCTTGTCGATCTGGCTCACTTCGGCGTCGAGCTTGGCGACTTCCTTTTCGAGGCGCACCTTTTCGACAGCGATATCGATGACGCCGGCAAGAGGCAGAGCCCAGGTCGCTTCGCCGACGACGAACTGCGCGGATTCGCCTGGAACGGTCGATTGCGGCGAGATTTCCTCAAGGCGCGCCAGGCGGGTGATCAGCGAGGTGCCGGCGACGAGGCGGCGCAGGGTGGTTTCCCCTGCCCCAACCACGACGATCGGCAGCTTGGCGCCAGCGGGCACGTTCATTTCGCTGCGAACCGAGCGGACATTGGTGATGACGTCGATCAGCCAATTGAGTTCAGCATCGGCTTCGGCATCTTCAAGGCCCGACAGGTCTGGCCATTCGGTGAGGATCAGCATGTTCTCGCGCGGGGCGCCGAACTTGCCGGTCTCGGCCCAGAGCTCTTCGGTGACGAAGGGCATGAAGGGGTGGAGGATGGTCAGGATCTGGTCCAGCGCCCAAGCAGCAGTGGCACGGGTTTCGGCCTTGGCGACCTCGTCCTCGCCCATGAAGACGGGTTTGGCGAATTCGACATACCAGTCGCAGAAGGTGCCCCAGACGAAGTCATAGGCGGCGTTGGCGGCTTCGTTGAACTTGTAGTCGACGATGCCCTGCGTGATGGCGGCAGCACCGCGTGCAGTGGCTCCGACGATCCAGCGATTGAGCGGAAGCTTGTTGGTCTTGGGATCGTAGCCCTCGACGCGGCGGCACTCGTTCATCTCGAGGAAGCGCGCGGCGTTCCAGATCTTGGTGACGAAGTTGCGATAGCCTTCGACGCGCTGGATCGAGAGCTTGAGATCGCGTCCCTGCGCCGCCATGGCGGTGAGCGTGAAACGGGTGGCGTCGGCGCCATACTGGTCGATCAGGGCCAGCGGGTCGATGACGTTGCCCTTGGTCTTGCTCATCTTCTGGCCCTTTTCGTCGCGGACCAGGGCGTGCATGTAGACGGTGTGGAAGGGTTCTTCCTCAAGAAATTCGAGGCCCATCATCATCATGCGGGCAACCCAGAAGAAGATGATGTCAAAGCCAGTGACGAGAACGCTGGTTGGATAATAGCGCGCCAGTTCGGGTGTCTTGTCGGGCCAGCCGAGCGTCGAGAACGGCCACAGCGCCGACGAGAACCAGGTGTCGAGCACGTCTTCGTCGCGCTTGAGCTGGGTCGGCTTCATGTAGTGAGCATCGGCCTGACGCTGCGCCTCGGCTTCGTCATAGGCGACGAAGGCGTGATTGTCCGGGCCATACCATGCCGGGATCTGGTGACCCCACCACAGCTGGCGCGAAATACACCATGGCTTGATGTTTTCGAGCCAGGCGAAATAGGTGTTTTCATACTGCTGCGGCACAAATTTGGTGCGGCCTTCGCGGACGGCGGCCATGGCCGGCTGGGCCAGAACGTCGGCCTTGACCCACCACTGGTCGGTCAGGAACGGCTCGATGACCACGAGTTTGGACTTCTCGTCATGGGGCACCATGATCTTCTTGTCCTCGATGTGATCGAGGCCACGCAGCGGGTTCTCTTCGGCAAGCGCGGTCAGATCGGCAACGATGGCCTTGCGCGCGGCGAAGCGCTCCAGACCGCGATAGGCGGCCGGAATGAACTCGTCGGAAATGATGTGGCCGCGCGTCGTGAAGACGTTGATCTGCTCGAGATCGTTGCGAACGCCTACTTCAAAGTCGTTGAAATCGTGCGCAGGCGTGATCTTGACCGCGCCGGTGCCGAGCGCTGGATCGGCGTATTCATCGGCAACGATTGGAATGCGGCGACCGACCAGCGGCAGGTCGACGAACTTGCCGACCAGCGAGGCATAGCGCTCGTCTTCAGGATGCACGGCAATGCCGCTATCGCCGAGCATGGTCTCGGGGCGCGTGGTGGCCACGACGATGTAGTCGCGGGTTTCGTGGCCTGTGACCTCGCCGTCTTCGTCCTTGATCGGGAACTGATAGGTTACGCCATCGGCCAGCGGATAACGCAGGTGCCACATGTGGCCCTTGATCTCGATGTTCTCGACTTCAAGGTCCGAGATGGCGGTTTCGAGGCCGGGGTGCCAGTTGACCAGTCGCTTGGCGCGATAGATCAGGCCGCGATTGTGCAGCTCGACAAACACCTTGGTCACGGCGCGAACCATCTGGTCGTCTGGCGCGCCATTCTGGCCCATGGTGAAGCGTTCACGCGAAAAATCAGCAGACGCGCCGAGGCGCTTGAGCTGGTTCATGATTGCGCCGCCGCTCTCGCCCTTCCATTCCCAGACGCGTTCCAGGAATTTTTCGCGGCCCATCTCACGGCGACCGGGCTGCTGGCGTTCTATCAGCTGACGCTCGACGATCATCTGGGTGGCGATGCCCGCATGGTCCATGCCCGGCTGCCAGAGCACGTCCTTTTTGAGCATGCGGTTGAACCGGATCAGGATGTCCTGAATCGTGTTGTTCAGCGCATGGCCGATATGGAGCGAACCGGTGACGTTTGGCGGCGGAATGACGATGGTGAAGGTCTCGGCACCGGGCGCGGCCCCTGCCCCGGCGGCAAAGGCATTGGCCTTGAGCCAATCGGCATAGACCCGGGTCTCGACGGCGCCGGGCTCATAGGACTTCTCAAGCATTGATCACTCGCAACAGCAGCGACCCGCCAAGGGGACATTCTCGGATGAGAAGGACCCGGCGAGCCGGACAAACAGGTTTGGCAGACTTCAAGCAAATGCGGGGTGCGGGGTCAACTGGAAGTGCGCATGGCTGATGACCGCGTGGTGGGGGTGCGGGGTTCATAAAGGGGAATGGGCGACGCGGAAGAAAGAATACCCCCACCTAACCTCCCCCTGAAAAGGGGGAGGGACAGATCGAGGTTTGGGCGCGATCTGGGATGTAGCGAAAAGCTTGAGTTGGACTCGATAGATCGCGCACACGCGATGGGATTCCTCCCCCTATCAGGGGGCGGTTAGGTGGGGGTACTGCGATGGTGCAGTCGTTCGCCTATTCGCCGCGCGAAACGCGGGAAATTTCTTTTTCGACCATGCGCTCGACGACGGATGGCAGGTTTTCGTCCAGCCATTCCTTGAGCATGGGGCGCAGCATGTCGCGCATCAGCGACTCGATGGTGGCGCCGGTATTGCCGAGGCCCATGCCATTGAGGCGAGTAATCGAGCTGCGGACGGCAGCCTGGGTGGCTGGCTCAAGCAACTGATCGGCCATGTCGCTGGACAGGGTTGGATCGGGCAGCGGCGCGGTGGGCTGCGGGCGCGGCGCGTTGAACGACGGCGCTGGCTGGCGAGCAACCAGTGGCGGCGGATCAAATGCCGGCAGTTCTTCTTCCGAAGAATCAAAAGCAATGTCTTCGGGATCGATCAGCTCGGGTTCGGCAAAAGCCACCGGCTCATCATCTTCATCTTCGGCGGCATCGGCGAGGATCGAGTCAAAGCTCAAACCGCCAACACTGTCCCCGCCCCGATCGATGATCTGCGTCGGCGACAGAGCCAGAGGCTCAACATCGTCGAGCATGTCGCTCAGATCGCGGTCGATTGGATTGCTCAAAGCACGCGAGGGCGCGGCCTGCATCGGCGGAGGCGCGGCCTGAATGTTGGGCCGACGCGGTACACCCGCTGCGTCATCATCCGCAATGATCTGCCGGATGGACGACAGAATTTCGTCCATGGAGGGTTCTTTGGGGGCCGGCTTGTTCATTGGTGCCTCTTACTCGTGCGCCCGAACCAGTACGCAGTCTCCGCAATATGACTGATCTGATTCGTCAACATCACCTTAACGGCAGAGGTTGCGTTTAGGAATCACTGAGGCGAGGAGTCACACGGTCTTCCACTAAAAGTTGTGGCCGGGCATAGGCCCGGCCACAAAACATGGACGAAACTGCGTTTCGCCTAGTCGGCGACGTTGCGCAATTCGAGCCAGACGTCATCGACAACCTGGTTGTAGCGCACGGCCGACTTGACCTCGACGGGCAGGCCAAGGTTTGGCGCCGTCAAACGGCCCATGGCCGCGAGCAGCGAGAACGTCGCGACGACCTTGTTGGTCTGGGCGTTGATCAGTGTTTCGCGAGCCGTAGTGAGATCGGCCTGCGAGTTGAGCACATCGAGCGTGGTGCGCGACCCGAGATCGCGTTCCTGGATGACGCCATCGAGCACGGTGCGGCTGGCCGAAACGGCCGAGTTTGCCGCAGAAATCTGGGCGTCGGCGCTCTGGATGCCGGCCCAAGCCGAAATCACGGCTTCACGGACCTGATCGTAGGACGACATGGCCGTCACTTCAGACTTGATCTGCTCGATATTGGCCTTACGCACGCTGGCGCCAATCGCGCCACCGGCATATATCGGCACCGAAATCTGGAAGCCGAGGCTGCCGCGAACAACGTCTTGGCCCGGTAGGGTCGACAGACCAGTCCCCAGCGACCCCGTTACGGTAGCGGTCGGACCGAACGCGGCCTGGGCTGCGTCGCTGCCGGCCTGAGCGGCGCGGATGGCGGCCTTCGACAGCAGAATGGCGGGATGGCCGGCCTCGGCCTCGGACAAAGCGGCCTGCAGCGTGCTTGGAATCAGGCGCGCATAATTGTGCGACGCATTGAGATTGCTCGGGGCTGCGCCAACATAACGCTGGAAAGTGGCCTGGCTGATTTCAAGGCTGCTCAGCGAGGCACGGTAAGCCGCGTCGCCCTGCGCGAGACGCGCTTCGGACTGTGCGACATCGATCCGAGTGCCTTCGCCAACATCGAGGCGGTCACGCGACGACTGTAACTGCGCCTGGAAGAAGGTCTGGTTATCCTGGCGGAGTGAAACCAGCTGGCGATCGGATAGCACCGACATATAGGCCTGCACCACAGCAAGCAGAACGTTCTGCTCGGTGTTGCGGATCTGGTATTCAGCAGCTTCGGCGGCGGCGCGGGCCGCCTCGACCTGTGCGTCAGTCTTGTAGTTGTCGAAAATGGTCTGGCTGTACTGCAGGCCGGCATTGATCGAAGTGCTATCGGAGTAAGTCCCGCCAACACCCTGGAAACTGTAAGTACCACCAACAGCCGCGCCGAGCGTGGGGCGCGTTCCGGCCTTTGCCAGCGCGACGTTTTCGGCCGATGCCTTGGCTTCAAGCAGCGCTGCCTGCAAGTCTGGCGCGTGATTATAAGCCGCCGTCAGTGCCTGTGTGATTGACTGGGCGTTAGCGCCGCCGACCGATGACGCCGCCAGCGCCATAGCCAATACGCTGGCGACCAACTTTACGCGAAAACTCATTGCCCGCCTCCAAAATACCCCAAAATCATATGCGCGGCACATGGGGCACACAACAGGCCGCGGTCATTCATTGCGTCTATTAACGCGCTATTAATCCGGTTCGTGCCCGCCGGGCAACACAAGGTTGGCCGCATCAGAACACAAATTCTTCTTTTGCCGGGGGCGCAAACAACGGGGGCAAGTAGGCATTGAACTCGCTCCTCGACGTTACTTTATGGCCGGCATTGACGTAAACATGGGCGGTTGCGACCGCGCCAGCCCGTATCAGCGCGACGAGACGCCCACCCGGGGCCAGATGGGCCAGGAAATTGTGCGGCACCGTATCGAGCGCCCCCTGGACTATGACGACATCGAACTGCACCGCGCCGAGCGCGGTGACATCGCCGACGATGACGCTGGCATTGGTGATGTCGAGATCGGACAGATTTGTAGTGGCGGTGGCGGCCAGCGTGGCGTTTTGCTCAAGCCCGATAACGGCTTGGGCAATGCCGGCGATCACGGCCGTCGAATAGCCAGTGCCGGCGCCGATATCGAGGACCGTGTCGGTTTCGGCGATTTCCGCAAGCTGCAGCATTTTGCCGAGCGTAGCGGGCGCACCCATGAATCGACCGGCGCCAAGCCATTGAACATCGTCGATATAAGCGGTGTCACGGCAACGGGAGATGACGAAATTTTCGCGCGGCATGCGGCGCATCGGCGCCAGAACCCGCGGATTGGTGACGCCGCTGGTGCGGAGCTGGCCATCGATCATCGCGGCGCGCATGAGATTAAAATCAACCATAGAAAATGCGCAGCCTTCAGCGACCATATGCCGGACGTGAATATAACCCGCCATCGACGATGGCAAGACTGCGCATCGCACAGAGATACATTTGCGGTGCATGAACGCTATGCGATGGGATGAAAATGCTGAAGACGTTGTCGTCGACGCTGATTTGCAATCAAAAACTAACTTATTGATATAAATGGCTATCTCGCCTCAGGTGCCATTCGTGTGCCTCCACACCTCCGGTGTGGCCCGAGTCGACGGGCCGAGAAGGAGCATCTGCCGCCGTCGCATCGGATCACGAAGGAATGACGCCAGGAAGGTTCCGGCAACCATAAGAGCGAAGGTTCAAGGCCCGCGATAGCAGGTTCAGGCAAGAGAAGGCCTGCCTTCGAGTGGAGCCTCCCCATCTTGTTGGACAACGGAACAGGCCACGAAGCAGTTCACGAATTGGGGCGCTGATAAACAAAGTCCGTGGCACATGTGTGCTGCGGAACGCCTGAGGCAGGCAAAACCTCTCCCCGCAGTCAGATGGATGCGGCTGTATCGGCTAACTAGATAGATCACAGTCGCGCAGGTGCGACATATCTAGAGATACCATACCCCGTATCCGTAAGACCGAAGCAGTGCGGCTCGCAGGGGAAACACCCACCCATCCAAGGCCGTCCACCAGAGCGGTGTTGTCATCGATCTGCCCGCTCGCACTTTGGCCTTGAGAGCGTCCTATGTGTTATTGAGGAAGGGCCCCGGCATGGCGGTGCCAGGCCAAACTACGGTTTGAGATGGAATGTCTCTGTCAGGTCGCCCGGTGCGTCGAAGGCGAGATACGGTATGCCAAACGCGCCGTACACGTCTGGGAGAAAAGCTGACTTCTTCAAGTTGGGACTTGGCAATTCATGCGTCACCATGACCGCGCCCGTTGTCTTCGCTTTCGCTTGAACGATGGATATGCACCTTCTAGGGCATGTGCAATCGCTGGCTGAGTCTAACGCTTGCCAGAAATGACGGTTGCGATTTCCGCAAAGGCCGCCTCAGTTGGCGCACCCTCAACTTACCAAACAGCATCTTTTCGGGTCATTGCGCAGTCACTCAGATCATCGTCACCAAGTGTCAGGTCGCCGCTAACTTTGCAAATTTAGCCCGCATCGACTTCGCAAACGTGATCCATCCATGGTCGTGACGACTAACCTGCGCCAAGTAGCGTGGGGCCGCCGTTTAAGCTAGCATCGATTTGGATGCATTCCGTGGCGGCATTTGATGGGTGCGCAGCGAGGCACCACTAAGTTGCCTCGCTGGCCTATCAACCGGCAGCGGGTCCGGTTATCCAGATCATCACGCAATCTTTGCTGGCGGAAGCCAGTTATCCACGTCGTTGAGTTGATTGCCGGATTCAACGATTTTCCAGAAGCTGTGGTCGGCCCAACGAATGATCGTGTTCTCTAGCGAGCGGGTCACCAGTTCGCCTTCAGCCGAGTGGCCGCCTGCGATATGGGCGACCGTCTCGGGCAATTCCAACGTCAGACAAATATAGACGCCATATCCTGGGTGACGGATGGACGGCAGGCCTGCGGCGGATGGGTCGGCTCGCCAACGGTCGACGTTCTCGGGATCGAACTCCCAGACCTTGCCGATGTCGTGGCAGAGACCGCCGGCGAGTAGAACGTCACGATCATAGGCAAAACCCGGAAAGAGCATATCCAGCTCCTCAGCCATGCCAAGAGCGAGGCGCGCGACTGACCGGATGTGATCCGCCTGGGTGCCGGTACGCAGGGGCATGGAATCGTAGTTGCCCGAAGGCTTGAGTTCGCCGAGCTTGCGAAAGCCGCTGACGGCCAAAGCCGCTGCCCAGGCGTTGAGAACTTTTGTCCGCAGTTCGACATTCTCGATCCAACCGATTTCCGGCATTTCTTCGAGGACGGACTGACGCATGGGTTCGGTGATGGTAACCGTTTTTCCACGCAGACGGACGACGAGGTCTTCAGACATTCAGTTTAACTCCAGTTAGTCAGAATTCAGCCGCGGATCAGTTGCGGCAGCCACAGCACAATTTGCGGGAAGGCGATCACGAGACCGATCATGGCCAGGATGGCGAGCATGAACGGCGCGACCCCGATCATGATATCAGTGAGCGAGCCGCGACGGCGAACCCCCTGGACCACAAAGAGATTCATGCCGATGGGCGGGGTTATCAGCGCCATTTCGCACAGAAGCACGATCAAGATGCCGAACCAGACCGGATCGAAACCGGCACCGACAACCAGCGGGGTGAGTACTGGCACCGTGACGATCATCATCGGCAGCGGATCCATGAAGCATCCCAAAACCAGATAGATCAGAATGATGGTTGCCAGTAGGGCAAAGGGCTCTAGACCAAGCGAAACGATGCCCGTGTTCACTGCGCTCACCAGGCCCATGGCCGAGATAACGAAGTTGAGAAACCAGGCCGCCATGACGATCAGCATGATCATGCCGGTCGTCCGCATAGTCCCATCGATGGCTTCCAGCAGCATGCGCGGCGAGAGTTGCCGGTAGAAGGCCGCCAAGAGCAGGGCCGAAACCACACCAAGAGCGGCAGATTCCGTGGGCGTGGCAATGCCCATATAGATTGAGCCAATTATGATCGCGAAGATGAATAGTGGTGGCAGGAGGGACGGCAGGCTCTCGACGCGGGCTTTCCAGCTCGTTTCGATCTTCTGCCCTCCCAAGGCCGGCTTGATTGCGCAGACGACGTATATCACCAACGAAAACAGCAGCGCCAGAACCAGACCGGGAACGATGCCGGCCATGTAAAGGGCAGGAACCGAGGTGCTGGTCAGCCAGCCATAGAGGATGAGGTTGATCGAGGGCGGGATGAGAATACCCAGCGTACCGCCAGCGGCTACGGACCCGTAAAACAGGCGCTCGCCATAGCCGTAGCGCTTGATCATCGGCTTTGCGACGACACTGATGGTTGCGGCTGTCGCAACGCTCGAGCCGGAGGTTGCCGCGAAGGCGGCACTGGCGCCGATATTGGCGTGCATCAAGCCGCCCGGCATCCACCCGATCCATTGCACGATTGCGCCATAGAGGCGATCGGCAATGCCCGCGCGCAACAATATTTCGCCCAGAAGGACAAATAGCGGCACACTTACGAGGAGATAATTGGACGAGGACACCCAGCTCAGTTCACCCACCGCCAGAATGAGTGGCATCGGCGAAAAGAACCAGTCGAGCCCCATGGCCAAGAGCAGCATGACAGCGCCAATTGGCAGGCCAATGGCCAGCATGCCGAAAAGAAGTCCGAGTGCGGTTGTGATCATCATGAGCGCTGTTCCGAAGTTTCGAGCCGACTCGCGGTTTCTGCGATCGCTTCCTCGACGTCGTCGTCGGTACTGGGCGAAGCCGCGATACGAGCAGCCTCATTCAGGTCCTTGCGCAGGACCGCCCGCAGAGCCTGGACGGAGCGTCCAATGGCAACCAGGGTGAACCAGGCAAGCCCCCAGGTCCAAAGGCCCTGCGGAATAGCGAGGGGGATGCCGAGGGGCGTGTTCGAGCGTGCGCCCAAGCGAATTGACGTCGAGAGCATCCCATAAGCGCCGTAAAACAGCGCGGCGCCGACGATGGCTAGGCTCAGCAGTGCGATAACGTCGAGCAAGCTGCGCGGGGCGTCCGGCAGCTTGCGGGCAAGGATGTCCACCCGGACATGACCGCGTTCAAAGATCACATAAGCCAGCGACCAGGTCGCGGCCAATGCGAGGGTGTAGGAGGCCAACTCCGTCCCTACGCTCATGTTACCGATGCGGAACATGCGCATAAAGACTTCGACGACAATCAGAACGGCAACGCCCAATAGGGCGCTGCCTCCGATTCTGGCCATCCAGAGCGAGACTGCGCTGGTGATTGGTTCAAGTTTCTGCATGATAGTTATTCGGCAATTTCCAGGCCGACGACCTGTCCAGCCGAAGCGTTCCAGTTGGCGACGCATTCCTCGCCGCAACGGTCGGCCCAGCTCGGCAGGACGGTACTGGTCAGCACTTCTGCCGCGTGGGCCCGATCTTCTTCCGAGAGTTCAACCAGGGTCATGGGCCGATCGGCGACGATGCCGTCCCGGCAGTCGCCCTCAGCGATATTACAGTTGATACCATCCTGGATGTCGCTGACTGCCTGGGCCCATTGACGATCCTCCATGCCGGCAAATTGCTCTGTCAGGAACGCCTGGGTTTCGGCCGGCAGGCGATCCCAGCTATTGGCGTTTGCTGCAAAGAAGGTCATCGACCAGCCCATGGGCAGGACAACCAAATGGTCGGTAACCTCCCACCAGCGGGCGGTGTTGCCGGCCGAAGTACCGGTGACAGCACAGTCGGCCACGCCGCGATCCATGGCGGGCACCACTTCTGCGAACGGGATGTTGACGGGCTGGCCGCCCAAGCCTTCTACCAGTTCCGCCATCGAGCGGTTGAACGTGCGGATCTTGAGACCCGAAATGTCTTGGAGACCGGCCACCGGTTTGTTGCAGTAGAGCACCTGCAGAGCAATTGGCGCCATGGAAAGCAGCTTCACGTTGAAGCGCTCGGCCATTACGGCCTCGAGTTCAGGACGCAGGGCGTCCGCCATGGCCCGCTGCACATCGATGTCGGCGGTGAGGCCCGGCAGATCCAGCGACTCGAACTGCGAGGCTTCGCCCGCCATATAGCTCAGGGTGCCTTCCGAGATATCGAACATGCCCAGGCTCAATAGCCGCAGCACTTCGGGCCCTTGAATCCCCAGGTCGTCCAGCGAACCAAACGTTGTCGAAATAGCGCCGCCGGACGCTTCGGACAGCTCTTCGGTAAAGAACGGCTCCTGAATGAAGCGAAACTGGTTCTGAGTTTGATTCCCACCCGAAACCTTCAGATTGACGCTCGCTAATTCCTGCGCGCTCAATGCTACGCCGCTCAAGGCAGTGAAGCTAAGAACTGCAGCCCCTATACAAGCTTGTACATTATTCATCTGTGATCCCTCTCCCTCGGAAAATCCCTCATATGCGCGAATTTTGCGCATGGCGCAGGCAGCGCCTACCTCGCAATCAAACGGTAACAGTATTGAATGAACTCGCCTAATTAGTATTTCTGGAGACAAATTATTGGAAAAACTAATATGAGAATTTCGTTAGGTCATCTTGAGGCAATGGTTTGGATCGCTCGGTTGGGAAGCGTAAGCGCAGCCGCCGACCACCTAAACTTAACTCAATCGAGCGTTTCGCTGCGTCTCCGTGATTTGTCGGATGCGTTGGGACGCACGCTATTTGTTCGTCAAGGCAGGCGAATGGCCTTGACGCCAGACGGTTCCACGACCCTTGCACACGCAATTCTTGTCATCGAACAGGTAGACAAACTTTATGAAAGCGCACGACCACAACAAATCGCTGGCACTCTCAGGATGGGTGTCAGTGAAGCGATCGCAATGGCAGGACTACCAAGCATCATAAGTAAACTTGCCAAGGCCCATCCGAAACTCCGACTGGAGCTGGCCATTGGCACGAGCGCAGATTTGGAACGAGACCTTTTAGCCGGAAATGCAGACTTGGCACTGGGCATCAATTTATACGAGGATCCCAGACTAAAGATCCTGCCATTGGGTGAGCAACAATCCACTTGGCTGGCTTGTGCAGGTCTGCCGCTTCCGGAATGTGTGCGACCGCGAGACATTGGTCATTTGCCTGTACTCACTAACCCCAGTCCGTCCCCGATGTATCAACAGACAGTGAACTGGTTCCGCACGGAAAGGATCACACCACACCATATTTCTGTGTCCAACAGCGTGACTGTAATTGCCCATATGGTCGCAGCGGGCGTTGGGGTGGCAATTCTGCCGACGCGACTTGTAGAAAAGAAAATTACCTCCGGTGAGGTAATAGCGCTCCGCAGCGAACCAGCGATTGAAGCCTCATTTTTGAGCGCCGCCTATCGCGCGGATGATTGGCGTCCTGCCATTAACGCAGCACTGGATGTTGCGCGTGCCGTCATTGACGACATCCACTGGCTCGAACCTTCGCGGCGACTAAGCTGAGGCATTTTTGTCGCATTCATGTCGGATGTAATCGCTATGGGCGTCGAGAATGGCCAATTGAGGACTACCCCTCCAACACACATTAGCTCGTTACCGTGTGATGTGGTATTCGCATCGAGGTGCCGCGCTTTCCGCATCGTGTCTTGTGTTACCCCGCAGGAATTATGCCTCCAAATGTTCGGCTTAACCGACTCATCAGGCAGTGACCCGCGGGCAAATGCGTGGCCCTATGCGTACTCAATGGGTTTGTCGGGGCACAAATCACAATCCAGCCCGACCATATCGAGTTAGTCGAGCAAATTATTGATTTTGTGATAGAATTAATTGGAGGCCTCGTCCGGACCGCCAGAAACTTGATAAGTCAAATGCATAAGGCCCCGGTGGGACAAAAGCGAAGCGCCCGCAATCCGGGGCGTGCGTAAATCAAGTGTCCCACTTTTCCAATCATGCAGCCAATTCGTCCTAATCGCGTTTCCCACCCAAATCTCGGGAGATGTCGATGATTCTGAAGCGCATTACGGCCGATCAGGTGGCCGAGCTAACCGATAGCGTTATCGTCTCGGTCGGTGCCGAAGACCCGGCCAGCGTCACCGCCAGCGTCTCATGGATGGAAGAAGGCGATATCCTCGCTGACGAGGGTCCGCTCACCGTTCCCGATGCTTTGACCCTCGCGCAAACCAAAGCGGACGAGATGGGCAAGGACACCATTTACATCACTCTCCAGCCGGATACCTTCAAGTGGCTGAAGGAATGGGGCGTGCTGAGCTAACATGTGCGGACGTTTTACCAATGAGATGACCTGGGCGGAAATCCACGCGCTCTACTCGATCCACGACGCGCCACCTCCATCCTCCAACATGCAGCCGCGCTTCAACATCGCGCCAACACAGACGGTGCAGTTTGCCGCGCTCGATAAGGCCGGGAACATGGAGCTCAACCAAGGCCGCTGGTGGCTGGTGCCGTTCTTTGCCAAGGAACTGCCCAAAGCCGCAATGTTCAATGCTCGCATAGAAACGGTCGACACGTCGGGCGCCTTCCGCGAGGGCTTCAAGTCGCGCCGCTGCCTGATCCCTGCCGATGGATATTTCGAATGGACCACCAACGAGGTCGACGGCAAAAAAGACCCATGGTTGCTGCAGATGCCAGGCGGAGCCGGTTTCAGCTTCGCCGGTATCTGGGCGCACAATGAACACCTCGACGTCACAAGCTGCACGATCATCACCGCGCCGGCCGTCCCAGAGATCGGGCACATCCATACGCGTATGCCGGTGATCCTAAGCCCCGAGACCTATGGCGCGTGGCTCGATACCGGAATTCAGGGCTCGGAGGCCAAGGCCCTCTTGCTCGGTAGCCAGATCGACAGCCAGTTGGAGTTTCACCGTGTCAGCCGCGAAGTGAACAGCAGCCGGTACGAGGGCACCGACACCAAGAAACCCCTGATCAACTCGCTCTAGCACAAGCCTATGGTCTTCCGTCATCCGCGCAGGATAAGGTTCCACCATGGACCCTTTGAAGCAGCGACTGTTGGACGATGCGAAAGCCCTTGTTTCGCGGAGCGCCGAACAGGACGCAGGGCTTTCTGAAGTTGAGGCCGCGCTCGATGAGTTGATCGACGCGAGACTTGGGCCCATAAGCAAACCTGACTTGCGACTGGGCCAAAGGGCTATTGGGACCAAGGGGGCGCGAGAATGAGCCGCGTGCCGTCGATCCCGCGCAGGCCGATCACGCCACTCGATGAAATCGAAGCCATGCTGAACGTCTCAGACGATGAGGGAAAACGCCGGCAGGCCGAGTTTATCCGCGACGAGCTAGCGCGGATCGGCAATGAGATCGCCGCCCCCGCGAAGACACCTAAAAACCGCTGATCAACTCGCTCTAGCGCTTCCGGCGCCACAACTCGCGAGCGCTGGCAGGCAACCGATCCTCGTCAACGAAGACCTCGTCCACCCACTTCCACTCTGCCGTCGGCCTGCGGATCACGAGCGCACCATCATCGTCCAGATCAGGTAGACGGGTACTGACTTGCAGGTACTGAGACTTGCCGCATCTAGAGCACTTGGTGAAAACGCCCATGGCAGGTCGCTCCGCGCCATACACCCTCACCAAATCTCGGGCCAAGAAGTGGCTGGTGCGCCGACACAGGTTGCACCGGACCACATAAAGCCGATTGTCCAGCGCCATATCCGCCAGTTTTAGGCTTTCCATGGTGCGCCGGCTCGGCGTCATGCCCATTAGCGCACCATAGGCTTCTTGACGTCTAGCGCTTCGCGTACGGTTGAGGTGGGGTACCCAGTTAGCTTCACGATGTCTTTCGCATCTAGGCCCGTGTCAAACAGCCGCCTAATCTGCACCGTCTTCGATGGCTTGATTTTCATGTCCATGTTTTTCACCTCATTCTAGCCAAGCCTTGACCCGATCTGAGGCGGCTTATAATGAGAACGAAATAAGAACACAGGCGATATCATGTCAATGGCGAAACTCACCACCCCAACGAAGTTGATCGTTGTGATTGCGTTTGTGAGAGACGATGAGGGCGAGCTGCAGCCCGCGTTCGAACCGCGCGAAGTGCAGTCCGAGGATAAAGCTAAGTATGACGCCCGCATGTTGGCGGCATCGAACCAATATGCGGGCGTTATCGCGTGGTGGCGCTCGGCGGATCTGGTGAACGGCGTGTTTGGCGACCCCGTCGTGTTACATCAGTGGGGCGATATCCCGGAGATGGAATAGCGAATCCTATCACTTGAGCCTTGCAGTCGCCCTGATAACCTCGTTTTTGAGATCATCAACGACATTGGCCAGCCCATCGATTTGGCTCGCGAGTTTGTCGGTGGCAGTGGCATGCGCCCGCGCTGTTACGTTCGCCTCTGTTACCGCAACGGTCAGACCGTCGACCGAACCTGCAGCTGACAGCAACGCGGTTGGGTCGACAATTACCGCTGCCACTTGGGCAGAGCCCGAGGATGCCGCTGGCGCTGTATGCTGCCCCTGCCAAAGGCCGAGATAGCGAAAGCCAATAATCAGCGCCAGCACGATGCCCAGCGTCACCAGCGCAAGCGGCTGGTCAGCAATCAAATCAAGAAGCTTTTCCACGCCGCGTTTCCCCTTGGTCGTGTGCAGCACGATGGATATTGACCAGTTCGCCTATTCCAAACAGCGGATAGATGGCGAGCCATGTGCTGACGACACCGGAAGACGCGAAACCATAAACGATGCCGAACCAGATAAGACAGCCGACGCCGGCAGAGACTTGCCGGATCATCGGGGTAACGTGCCGCCGCGCGCCGTTGACGATGAGGCCGCCAATACGGGCGACCCCCAGCACCACCATGATCCAGCCCAATGCCGCGCCCGATGGGAACACGGCACGAAAGCCAGCCCAGGCAGGTTGGTTGAAAAGGTCTGGGCTGGCCAGCAGGACCAGCCCGAACATCAGCGTGTGGAAGGCCATGAACCATTCCATGATCCGAGGGCCGAACCTGTGCTGGATTTGTATCCAGAGGCCCGGCCCCGCGTGTGGGGTCTGGTTCATTTGCCCGTGATCCTATCCCAGAGGGTGCGGGGCGGCTTTGCAGCTTCCGCCAGTGCCTCGACCTTTCGCGTAGTGGAAATGCCCGCGCCTGACTTCGGCAGCGCGATCTTGGTGCCATCGGTGGTCACCACCTGGGCCTTGGTCGTGGCGCGATAGGACTGCAGCTGCGTCCAGACGTACCAGCCGAGGCCGATGGCGGCCGAAATGGTCAGCCCGCCCCCCTGCCCCGAAAAGATCGCGTGAACGTCATTCTTCATACTCTGAGGCATGGCCAGATAGATCGGCACGAAGATGGTGGCCAAAGAGCCAAGCTCCTGCACACGACGCCAGAGCCAACCAGCGGCTGCAGATTGAATAATGGTGGTCAACATGTGGTCCTCCTAGAACCGGACAAAGAAAAGGCCCGCAACTGCGAGCCCGAAAAGGATGATGGTGATGATGCCCCAAGGCGGGGATTTGCCCTTGGCGGATTCAGGTAGCGGCGTGACGGGGATCGGTTTGGGCTTCGGCGCAGGCTCACCAGCGAGCCCAGCCTTGAGTGCCGCCTGATACTGCTCGGCATAGCCAGCGATCAGGTCAGCCTTGTCGGTGCCGTTGATGACGCGACGGGCATTCTTCCAGTCGACCGCCGTGCTGGTGATGTAGTCGCCGAGCTTCTTGCCGGTGAAGGTGCCGAGCATCGAGCCCTCAACGAGGATGCGGGCAGCTATCGGCAACTGCTCGGCCAGTTCCGGTTTGCCGACAATGTCGACGCCGAGGCGCTTGGCCCAATCGGTGTAGTTGCGCCGGCCGGTGATATGCGCCAGCCCGCGCCCCATGAACCGCTTGCCGTCACCGGCCTGCGTGTTGCCGAGGCGAAATGCGAGACTGTTGCGGGGATCGTCCTTGGTCCACGGCTTATCAAAGTCGCGCTCATATCGGCGCTGTGCCCTCGTCGGCCTCCAGATTTCCTTGAGCCATTGGAGCTGGCCGGTTTCGTGGTGTGCCGTCGCCATGAGGTAGGCCAGCTTATGGGTCTGGCCATCGCCGTAGCGATCCCAGGCGGATGCGATTGCGTTGAGCCCTTCGACCTGAGCCTGATTGAGCTTTCCGTCGAATAGCGATGTGCGCACCGCGTCGAAGAACGCAGCGTTTAGGGCCATGACGGCCTCCTATGATGTTGAAATAAAAGTGGAAATTGATCTTGGGCAGTGGAAATACCACCGTTGCAACGTTAGGAAAAAAAGCCGACACACTTAGCTTTTTTAAATGTCGCCCCAAGAGAGCGGTGCTACCGCAACTTCACAAGGGATCTTCCAATGTCAGTAAAACACCGTGTTGTAGACCTGCGATCCGGGATCATTGATCCTCATGAAATCATCGTCGAGGGCGCGCGCTCGCCTGAAGATGCAGTACGACAAGCACTGGGCTGCGATCTTGTGAGAAGCGGCCAAAAGCGCCACCTTGCTGCCCGCGTCTATTTCCAACTGCCAGATCAACCAGTGAGTATGGTCAGGCTCTACAACAAGGCCGAAGGTCAGTAGATCGGACCGATAACCTCGTCATCGCCATAGCGTCAGGGTGATATCATGAACCAAGAAAACACAGTCTTAGAAGCTAAAATAGCAATCGACGGCCGCACCTACATAGCGTCCTATTACGTTGAGGCTGGATTGGTCCATACGATCATCGCTGGTAAAAAATACATTGCCCCTTTGATCGAAATCACCGCACTCGATGCAGTTAAGTCGCTGATGCAAAGGCATTATGATTTTCAAGCGGATCAGTCTGGTGATGATGTAGTTTGGCAGACGAAATCTGGACCGACCGATGGAACGGAAGAAAGTCCGTAGGCGAGTTCTGCATCAGTAACCACGGGGTATCACCGGGAACCTTTCGTGGCCTACTCCATTCCTTCAATCGAAGCCCCAACGCTTCACCTGGGCCGAGGCGGGATGACGCTACCGCTTCGGCCTTTTTGTGTATCGGAACCCCTTATTCGGCTGGCGGCGGTTTGACAGTGGACGATGCTGGCCAGCAGGCCTTGCTCTGCCCATCGTCAAACGAGGCGATGACCTCGCCATCATTGCCCTTAAGCCGCAGCCCCGAGCCATCCTTGTCCACGCTGGCCACGCCCTCGATGGAGATCACGCTGCCATCGGTCAGCTGCACCTTATAGGTCTTGGCCATGATCATGCCCCCGCATTGGCGCTAAGGGCGCTGTTCAAGTCCTCGATTTGCACGTCGCGATCAGCGACGGCGATCTCGAGGTTGGTGATCCGATCCTTGAGCCCGTTCACCAGTTTGTAGAGCTTGCGCAGCTCGTCGTTCTTCAGTGCCAGTTCGCTCGCGAGCTGCGCCACCTGATTATTGCTTGCGTCCATCGGTCTTTCCTTTCTTGCGTCCGAAAAAGAAGAACAGCGCCCCGCCTGTCATCACGCCGATGAACATGAGGGTCGCTGCGAAAATGTCCTGCGTGGCCACGCAGTGCCAAAGCTCCAGATTGGCAACGACGAAATCGTTGAGGGTGGTGCCGGTGTGGAAGGCGAAGTCGTGTGCATCGCAGCACACGCGCCAATCCAGCCCGCCCCAGCCATTGATAAAGCCGGTGCAGCCGTCGTCTTCAAAAGCGACGCTCATCGCAGCACTGGCCAGTCGACAAGCGCCGCCGCGTTCGCCTGAGGCGCGGTGTCCGCCGCCATGACCAGGCGCTTGTGCCCTAGACGTTTGCGCTCGATGATTGCCGAGATGGTCGCCCACAGCAGGCCTTGCTCGATCACCACCTGGGCGGCACCGAACAGCGACAGATCGAGGTCATCCGCCTCGGCATGCAGGTTCGGCACTTCATACTGGCTGACAGTCGTCACATAGTCCTGGGCGGCTTCATCCCAGACTGTGTTCTGCATGATCATTTCGGCTTCGCGGAGCTTCTGCTCATAGACCAGAGCCTGCCCCGCCCCCAGGGTGATCACCGAGGCGCGCAGGTTTTCGGCCTGGTCATCGATCTGCCGGCAGAGGCGAACCTTGAGACCGGTGATATCTTCGGCGCGCACCCTCATTGGACGACCACCTCGAATGTCTCGCGCTGCCAAGGAAACGGCGGCGCAACGAGGAAGCTGTAGAGACCCGCGCGGGTGCTGCTCCACTCGAAGGCACCATCGTCAACGGTGAACGTCGCGAGATAGGCCGGGTCGGTTCTTTCCACGCCGAAGTTGCGTATCGCCACCTCAGTGCCAGCCGGAACATTGCCGATCAGAAAACTGTCGACATCGTCCCCGGTAATCGTCTTGTCGTCAGGGATCGAGACGCGCGGGCGCGGCACGGCGACATGCTCGACCACATGGAACAGACGGTCATCGAAATCCCCTTCGAGGATGATCTCGTTTGGCGCCTGCGACTGAGCAGCCATTTCTTGCAAATTTGCCGCGCCGGTGAGGGTACGAAGGATTTTGCCGGTTTCGGCGTCGTACACTAAGTAGCTCAAAACTCACCTCTTGCTGTTCAGATAGTCGATGCTGCGGAAGCCGTAGTTGAAAACGTTGCCGATATGACCGCCGCCCCCCACGTTGCCACTGACGGTGAGCGTCCAGGTTGCGTTTGAGGGAGAGTTGTCGACGTAGGCCAAGCCCCATTGCGTGCGAGGGAACTGGGCTGCACCGATTGCTGCGGACACCATTGTCGTACCGTTTTTCTTAAGTTTGATGGTGCCGTAGTAGGTGGTGCCGTTCATCCATAGTGTTGCAAGCGCCCTGACAATGAGCCGGTTTCCGGTGGGGTTGATAGCGAAGGTCTGGATGGTGTGGTCGGCGTTCGTATTGCCGGTAGAGTCCTCATTGGTAGAGACCACAGCATTGGCTACCGTCACAGCGTTATTGGCGATCACGTCGGTGATCACCACGCCATCGACAAAGAGGCTGGCCGTGTTGATGGCTCCGGCAGCGATCTTGCCTGCGATGATCGCGTTTACCGCCAGCTTGTCAGCGGTGATCGCGCCATCGACAATCAGTTCGGCGCTCGCCCGGCGAAACACTGCGACATTGGTGACATTGAGGCCGCCGGAGCTGTCAGCCTGGGCGACTTTTCTTACAGTAAGGGCTGTAATACCCGCTGCGCCTGGAGGGACTGTGAAGGTCCCGCTAATCGTGGAAAACGATGTGCTAGACATGTCTCCACTATCGGCAACGACTAACGCAAGGCCCAAGCTTGCACCAGTGTTGTCGATAAACCCCGCTCGGAGGTGAATTCGAGACTTGCGCGGAGCCCCAGTAGTCTCGGCATCGACCCGGAACAGAAACTGATCTCCTGGCTGGCAGGAAATGATGTTGAGGCCGATTGCGTTGGCGTATCGGTCAACGGTCGTCTCGTCAAACTTCAGAACATATTGCGTTGGGGCATCGCTCGGACCACTCACGACCGTCACACCAGCTGGCAACGTCCAGCCGGCGGCGTCACCATTCACAAATGATCCGTTCGGTACAAGGTTTTCGAAGTCCGTCAGGATCAGCTCTCGCGCAGTAATCGAGTTCGCCACCAGCTTGTCGCCAGTGATCGAATTGGCCGCAACTTTGTCCGCAGTCACGGCGCCGGCACTGATCTTGACCGCCGTCACGGCACCAGTGGCGATCTCAGTAGCCGTCACAGCGCCAGCGGCGATCTTGGCAGTCGTGATGGCATTGGTGGCGATCTTGTCTGCAATAATCGCATTCGCAGCGATTTCTGTTGCGGTCACCGCACCGGCCGCGATCTTTGCGGTCGTAATTGCATTCGCGGCCACTTCAGTAGCCGTCACAGCGCCAGCAGCGATCTTGGCAGTGGTGACCGCATTGGCAATGATCTTGTCCGCCGTAACCGCGTTGGCCGCGATCTTATCCGCGGCAACTGCGCCGGCCGCCAGCTTGGGCGTACTGATTGCGCCGTCAGTGATCTGGGTAGCCGTGATCTGCCCAGCAAGGTCATCCGCAGCGACAGCCGACGTAAATCCTGCTGTCCCCGAGGGAGAGCCAGCGTGGCGGTAAAGCTTGTCGTCCGTGGTCAGAAAGACCTGGCGGCCCTCAAAATTGCCAGTCGAAGGCAGACTGCCCACGATTTCGATTGGGGTCAGGCCCGATGCGAACTTGGTGATAGTCACCGCGCCATTGGCCAGCTTATCCGCAACCACAGCGCCGCTGGCTAACAGTTCCGACGTCAGAGCCGCCAGGGCGATCTTGGTCGTGCTGACGGCCCGGTCGGCCAGCTTGAGCGAGGTGACTGCCCCATCCATTAGCTTGGACGCGGTTACCGCAGCATCTGCGAGCTTGGTCGCAATGATCGACCCTGCCAGGACATCTGAATAGGCGCGCCCGGTGGCAAGGATCGTCGACGCCCAAGGCGTAAACGTCTTGAGCCGATCCGGCACGGTCGTGATCGTGGCGCGGGCCACATAGACCTTGTCGGACTCGACGTTCTTGCTGGTGATATAGCGACCACTCTCGGGGTTTACCGCAACGTCGTACTGCAATTCCGTTGCGCTATCCGCGCCAGCACCCGAGTTGACCTTGTAAACGATGCGCACGGCCGTGATGGTCGGATCATCAGGAGGCGTCCAGGTGAAGCGCAGCACCGGTACATCGAGCCCGCCGGTCCCGTTCAGCAAACCGGCTTCGACATCGAAGTTTTGAACGGTCGACAGAAGGCTTGGATTGATCGGCGCCGTCGGCGGAATGACGATAGGACCGGGCGAGATACCAGCGGACGAATAGACATCAGCGCCGGTCTCGGACAGCGTCAGCGTCACCCGCAGCTGGGCGTCAGCACGCCATCCAGTGACCAGCCACGACTTTCCGTCGAAGGTGACCCACTCCCCCTCTTGCACGGCAAAGCCAACGCGGCGCGACACCGGCACCGTGGCGGACCCGCCCTTGCGGTTCTGGCGATAGCGAATGTTGAGCAGGTACTGTGCAATGTCCGGGTCGCTCACCTGCAGGAAGTCATTGCGGGTCTGGCGCGGTCGGCCATCAGCGGCGACATCAGCATTGACATAGACCGGCTTCAGGCTGTCAGGCGTCCAATGCGCTTCGCGGGAGATGAACTGCCCAGACATGTAGTTGTAGAGCTCGAACGCCGACTTGCGGCGCTTGAGGTCCTGGGCACGGTCGATGGGAATGTCGTTTGCCGTGATCGAAACAACAGGGATTTGCGGCGCACCAGCCACTACCCCAGACAGGCCGCGCCGATTGAGGGCATAGCCAGCCATAGCGTCGTCGAACTCTTTGAGGATTTCGGTGTGGTCATCCTCGGCGTTGACGAACAGGCCGCACTGATAGGTGGGCTTGCCGGCGCGCACGGCATCGCACGCGTTCATCGAGGCGATGTAGGAGCCGAGGTCCAGCTGGCCGAGGCTTTTGCCCTCGCCGATCAGGGTGCGCCCGGAGATAAGCCCACGCAAACCCAGCTGATAGTTGAGGCGATGCACAGCCGGGTTCTGTGTGTAAACCCAAGTCGACGGAGTGCCGAGACGCTGCGGCCCGGAGCCACCGGCAACCGTGCTGTCTTTGCGCGGGTCGTATTCACGCAGACCGCGCAGCACGAACTCGAACTCGGCACGGCTCTTGAACTTCTCCGCATCATACTGGCGCTCAAGGACGACATAGGTCAGCCCTGCGCAACGCGATGTGTTTTTCCAGTTCTGACCCAGACCAGCGGTGTCGGCGACGAGCTTTGTATCGACACCCTGCCCCGGCCGCCCATCATAGAAACGGATCGAAATGAGCGTGCCAAAGCCGCTGACGCCATAATGCGCCGCCTCATTGCCGATGACCGGACGCGTGACGAGGGTACGCCTTTCGCCTTCGAAGAACACGACAGGTTCAAGTCCATCGCACCAGCCGTTGGCCAGCAAGAGAACGTCGGCGTTGAACTTATTGCCGCTGCCCCACTTGGCATAGAAAATGTGATGGCCCTTGGTCTTGCCGGGGCCGAAAAGCGTTGAGGCCGGCACGTCGGCGCCATACTGAATTTCGCCCTGCACGGCCGCATATGCGCGCTGCTTGGGGCGATTGAGAGACTGCATAAGCAACGACGCGCCAAAGGCCAGCCCGCCAGCGATGAGCGTTGCCGCAATCGCGGAGCCGCCAAAAAGCGCGCCCGCAATTGCCGCGCCGGCTAGGGAGAAAATTGGCATGGACGAACTCTTGGCTTAGCCGACGTGGAACGCGGCGAGGATGCTGGGCATGTCGTGGAACGACTGGCCGCGCGCGGTCTTGGTGATGAACTTCTGACCGACACAGATGCCGACGTGCTCGCCATCGGTCAGCAGGATCACGGCCAGGTCGCCCACGCGGGCCATAGCAGGCGCACACTGCTCAAAGTGCGTGCTGAACAGGGCGACGAGGCTGGTATAGCCCAGACGACGCAAAGCGCGCTGCGCGCCCGCCAGCGTGCGATAGGCTTTGGCATAGCGCGTCACCAAGCCAAGGGACGAGTCGAGCGCGTCGGCGGTTTGCAGGCCAAAGAAAAAGCAGTCGGCGCTGCCCGGTGTATAGGGCTTGGCCATCTCCTGCTCGATGATGCGCGCTGCGATCTCGAAACGGGTCTCAGCCATTGCGCTGCCCCCACTCTACCGGGACCGTTTGCACCGTCGACGCGTATTCAAGGCACGTGTCGGTTGCGAGATTGTCGAACTGCTGCTCGGCCTGGGCACGCTTCACATGGGTTGCGCCGCGCGCCGAACGGCCCGGCGGTTCAAGATCGATTTCCAGCGTCAGGCTGCGCACGCCGTTGCCGTCCGCTGCGCCCTTTCGATAGCGAACCTCGTTAATCTCATAGATCGATGAGGCCAGCACGCCGACCGGGTTGCCCGTGGCCGGGTCGCCTGCCAGATGGGAGATGATCACCGGGCTATTGGGATACTGGAACTCCTCAATCTTGGCGATTGCGTCGTTCTCGTTTTCAGTCGGCACATTGGAAAAGACGATGGTGCGAGAGGTGACGGCAGCGCCGAGCGACTGGTTCATGTCGCCCATATCGAGAAAGCGGTTTGGGTGATAGATGAGCCCGTTATAGGTGTAAGGGCGGCCGCCGCGATGATAGCCGACAGTGCGGCCAGGCAAGTCAAAGCGCACCAGATCAAGGCGCAGCATCTGGCCATCGTTGAGCAGTGTCTCAACAGCGGGATCAAGGCTCATGCGAAAAACACCTCCTGGGCGGTGAAGCTGGCGCGGCGCTCGATCAGGGGCTTGGACGCGCTAAGCGCGCCCGGATCGACCTGCATCAGGCAACTGGCTTTTTCGAAGTTTGCGGTGAGCGGCAGCGGGAAGTTCTGCAGGTCGAGCCCATGCCGGATTGGCAGCGTCACGACACCAGAAGCGCTGGCGCGCACATCGGCGGTGATGCGATGCAGCGAAATGATGCTGGCCGATCTTCGCACCTCGACATAGTCCCCGGCGCGAAACTGGAAGTTAGCCGGCAGCATCGACACCGTCAGTGAAAAGGCAGTTCGGCCAGTGATGGTAGCGGTGCCGTCGAATGCCCCGCCGCCTGCCCGCGTGCCAGAGAGCGGCGCGTGGTCATCAGTGTGATAGTCAATCGGCCGGGGCCGACTAGCATCATAAGCGCGAAACACCTCGCCATTGTCACCCGCCATCATGGCGAACGCCTCAAGCGCTCCCATCTGTGCAGGCGTGAGCGCGGTCGTCGTCCAGCTGCCACGCCAGTACGGCGTGCCGAACCGCATGCTTTCAGTGCGCCGCCCTTCCATGCGCTCCAGATCGCGCGGAACGACGGGGTCGAAAAGGCATTCCCACCAGCCGACAATGGCTGGCAGGTCGATAATGGTGGGAGCCATGGATGATCCTTAGAAGGGTTGACCGCCGCCCTGGACGTAGTTCTTGCGCGCTTTGTCATTGGCCTTGACGAGCGACACGGTCTGCTCACCCGTCTGCTCAAGAACGCGGCCCACAAGATCTGGTGACAGCTCGACCAAGACGCGCGATGCGCCACCCTGCCCTACGTCGCCAATGTCGCTGTGCCGAATGACGTTTGCCCCAGCTGGCAGGTTGACCAGTTCGCGGCCGCGCTCGCCAACCTCGACGAGACCGGCGGTCATCGTGCGCCCACCGGTGGCGAGACCCTTCAGGCTGGGACCGTTTAATCCCGGAAAGAAGCCGCCGCCGCTGCCGGTGATCGAGCTTTTGTACCCGCCACCGAATGAGCCCATCAACACGTCAAAGAGCATGCCGAACCCTTGGTTGAGCGCTTTGTCGGCAATGCTATCGATTGCTTTGCCAACGGCGTCGAGGGCTTTGGAAATACCGTCCTTGGCATCGCCGAAGGCTTTGACGACGCTGGTGGCCATGCTGGAAAACTCGGAGCGCGAATTGGCGAGCATGTCGGCCATGACATCGCCGAGCCCCTTCATCGCTTCCTTGGTCTCGCCAGCGGCATCTTTCAGCCCTTTGAGGCCAGCCCCGCCGCCGCTGGTGGTTTCCGCGAGCAGATCGCCAAAGCCTTGCACATTCGCCGTCGCTCCGGCCGCCTCGGTCCCAATGCCCTTGAACATGTCGCCGATATAGTCGCGGTTAAAGCCGGTGCCAAAGGTGGCACTAGCCTTGCCGAAAGCTGCCTCTTCCTCTGGGGTGAGTTTGGCTTTTCCGTCGGTGAGGTCAAACCCGCCGGACTCCCACGAACCCCAGGGTGTCTTGATGGTGAGCGCCGGTCCCTCGAACGACTCCAAGAAGCTGTTCCAGGCCTTCTTGCCGATGGCTGCGAAAAACAGCGGCAGGTTGCTCCACTGCTGTTTGACCGCCTCATAAGCCCCCACGAAGGCGCCGATGGTCTTGTTTGCGGCATCAATGACCACACCGACAAAGTCGATCCCGATAGCTTGCTTGATCTCATCGCGGAATAGAAAGGCTGCGGCAACAGCCGCAGAGAAGGCCACAATGATCGCCCCAATAGGATTGAGCAGAATTGCCGTGCCCACAGCTCGGATCGCTCCAATGGCAGCATTGCCGAAAGCTACCGCCGCAACAGACGCGGCAGTCCAGACCGCTGGCCCCATCGCCGTCATCAGAGCAACACCAGCGACAGCAACGACGCGCCCCAGTAGCCCCATGTTGTCCGTCACAAAACGAAGGGCCTCGGCGATTGCGATCAGCCCGAGTTCAAGCCCGAGATTGATTTGAAGGCCGTTGGCGATCGCTTCGAAGAAACCCTCGACACCGAGCCAGGCGTTCGCTGAGGCTTTGGTGAGGCCGCTGAATCCAGCCTCGGCAACGCCCTTCACCTGCTCGTTCAGCGCGTCCATGACGACGCCCTGCGCGCCGATCAGGTCATTGGACTTGATGAACCCGGCAATCATCTCCTTCTGTTGATCGGTGAATGTGATGCCGCGCTTGGTGAGCATCGCTAGACCCTGCTCAGGATCGGCAAGGGCCCGCGCAAGGCCCTCGACGTTCTGCTTAAGATCGCCACCCCACGCCGCAGCCATGTCATCGGCCAGCTCGATAGCATCAAAAAACACCTCGCGGCTGAAACCGAAGGTGGCCAAATTTGTCGATACAGCCATGACTTCTTCAGCGGCGCGACCTGTTGAACGCTGTAGGTCATCGGCGAATGAAGCCACCTCCGCAGCACTCGTCTTTGCGGCATTGCCCGTGTTCGCCAGTGTCTTATCCAACTCGGCAGAGAGCTTGCGCATCTCCTCGATACGACCAACTGCCGCGCCGATACCCGCCGAAAATGCAGTGAAAACACCGACAGCGGCAAGGCCGCTGAAGACCTTGCCGAGCCCGCCGATCTGATCTTTCACGGCTTTCACGCCATCCTGAAATTCGGCCGTGTCCAAACCGAGATTGACGCGTAACGCCCCAATAACTGCGTTCTCTGCCATGTTCGCACCATAAAAAAAGGCCCGCCGAAGCGAGCCTTGGAGAACCAAAAATATGCCGTTGCGATTAGCAGCCGCCACAAACGCCGGTACTGCCGGGATCAAGCCGCACTAGCACTTTGCATCGCCCGACGCCCATCGAATGACGTTGTTGAGCCACATGGAATTGTTGATCGTGTTGCCGGAATGAACTGTCATGGAAGACCCCTTCCCGGCTTGTTCTACCTTGGCCTTCCAATAGAAATTCTTCATGCCGAGGTTCGACATTGACAGGGTGACTTCCCCAAACCCGAGTTCACTATAAAGCTGCCCGTCAACAGACATCGACGCATAAGCGTTCAGGCTTCCACCCGCACAAGCATTCGCAGCAGTGAACACGCGGCGGTATATTTCCTGATAGTTCTCAGAGTAGCCGCGCGTCTCAACTTTGGTTGAGGAGCTTTGCTCCAGTTTACCAGCGGTTGCGGAACACGCTGCAAGGACCAAAACGGACAACAGCGTGCCAACCCGTCTAAATTTCATCTGAGACCCCCCGATTTTGAGGGCGATTAGTGCACAGCCTTGTTCCAATGAAAAGGGACTCAAGCTGTGTAAATCACTCTGGCAACTACCAAGCCGCCAGAATTTCCGCCTGGGCTTTCCAGTGCTGCTTTTGCACCTGCCGCCCCGGATCGCTTGACTGGAGCTTTTTGAGGTCTGGCATCTTTTTGGCCTTGGGCAGGGCCGCAATGTTCCAGACTGCCCACGCCAGTTCGTTATGGTCGCGTCGCATACGCGAGGCGATGCCCGCTTGAACAATGGCGACCTCTTTGGCCGTCATCGTCCAAAACAGATCGGCGGGTTGCCCGAGGAATATCCAGTTTTCGAGTAGCGACGACCAGTCTAGCTGGCCGCCGCCTTCCGAGGGGGGCCTTTCGCTTTTGCCTCCGGCTGGGCCAGCTTGAAGGCCTGAGCCACCTTGGCGGCCCAGGTCGACATTTCGGCGAGTGTGATCAGATCGCCGACCTCGTCGAGGCTGAGCTGATGATGCTTCTTGAGGCCAGCCCAGATCACCACCATGAGGGTTTGTGTCTTAGGCTTGTCTTCGTTTAGATCGGCCAGCACCGCCTCGATGGTTCTGCCGGGAAACTGCCCCTCGATGGCGGCCACAGCCCCCAGCGGGTAGCAGAGCACAAACTCGCCGGCGTCGATCTGGACGATGACTTCGCCCTTCTGGGGATTGGCCATTATGCTGCCACCACGTTTGGAGTTGCGAGGGAGGTTACAGGTGCTGCCGCGCCCGCCGAATTGGTGGCGGTTACAGTGACCGTGATCGCGGCGCCGACATCGCCAACGACTGGCGTGTAAGTCTTGTCCGTTGCGCCCGCGATGTTGGTCCCACCCTTCTTCCACTGATAAGCGAAATTGGCGAACGGTGCCCAGATGCCAGGCTGTGCGGTCATCACCACGCCGACGCGCGCTGCGCTGGTGGCGATGGATGGCGGCACACCATTGACCGGGAGGGTTGCCGTGTCGGTGGTCTTAGCGCCGGCACGTTTGAACGTGGCCTGGAACGTCATGCGGTCATCGAGCGGGATGGCCTGGCTATAGCCACGGCGCACAACCGGAAACGTGGTGCGCACACCGTTTGGCAGAGTGATACGGCCACGGTTCTTCTTGCCACGGGCCGCGATGATCATCAGGTCCGTGGCCGAGCCCGGAATGTAGTTGCCCTCGACCGTTGCCGCGCCAGGCGTGGTCATGCCGGGAATGTACTCGCGGGTCCGGTCGGGGGAAGTGTAGTGCGTCGCCTCGACTTCTTCGTCGTCGTCCTCGCCGGGATCGACGTTGATGACTTCGCCGAGGGGCACAAACACCGTTGGCGTGGCTGCATCAGCCATCTCGAATACGGTGCCATAGCCAATCATGGCCTGAGTGTCGTCAGCCATTGCAGTCTCCTATGATGTGAGGAAAGGTCAGGCTGTCGCCGACCAGATCAGATAGTCCACGCTGGCGGTAAACCAGCTGCTCGCTTCGGTACGTGCCCGCGTGCGATGCCCTTGCTTGAAAGCGCCGCCGAAGCGCACGCCCTCAAATTCTCCGCGATAGCCTGACAGCTTGGCGTCCAGCGCCTCAGCAATCTGCCGGGCTACCTCGCGAGTGCGCCCCCGGCAGTCAAACTGCACACGCCGCCCGACCAGCTTGACCGGGCCGGAATAGGTGTAGGTCGGCTCAGTCGATATCAGGAACATCACGATCAGCGGCGCTTCGATCCCTTGCGGGGCTTCGTCCCAATCAATGTTCTGCTCGACCAGCGCCGCCAATGGCGCATGGGCTAGCAGCAGATTCGCCAGAACCGTTTCCATCAGCCCGCTTTCTTTGCTGCCCGCCGAGCCAGACGCTTGGCCGCCTTGGAAATTTCAGCGCCAAGCTCGGCTTTGACGATGTCGAGTGCGGCCCCCTTCTCTTGGTCCCAGGCGGGACGCATGAACGATTGGGGGCCATGCCGTTCGTTGCCAAATTCCTGCTGCACGGCGGCAGGGTCTTTGGTGCCGACAAAGGCCTCAGAAAATGCCTTGTCGTTTTTGGTCTTTTTCCGGTGAGATGACGCCTGCCGCCGCGTTAGCTTTGTGCCGACCACGATGGACGACTTGAGGTCTTTGCCTCCGGTGGCCGGATCATCCGGCGCCAATCGGGCAGCGGCATCGGCAATCGGCTGCCCTGCTTTCATCAACACGCGACGGCCTACATTGCGCGATGTGGCCTTTGGCAACTCGCCCAATGCAACATCCAGTTCCCGCAATCCCGAAACCCGCATGGTCAATTTCATGGCTGGTCGACGCGAGCGTTGGCGCGGATCAGCATGCCTTCGCGATAGCCGATCTCGGTAGCCTCAACGAGGTCGTACACCGTGCCCCGGAACTCAACTTCGCACGACGGATCGATATCTTTGACGCGGCTTGACCAGTGAACCTCAAAGATATCTGTGACCTGCGCGGTCACCTGCGCCGATGCCAGGCGTTCATTCGCTGTTGCACGACGCCAAGACGCCCAAACCGGGCCGACCGTATCCCATGTGGTGATGGGCCTGTTCTGCGCATCGCGCGTCAAAGATGGTCGGCGCAACACTATGCGCCGATCAAGCTTCCCCGCTGAAACGCCCATCAGACTGACCACACCCGATAAGGCGACAACAGGGCCTCGGCAGCGAAAGGCATTGCTGTGGCAATCGTTCCGACAACAACATTCTCACGCGACCGGAACCACTGGCCGACCAGCAACAGGATGGCTTGGCGTATTGCCGGCGGAACAGTGCTTTCGCAAAACTCGGCAATATCACCATCAGCCGGCGTCACCCGATCTGGGTAACCGCAACGATACCGAACGCGCACCGGGTCGGGCCCACTGCCGAGCGCAGGCCATTGCTCAGACCAGATCGAGCCGTTGGCCAGAAGCCGAAACCGATCATCTGGAAAAGCCTGTTCGACGCCATTGGGATCGGTGTAACCGACGCTAACAACTTCGATGGCAGGCGGATACGGCAACCGATCATTGCCAAAAGCGTAGTCGACCAGCTCAAGCGTCTGCTCGCCAAGGCATCGCCCCAACCAGCCGCCCGGACCATCGAGCCAACCCGTTGCCGCCGCGACCAGCCCTTCCACATACTCACGCTGCTCATCGTCATCGAGGCGCAGATGCCGCATGGCATCCTCCCAACGGACAATAGGCTGCGGCGCGACGACAACGCGGACGTGCATTTAAGATGCCTTATTTGCAGGCGGCTGCTCGGCCTTGTTAGACGGAAGCTGATCAGCCTTTGTCTTGGCATCAGCGTCGGCCTTTGTCTTGGCATCAGCGTCGGCCTTTGCCTTGGCATCAGCGTCGGCCTTCGCCTTGGCATCAGCGTCGGCGTGACCTTTAGGGGGAGTTTTCGAAACTGCGTGAGGAAGCTTGATTAGCAGTTCATCCCCATACGCATCCGACACCGCGAACGCGTCACCGGGCTTGAGCGTATCGGACTGAACTGCACTGATGCTGACCTGATCGATGACGTAAAGTTTCATGGCGTTTCTCCTATCAACTCATGAAAACGGCGGCCGCTTTCGGCCGCCGCTCGTGATCAGCCGACAGCCTTATGGCGCCTTGGTCGCAGCGGTAATGCTGGCGGGGAAATCGCCCTTGATGAAGGCCTCAGGACGATAGACGGCGAGAGCAGCGCGCTCTTCGGCGCGGATCGTCACCAGGTTCTTGCGGAAGTTGTCGCTGTCTTCGGTCGAGATTTCGACAGTGGCTTCTTCGCGGTCAAACAGCTGGGCACCGAGCTTGAAAGCACCGACCAGATACTTGTCGGCGGTCATGGCAGGCGTTTCGACCACAGGCAGGCGCCACAAGCGCGGCGCGGTGCCGTCTTGAGGGTTTCCGATAATATGCCGACCAGTCGTATCCTTCACCAACTCGATGGTCGCCCAGTCAGTGGGATGCATCACGACGCCGGTAGGAGGAAGTTCAGCAAGAAATGCCTGAAGCATTGCCAGGCGGATCACATCAATTTTCGTCACCGGCCCCGCGATGGTGGTTGGGGGAACGAACGCAGTTGCCTGCGTGTAGATACCGTTGAGGTCGGTGCCGGTGCCGGACCCATTGAGGATCTGGTTATCTTCCACAAACGCGAGACCATAGCGGAGACGTCCGTCGATGTACGACATCAACTGAGGTACGTCATCGAGGATTTGCTTGGTTGCCAGCACCCAGTGAGCAATCGTGGAAACTGCTGCCGTCACCAGATCAAACTTGATTTCCGACTGCGGCTTGGTCGCACCAGAAGTTTCTGAAACGGTCCCGGCGTTGTTGGTGAAGCCGGTTTCCTTCACATACTGGATAGCGTTCGAGTTCGTGCTACCCGGCGTAATCAGGTCACGCATGGACATAGTGCGCAGCCCAGGCATGATAATTTCCGGCTGGCGCTGTGGCACGATCAGATCGCCGGCAGAACCGTTGGCATCTGTGGTCAGCGCCGAAATGATCGCCTTGACGGCTACGGACACCCGGCCCTTGCCGCCCGACTTGATCCAGCTTTTGACTTCTTCATTTTCGGTGACCAGCTGGCCTACCGACTTTCGCTCCTGCGGCTCAGCGGTACGCTGAACCATCTTCTGTTCGATCTCGGTGAGTCGCGCCGAGATTTCATTGTGTTTGACCAGCGCTTGGTCAGCAGTCTGCTTGGTTTCGTCAGTCACCTTTCCGAGGTTTTTCAACTCCGCATTGGTGGTTTCAGCGGCCTTTTTGACTTCTTCAGCGGCCTTGATCAGATCGGCGGCAAGCTGGGTGATGTTCGGTTCGTCGGACATGAGTGTTCCCTTAGGTCCGTGGAGGAAGGAAGGCCGCGACTGCCTTTTGCAGCGAAGCCAGGTCATTCGCCTTCACGCCCTCGGACTCGCTCCGAATGGCCTTCGCATAACCGACAGAGGCGATCCGTACGGCCATGGCTTTGGGGACACCTGCCTCGCGCAGGATGTCCTCGAATTCTTTGACGGGCATGGGTTCGCCATCGCGCAAGCGACGTGCAAATTCATCCATGCGCTCAGACTTGACGGCTGTGATGCCGGCGCGCCGATTGGCGGGGAAAGAGACCGGGCTGATTTCCATCAGGTCCAGTTCCAACAGCTTTCGGTTGTTGCCTTCTGGCTCAGTGCGCACTTCGCGGTAGCCAATGGATAGGCCACGCACCGCGCCGTTCTTCGCCAAGAGGTAGGCCTCGTCCGCTTTTTGTACCCCAAGGATAAAGCGCCCCTTGCCTTTGAGGCCCTTGGCGTCTTCTTCAAGTGCGTCCCAGACGCCAATCGGATGCTCCCAATTGTGCTGCCACAGCATGAGCGGACTGGACTTCTCTTTCTCGTGGCGAGCCAGGCTCTTTGCAAAAGCACCCGGCATGACAATTTCGCCATAGCTGTCGGCATTTCCGAAGATCGAGCCGTAGCCCTCAAAGGTGCCGTCTTCCGACACGTCTTTGACGTGCAGGGCAAAATCCTTGGTCTTCATGGTATCTCCTAAACCGGATCGCCCGGTGCGGGCTGAACCGCTCGAGGCGGCGTCTTGCCGAGTTGATCTAGCGGAAGCAGGTTTGACTGGACGGTCAGCACATCGCCGCCCTCGACGGGAATGAGGTTCTCGCGGCGGCGCATCTCGTTGCGGGTCATCCAACCGTTCTGACCGCCAGAGGCATATAGCGCCGCCCGCCCCGTGCTATCTGCGCGAAGCAAGCCTTCCAGAACGAATTCCGCGTAGTAAGAGCCGCGCTCGGACGGCTTCAGAAGCTGCTTTTTTACGGATTGCTCGATGCGAACCAGGTACGGGCGGAGCGCGTAGGTCAGGAAGCCAATATTTTGGGATTCCAGACCAGAACCCCAGCTCGTAGAGTTTTGCGTGTGGCCAACCATGAACGGTGGCACGCGATAAATTCGGCAGACTTGCTCGACGTTGAACCCGCGCGTTTCAATCATCTGTGCATCTTCGGGGTTCATGGTGAGCTGCTGCCAGTCCCAATCCTTCGGCAATGGCATCACCTTGCCGGCTGCCTTGGAGCCCATGAACTCAGCGAAAAGCTCCATCAGTTCTTTGCGCTGATCTGATGTGGACTTGCCTGTCGCACCTTCTTTGGCAAACCCGGCGATCTGCAACCCACCTTCCATAAACTGGACTGCAGCATCTTCAGCGGCGATGGCACCGCGCATCACCTGCCACCCGTAGCGGATAGGCGAGAGACCGACCTCCCCCCCAAAACCAAAACCGCGAATGTGAAAAATCTTGGAGGCCGGCAACATTTCGGTACGGCCACGATCGCTGAAGGAATAGCGAAGATCGCCGTTGCTGTCCCGCCTGACTGTTGTGGTCGGCGGCAGCGGCTCCAACGCCACAAGCCGCTCTCCGAGCATCTTTTGCTCGGAGAATGCGTTGCCCCACCCGCAAAGTTGAGCGACCTGCCCCTCCCAGAACTCGGCAGCAGTCTGCCAGGCGTTGGGGCTGTCATGAAGAAGCCCGTAAAGCGCATGGTCTCCGGCGACTTCCCGGCGATCCTGATCTATTTTTCTATACAATGGCAGAGGCAGAGTGCCCGAGGTTTCGGACAGCAACCGGATGCAAGCCCATGCGGTCGATAAAGACAAGGTGCGATCTATCGAGGCTCGCACTGGCGCACGGTCGGCATATGCCGCCTGCGTCTCTTTGCTATCGCGACCCGAAATCTTGGGATTCGATCCCCAACCGGCCAACCATCCAAACGGGTTCATGCCTGCGCCTTCATGCTATTGAGGTAGTCGTCTAAATCCTCGCCTTCCTCCTGATCACCCAGAGCAAGGCAGACGCCCATGACGACAGCGACAGGGCCGTCGATTTTGTCCAGCGAACTCTTTTTGTCCGGCACATAGTTTAGGTTCGCATCAAACCGCACGGTGCAATGCCCCATCATCCAGGCGAGCATCGGATGCCCGCCATGTTCGATCTTCTTGGCGAAGATCAGCCGTTCAAATTCCTTGGTCGCTGCGCCCAAGGTCTGGTGACCTTGGCGCAGTTCGGTCATCAGTTCCGCGTCCATCCCATCGCCTTGTAGATCGGCAGTGAGCTTGCGAGCGTTCCACGGATCAAATCCAAACTCGATCAGATCAAAGTCATCGCCAGCTTTGATGATCGCCGCCTTCACGAAGTTCTGGTCGACATAGTCGCCAGGCGTCGTTTGAAGCACCCCATCATCAACCCACTTCCGCCAGTTGACGCGCTTGTCTTCTTCTGCGCGGGCTTCAAGTGTGTCCTCGGGTACCCAGAAAAATGGAATGATAACCCACTCCGAATACTGCTCACCAGGCGGCAGCAAGATCACCAGCGCCGTAACGTCACGAGTGGCGGACACGTCACAAGTGACGTAGGCCTTGCGCCCGCGATGCTGCTCGTAAAGAGCGCCCCAGCTGGTCGGATCGGTGGTGCATGCCGACCACTTCGAGCGAGGTATCCAGGCCGATACCGTGTCGACCCACCTGTTGAGGTGATAGCACTGAAAGACCGCCTCGGCGGCTGGTCGTCCGAGCGCCTTTTTGTATTCGCCCCTCAGATAGTCGAGCGTTGGCGTCAAACCCAGACTGGGGTTAGCCTTCCTCCACACCGTCTCGTCAGCCCAATCATCCTCATCATCGACACCGAAGAACACGACCAACGTGGTCGGGTCGTCGAGGTCGCCACGCATGATGGCCATCGACTCTTCGAACCACTCATACCCAACGCGGTTCTGTTTGCGGCCTGCGGTCGATGCGTAAAGCTCTATCGGCTGCAACCGGGCCCCAGTCCCCTGCCGCAGCGTGTCGGCTAGTTCCTTGGTCCGCCATTCGTGAATCTCGTCACCGAGGATCACAGTAGGCGAGCGGCCATGTTTGCCGTCTGGCGCCCCGGTCAGGAGCTGGCACAATCCCCGCGTCTCGCGGATGAAAATGCTTTTGTCATTGAGCGCGATCCGCTCATTGCCTTTGGCATCGGTCAGCAGACCGTTTGCCTTGGCAATAATGTCTTGCATCTTGCCGAAGGGAACCCGCCCCTGATCTTCATTGCGCCCGAAGACGAAACCCTGCGCGCCGGAGACTTTCTCGATAACGAAGAACAGCACGCCCAGCGCCGCAAGAAATTCACTTTTGCCGTTCTTACGCGGAATCCACAAATCCAGCCGGCGAAACAAACGGACATGAACCACGATATTTTCGTGGGTGCGCGGGTCGACGACATCAATAGGCTTTTTCCAGCCGACCAGAAGTCGAACTACCATCTCCTGCCAAGGCAGAAGCTTGAACGGCACGCCGTCAAAACGGTCGTCAGTAAGCCGAAAGACAGTTGGCCAGAGCGCAACAATTTTGTCGGCCTTGGCGTAATCGAACCAGGCGCCCTTGACCAAAGCAGCCGCGCGCCAAGCCTGCATCGCCCAACGGTAGGCCGGGTCATTTTCATACGGCTTGAGCCAGACCGGAAAACCTTCAAAGCCAACTGGCAAGGCGGTCGAGGTCAATTCGGCAGCGTCCCCGGCGGCGCGCTATCTGCGTCATTCATGACCCCCATGGGGTCGACGGCATCACCAGCGCCACTACCTCGACCCGGTGCGCCAGGCCCTTCACCAAACGGTAAGCGCCCCTGCGATGCGTTGAAGCTCTCAACGCGTGTCATGTCGCTATCGCTGCGCGGGGTAAACCCGAACTCATGTTCCATAAGGCGCAACTCGACGCCCACCTTTGACATGTAGTCGACGCTGGGATGCGTCCGATAAACATCATGACCGTCACCCTTGGTCACCTTCACCACTACTCCGCCCTTGGGCAAGTCCCGGCGAAGCTGTTCCATGGCCTCAGTCCACTTCTGAGTCAGCGCGCAATACCGTGCCAACGCCCCGCGATACCCCGGACGACGGCGGCCCGAGGTGCGCAGAACTTCCGCAAGTTCCTTCCACAGCGCGATGGCAACACGCCAATGCGCCGGCGAATTGGCGAAGAAGGCTGGCAATGGGTAAGGGTCCGCCTGATTGACCGGCTCTTGCTCGGCAGACGCGACAGCATCTGCAATCTCTTGCTCAACCTGCTTTTTCCGCCGACCGGGAAAGCCTTTGGCGGCTTGCAGTGTCGGATCATCCTTTCTGCGCGCCATCAGCTAACCCGTTCTATTGCCAGAAAAAAATATAAACGCGAAAATTCCGCGCCGATTTTTTGTGTGTTAGACCGCCGGTCTACGCTTGAATCGTTGGGGACTTTTGACCCACCCCCGCCCCTAGTTTTCGATGGTCACCGACGCTGTCACTTCCACTTGGCGCCGCCGATCCAGCCAGCGACCGTCATCAGCCAGGTCAAGACCGTCAGCCGAGCGCGAAACCTGCGAGCGCCGCGAAGCTGGATTGATATCGTCGTCTTGGGCACGTCCACGACAAGGTTAGCCATCAGCCTCACTCCTCAGCTTTGCCGCCAGCTTGAGCGCGAACGGGCTATCGATCCACAGATCGGCGATGGTGATCGCCCCGCGCGCCCACATCAGCTCAAGGCGTTGCTTGACCACGTCATGGTGCCAACGACACGACGACTGCCACAGGGTGGTGTTCCAGAACTTGACCGTATCGCCCTTGTGCGGCTCGACGTGATCGACCAGTTCGGCCGGAACGATATCGCCAGCGGCAAGGCATCCGACACACAGCGGACTATTCCGCATATGTCCCTTTGCCGCCTTGGCCCAAGGCCGACCATACCCACGCGATGCAGCAGACCCACGGCGATTGTCATAGATGCGGGTTTGCTGTTGCCGGGTTGGCTGGCTGGATGAACGGAAGCGCTTAGGCGATGTCGGCATGCGGCACACCACAAACGAAAACACGCCGCTCGGGCGTTCCCGTGCAGCGTGCAAAATCCCCTATTGGGGTAGTTCTCATATGCCGCAAATAGCTGCGTATTGTCAACGCGTTCGGCGGCGACGGATCACCTTTGCCGGCGCCGACCAATCATTGGCCCGTCCAGCTATCGGGTCAGAGGCCCGCGCCCTAAGGGTTTCGACGGCCTCGACGGAAACCTTGGGGCTGCGAATAACCTGATCGAGCGGACTGCCATCAGGACCAAACACCACCGGCTTTGCCGAATCATCGAGCCAAGGCGAATGGCCAACGGCAGGCCCAGTCGCCTCATGCCGCGCCATGACCGCATTGAGTGGCGACACGATATCGGCCAGCCCCTGCCACCACACATGCCATTGGGCGCGATGGAAGTTGACGGTGTCGCGCTGCTCACCAACGAACCCCATGCGCGGACGCCGATTACCTTGCCGGTTCTTCGCGTCGTCCCAGTCCCACAGCTTGCGCCCACGCCCATCGACCAGCTGCTGATAGCTGCCATAGCCCTCCTCGCACCAGTCTGGCCGCAACGCAGCACGACCATACTGCACCACCAGGGCACGCGCTTCTTGGTGCAGTTGATCAATGGCGAGCTTGATCTGCATGGCGTCGTCATCGCTCCACAGCGCAATCGTCGGGTGCGAGCCGTGGTTGTCGTCGTCGATGATCGTTCCAAGGTCGGAGAAGTCATCCCGCACCCGTTCCTTGCCCGCCCAGCCCAATCCCTGATCGCGCAGCGCCCAGATCACCAGCTGCTCGATGTCGCGTTTTTCCCGCACTGCCAAAACCGTCACCGCCCTACAACTCCCCAGCCAAACCAAACCGTCGACATGCCCATCAGCCCGCCGCCTTCCGCGATGCCGCCGCACTGGCAATGGCATCGAGCACCAAGGGCAAGCCGGTGCCCGCCTTGCGCATCTCCGCCGCGATGGCAGGAGCCCAATCGATTGAAACCAAACGCGTCATTCCTTCCACATACTGAGGCTTTTCAAGCCGTTTCAGGAACTCGTTGACCTGATTTGTTAGCTTTGATCGCACCGCGTCGGCACTCACATCACGGCCACCGGCTATTGGCAGGGGCAGATAACCCTGCCGCCGATCCACCACAGCAGTCGCGCGCTTGCGTTGTGGTCTAACAACCATTGAATCTGAATCTGGTTTGGTTAGATGGTTTTGGGTGACAACGTTGGCCGCATTGGCGGACAACATTGGCCGCTTGGCCGCAATATCGCCCTCGGCAGCGCGCTCCACCATCAGCGACCAGTTTGGCTGATAGGCATTGGCAAAACCACGCCCGCCATGCCGCGTCTTGCCGAACAAGCCCGACGCCACGAGGCTTGCCACCGACCGACGCACCTGGCGCACCGATATGCCCAGATCGTCCGCCAGAGAAACCGAGCCCGGATCGCAGCGCCCCGTGTCGAGATTGAACCGCTCGATCAGGTGAGACGCCAGCGCCTGCGTAGAAGGCGACAGCATGGATTGAAGGATCGCCTTTCGGGCAATGGCCTTGGCGTTTTCCGGCGGCGCGGTCACTGCCACTGCGCCGGAGAACGCCGCAGCGTCAGCCTGCACAGCAACGGGGCGCAGGCCATTGGCCGCCTTGATCGGCTTGGCAGACACAACAGGCGCCGAAACACCATGAGCCGCCAACGCAGCCGTCAATCGCTCAAAGGCGGCCAGCAGCGCCGAGCCCTCATAGCCGGCGATCATCAGTTCTTTCAGAAGGACAAAGTGTACAGTCACGGCGCTACCCGATAAGGCGGTAGGATCGTGGTACCGGCTACTAATGCAAGCGAGAGGCTGGTGTGCTCCGGAGATTTTTTATGAAAGTGCCCAACCTCGTGCTGTGCTTTGTAGCAGGTGCGGTAGTTGCCACCGTGGTTGTTACATCCGCGCTTAATCGGTGGCCGCTGACCGCCGACTCCCTGGTGGGTGAAATCGGCATCCTCCCTTTTGGAGTTGCGATACTGACAGTGTGTTTTCTCGGCTTTAACTCGTTGATTGCACGAAAAGGCCTCGCCAACACTGTTAGGGCGATCGAGCACTCTCAAAAGGCAGAGGTTGCCACCAGGTACCAAAAAGCTGCAGATCTGCTGGCTAGTGACGGCCAAACGGCACGGTTGGGAGGCATATTCCTTCTGCGCGGAGTGGCCATGGAAGACCCTGACACATACTGTACGCCGGCCTTGGAACTTCTCGCAGCTTTTGCTGCCGAACGATCCGCCGCCATTTTCTCGGCCGTTCAGGCTCTGCGGGATGCTCGCCAGACACACAATCACTTTGGCTCGGAGGCGCTTCGTGAACAGGCATCCGCGAAAACACCATACGACGTTGCAGTTGCACTTGATATCTTCGGAAAGCTGAGAGCTTGGCACGTTGCAGAGTTTGGCGAGCTCCCTAATTCGGAGCGGCAACTGTCCCTCAGCAGCATTGCATTCCACAACATCGAGCTGAAAGGCGGTGATTTCTCGGGCGTCAACATTTCCGGTGGTAGTTTCTATAATTGCCGATTTGTTAGCTGTGACATGTCCGAGGTGCGCATTAATGGTCGTATTGGTTTCCGTGTGTTCTTCAGTGACTGTAGCCTTCGACACGCACAGATCGATGATGATGGTGAGAGGCGAAAACTCGACCCCAACGTTAAGTTTGAACACTGCGATACGACGGGGATCAGAGTAGCGCTTGAAGGCGCTCGCGCTCTTTTCGTCGAATGTGATCTGGGTGGGCTGGCAGAAATTGAGGCTACCCGCTGTGTTTTCCAGCGATGCTGGAGCAGTGACGGGGCGCCTATCGTTGACCTTAACTTTAGGGACACTGATCAATCTGTGTTCGAAGTGGATGAAAGTGCCACTTGGTCGCCAGAAACGGCACGCGGGTTTCGAATTTATCGACCGGTTGAGAACCAGCTGAGCTACGTCTTTGCGGCACCAAAGCCTCATGCGTGACATCTTCAACATCACATATCATTCCCAAAGAACATGCAGGCGGCGACGTAGAGAACCAGCAGCCCGAGGCAGCTGGCGACGATGAGCGGAATGTTGTCGGCGATCAAAACAGCACCCCTTGATTGGGGTCGGGCTTGCTGATCAGGCCTTTGCTTTCGGCCAGCCAGCGGGGCAGCGTCACCAGCAGCATGCGGCCCTGCCGTTCGGGCGCTATGTCGATCTGGCTGATGGGCAGGAACACACCGGCCCCATCGTCACCGGCAAGCTTGACCTGAATGGAGTCGCGGGTTTCGTTGATCAGCACCACTGAGAGCGACAGGCGAGCGGGCGCGGTCATGCAAGGCTTCGCTTCCACTTGAAAAAACCCTGCTCGCCCTTGACCGGAATGAACGGCACCGACCGCACTTCGGCCAGCAAAAAGCCGAACTCACCGAAAAACCACGGGCTTGCCGAGGTCATCACGCAATCGATGATGCGCGCCTCGCCGATAATGCCGCCGCGCTCCAGATCGTCGAAATTGGGCAGGCGCAGACCGCTTGGGAATGGATGGTTTTCGCTGATGCCATGCATCGTCGCGAGGCAATGTTCATACTCATCGCGCGTCATGCCCTTGCTGGCATGGATCGCAATCCGCCCGCGCCGCGACGTGCGCCAGCTGCGGTTCTCGACGTTCTTGCCGGCATGCAGAATGGCCCAGGCCCAGGGCTGGCGGATCGACAGGGCAACATCGGGCAGATCGTCGTACATGGGGACACCTCAAGCGAAAAAGCCCCGCGCCCGAAGGCGCGAGGCGGAAAGATCAGACGGTGTAGAAAACGGGAGTGGAGGTTTCGGCGCGCACGGCCTCGCCAATACGGCGGAACTGCTCGCGCTCTATCTTATCCAGACCGGGCACAGTGACGATGAAGGCAACGATGCCCTTGTCCATGCGGTAGCGGAACTTCGCCACCAGTTCGATCAGCTCACCACCCTGGAAGATCGGGACGATGATCTTGATTTCTTCCGGCAGATTGACCTTGCCGCCACCGTTCTCGCCATTGCCCTCGATTTCTTCATAGGTCAGCTGCACCGTGCCATTGCGCCGGTTCACGCCGGATTTGAACCGCACCGCACGATCAATGCGAAGTTCGTCGACCGCCTCTTGCAGATCAGCCACAGCAGGCTCGCTGATCGTGTGGACCATATCTTCCAGCAGATTGCCGAAGGCGCTTTGCGACATCGGCTTGTCGAACACCTGACGCCACTTGTCATAGTCGAGGTCGAACGGGCACAGCAGCTTGACCACATGCGCAGCCCGTTGCGGCAAGGCGCTGTCGCGGTCACCCATGCGGGCTTTGCCGTGATAGTCGAGTACCGCGACGATTTCGTTTTTGCTCAGCGAGGCCCGACAGATGGCCGTGGGGCTTTTGAAGTCCCGGACATAGTCCTTGAATGAAGCTGGCTCGACGACTGTTTCGGAGGCAGTGACGAAGTCGGGCAAAGTCGGGTCGAGCGGCTGCAAACTGTGCGCCACGAGTTCCTTGCCGTGGAAAATCACCGACCCGCCGTTTGGCAGGGCGAATGGTAACGAAATGAACTTGTCACCGAGCGCAGCAAGGGCGACCTCAACGTCGCGGCGGGGTTCTATACTGGTATTCATGTCTTAGTCCTTCAGGGTTGGGCCAGCATCAGCGCCGGCGGTTGAGTTCGTCGGCATCGACAACCGAGGGCATCACTGGTTGGCGCGGATCGCGGCGCGTCAGTTCGCCGTCATCACTGAGGAACATCACGGTCGCCAGGCGCTCCGGTTTGCTCAGCTTGTGGGCGAGCTCGGGCATGATCTGCACGGCACCGTTCTTGGTCTTGAACTTGACCTTGATCGTCACTTCTCCGGTGCGGTCATGTTCATCGGACAAGGCCGTCAGGATTTCTTCGATGGCGTCCTCGGCATCGGCGAGCAGCTGACCGCGATCAGCTTCGGCGATGATGTTTTGAAGCGAACTCACGCGCCTCTCCTTTCGGTTTTCGCCCTGTTGGACGTGCTTGGGATTGGTTTTCATGGCGCTACCGGGCGCTTGGCCTGCGGCAGCAATTCCACCGTGCGGAACCCGGCAAGGTCGGGGCGCTGCGCACGCACAGCGTCGAGCTGACCGGCAAAGCCTATCCAGCTGTCGGCGACGTTCTCGGTCGTCCCGCTCAGGTCGATATTGACGTAAAGGCCATCAGAATTGCGCAGCCGGTAGCGACACTGCGTTCGCGCCCACGCCTCACGGCCCATGCGCGTCTTGGAGGCCAGCAGGGGTTCGCCCTTGGCAACGAGACGATCCCGCAAATAGGCATGGGCACCACCAGCGGCGCGGGCGCGCAGCTTGTGGGCAACGCCGCCCATCCAGTTGGTGTCGCGCGTGGTGACTGCGATTGAAGGCATGCTCATGAACTGCGCTCCGCATTGATGTTCTGCAGGCGTGCGACATTGCGCGCCTGGTTGGTGACGCCGGCCTCAAAGGCCCATTTGCGAATTGTGTTGATCGGACGCCCCAACCGGTCGGCCAGCGCCTGGGCATTGTCGCCCGTATATTCGGCAGCGATGATCGGCAGCGCCGTGGCCTTGTCGACCGAGATGGCAGCAGACAGCGCCGAGGCGGCGTTACCGGCCTCGACCAGACCGACCACGGGATGGGCTGTAAACCGCGCCACATCGTCGGGCTTGGCCAATGCCGAGCGCTGCCCCGGTGGCACCCAGAACGGCGGCTGTGGCGCCATGCCCTTGACCCAGACCAGCCACATATAGTCGCTTTGGGTCGCGCCATCGGGCTCCCACCGGCCCATATGCAACGGCACATCTTCGGCAAAGATCGCGATGACGGTTGGCGGCGTGACGGAAAACAGACGGTTGAACCGCCCCTGACTGGCCAGCCAGCCCAGCCGAAGAAAGGCACACACGCCGACATTGGACTCGCGCAGCGCCCGCAGAACGAACTGCTCAGCCTTGTTGCCAAACGGCGAGTTCATCACCGTCCAGTCGGCCGGCTCAAGCGCCGCGTCAGCATCGAGATAGTCGACAGTGCCGCGCCAGCCGGGCGGCGACACGCCATCGACCGAATAGTCGAAAATGTCGGTGGCCCAGATGGCGGCGGGACGCGCCTCTTGCAGCACGGCGGCAATGTGCCCCTCGCCACAGGACGGCTCGCGCACGGTCTTGCCGGTCACCGATTGGCCCAGATGCGGCAACACCAGTTCCAGCAGGGAGCGCGTGGCCCAGGGTGGCGTCGGCGAATAGTCCAGATCATCGGCAGGCAGCACCCGCGAGTTCTGCACTGCCCGCGCATCGCGCGGCTTGGCCAACTCGCTGCGCACAGCCGCCGAGAACGCCCGCGGATCGTTTTCCCGCAGCAGGCGCAGCTGCTCGCCCACCGATAGCTTGGTCGCGGACTCGGCGGCAGAAACCGCGATTTCGCCGCGCTCGACGCTTTCGATCAGTTCCGGCGCGCCGCGCTCGCGCACCACATGTGCCGAGGCAACCGAACGCTCCGAAACGTGCAGGATGTCGGCGGCATCCGACCGGGACAAATTCTGCAAATTTGCAGAATTATCCTCAGCCTTGGGCGGACGCCCAACCGTCATGGTGGCGAGGCTGTCGGCGATCATCGCCCGCTGCCCTTCGCTGAGATGGCGCCGATGCAGGTTCTTGCTCAGCACCCATGCCAGCGGATCGCCATCCTGCGCCGGGTTGAACCGGCGATAGTGCGAAACCCAAAGGTCATGCCCATCCTCGGGCAGTTCGCCCGCAAGAACCCCTGCCCCGACCGCCGCCCGATAGCGGTTGCGGCCATCCAGAATTTGACCGTCGAGAATGACGATGCGCTCACGCAACCCATTGGCCGCGATATCGACGCGCAGCGCATCGGCATCGGCAGACCCGAGCATGGGAAACAGATCAGCCAGCGGATGGGCTGGAATGGCGAAGTCAGGCAGATCGGTGGCCATCAGAACACCAGCCTTTCCACCCGCACGAAGGGGCTGTCTGGCTTGTCGTCATCGGCATCGGCAAAGGCCTCGAAAACGTCGAGCGCCTTGCGCAGTTCGGCGGCATTGCTGCGCCCAAGCACGATATGGCCGAGGTCGCCCTCAAGCCGCAGTTCCAGCAGCTGCGTTCCGGCCGTCGTGCCGGTATGCCCAGCAGCCACCAGACGCGCCTCAACCGCCAGCCGGCGGCGATGCTCGGAAAGCGGCATGATGCGATTGGAATTGCGTCGAACAGCCCGCGCGCCGCTCATCGCGGCACCCGCTGGTTGATCGGCCCATCAAACAGGGTCACGCGCTCGCGTGCAGCGTCCAGCGACAGCCGCTTTGCCGTCGGCGTCAGCTCCACCAGCGGCGCATAGTCGGGGTCGCCATTCTCGGCGACAGGGTTGAGCGTTTCGCGCAGCAGAACTTGAATCTGCACCTGATGGCCCGTTGACTGCGCATGCGCGCGGGCAACGGCCTCGCCACCCTTGCCAAACCATTCCGCGCCGCACGTGGCGCAGGCGGTTTGCATATTGAGCCGGAAAGCATCGACTTTCATGACGCGTCCCCATGCACAACTTCGGCGCGGGCCTGCATCTTGAGGGCGAGCAGCTTGACGATGGCCTCCTCGACTTCCCGCTCAAAGTCCGGCAATTCGTCCTCGGTGATCACGCCATCGTCGAGCACTTCGCCGAGCCGTGAAAACACATCGGCGCATTCCTTCATGGCCTGCGCAGTCACGCGGCCAAGCTTGGTCCCGCTATTGATGACCTCGGGCAGACGCACCAGCACGAAGCCGAGCATGCGCGCAGCGGCCTTGATGATCCGGCCATTGCCGTTAAACGCATCAAGCTCGACGGCGACATCGAGCGGGATATGCCGATCATCGACAACGGGATTGGCATAATCGGAGAAAGCCGCCGCGCGAACGATGCGCCCGGACACGTTGGCGCAGTTTTCCTGTCCACCCGCTTCCACCACGGCCAGCTTGACGACGCCCTTGAGTTCCCGACGAAACATGCTGGTCAGGGTCATGGCGTCACCGCGTGAGTCAGATTGGCCGCTGGGTGACGCATGACCGCAGCGTGGCCCCGTGCGAGAACTGCAGCATGAAAAGACCGATTGTGCCCCTCACCGCCGCCATGACCGCCGCCCTCGACAATCTGGCGAGCGCGCGAAAAGCCAAAGATGACCGGGACAAGGGGCATTGCCCCGGTCAGTTGGGCGCTCGCCAGGGAGTTTTCGGCGAGCTGCGCCGCGCGGAGACTGACTTGCCCACGGGAGGAGGATGCGGACAGGGCAAACGCACGGAATGAGGATATGAGGGTCACGCCTGCACCTCCAACTGGAGGGATTCAGGCCGAGGGACGCCAGCAGGCCATTTGGTATCAGCAGGCCAAGAACTCGACAGCCACGCCATCGCCTTCTCATATCTGCCGGTTGTGACGTCGGCGCCATCACGAAGGCGGCCTAGAACCTTGCCATCGTTAAAAACCATCGTGGAAACGCGAGACTCGCTAAGCCGCTGCGCTTCCGCAAAGGCTTTGGAGACCAGAAGGAGCTGTGCTTTGAGCGTCATCATGCCAAAGCGGTACGATATATTTACCGCAACCGTCAACGGTAAACTTACAGCTACTGCAGTTGCGTCGGCGCGGTTAGATTACCGCGTATGAGTGACACCCTTGCCGCGCGCGTACAGCAACGCCTGTCCGAGCTTCACAAGTCCCCGCGAGCAGCCTCGCTTGAGACCGGGCTGAGTGACGCCTTTGTGTTGAATATCCTAAACGGCAAGTCCCGCTCACCGAGATCTGACAACCTCGCAAAGCTAGCCGTGGTGCTGAACACGACTGAGGCATGGCTTATTCACGGCGGCGACGACCCAACCTCAAACGTGCGCCATGATGTTTTCAAACCTGAACTCATCACGGGTAACTCACTAATCACCAATGACCGCAGCTTGCCGATCTATCCGGCCGCCATGGGCGGCGACGGACACGTGGTGATCACTTTCGATCCAATCGAATACGTGAAGCGACCGGCAATGCTTGAGCACGTGAAAGATGGATACGGCGTCTATATCGTCGGAGAATCTATGATCCCGGCTTACAAGCCAGGTGAGACGGCCCTAGTACACCCCCGCCTTCCACCTGCACGCGACACAGACGTGGTGCTTTTCCACACCCCGCCTGATGCTGACGCAGAATGCATGATCAAGCAGCTCAATGGCTTCAACGATGAAGTATGGCACCTGGAACAATTCAGACCGGCCAAAACCTTTGACGAGTTTCGTAAGGAATGGCCGATCTGCCATCGCGTTGTCGGCAAGTACAATCGTCGCTAAGCCGGGATAAGCATCGCCTCGATCACGTCATCTGGCACTTCCCCAAATCGAGCAAGAAATTTCGGGTCATCGAACTCATCGAAGTCGTTCGCCACTCGCATGAACGCCACGGCGCCGGCCCTCCTCCGTGCCAAGACTTCCGCCCTGCGTACCGCAGCCGCTTCACTGGCAACAACCTGCGGCACCTCCTCGATCAGCACCCCCTTGTTGCCTTTCTTGTACGACTGCACGGCGAAGTAGCTAGACATGCGGACTGCTCTCCTTCTCACAACCTGCGCCAATGTGACTCACCAAAAGAGAACATTACAAGAACAAACTGATTCGCATTTGACGGACTGTGGATAACAGCCCTAGCCGGCACCACAGGCCGCGTGCGGTATATTTATCGTATGACATTGACGCGGTATATTTATCGCATTACGTTTTCTCCAGTTTCATCGCTGGAGAGCACCATGTTTGTTTCCGCATCCCCCATCGAGCCAATCCGCAAACTCGCCGACAGCGCCCCCGCGCTCGACCGCATGGCGGACCTGTTTATCCGCAACAAGCGCAACGGCTACGACACCGACCTTGCCGACCTTCGCGCCGAGGACTTCAGCGAACACGAGATCCTCACCCTGCCCGCCAAGGCCCGCAAACTCGCCGATAAGGCATTGGCTGACCGCGACACGCGCGACGATGCAGTCACCTATGACCGCCCCCGCCGCATCGAAAAGCTGTCCACGCTCTTGCTTGGCCTGTTCGACAAGGACGGTGACGCTTGGGCACTGGCCCGCCGCTCTGGCTTCTCCACCCGCGAACTGACCGACCTTTGGCCCGATGCCCGTCACCGGATCGGCGAAATCATCGAAACCATCGGGCGGGAGGCGCACTGATGGGCACCCGCACTGACAAACGCAGCCGTTCCGGCGCCCACGTTCCCTGCCCCACCTGTGGCAAGCGCGTCCGCACCGCCAAGGGCCTGATCATGCACATCGGTGAAGTCCACCCCGACGACGACCAGGCCCGCGCCGCCGTCGAGGGATCGCCCCTTCCAGACGCCAATGAAGCGGTGCAGCCATGAGCCCGGAACAAGTAGAATTGGCTCGCCATGCGCTGGGGCTGCCCAATCGAAGCAACAAGAGTTACCGCAACCGGTTTGTCACCGCAGAGGATGACCCGAACTGGTGCGAAATGGTTCGCAATGGAGAGGCGAGGATGCGCTCTGCCAAAACCCTACCCTTCGACGGTGATGCCTTGTTCTGGCTGACCATCAAGGGCGCAACAGCAGCACTCAAGGGCAGGGAGACACTGTGCCCTGAAGACTTCCCGGTGGTGGTAGCATGAAGCCCTCTCAAGTCACTGTCTGGCTACGGAATGGCGACAACGCCTTTATCGCCCTGCAGTTCGTCATCATGCCGCCCTTACTGGCGCTTATCGTGATCGGGTTCTTCTGATGGCCCGCAAACCCGCAGACAAACCCGCAGACAAACCGGCTATTACCGCGTGGTTTCCCGAAACCGATCAGTTTCGCTTGGCCGTATTGGGCAAGCTTGCCGAGGAAGCCAGCGAACTATCCGCCCGCGCCTGCCGCTGCATCATCCAGGGCCTCGACGAACGCGACCCGGAAACCCAGCGCCTCAACCGCGAAGAACTGGCCCGCGAGGTCGCAGACGTTACCGCCTGCCTCGAAATCCTCCGCGAAGTCCTGAGCATCGTCCCCAGCGACACCCGCATCGCCAGCAAAGCCAACGGCTTCCGCAACTGGCACCACCTCATCGCAGGAGCGGACTGATGGTCCAGATCACCTTGAAGGGAAACGTGCCCCTCGACCCTCGGCAAAGAGTATTGGCCATCGAGGCTGCCGTTGAAGCACTCTGCCGCAGTGCCGGCGAGGACCCCGCAGACGCAGTAATGACCCTATTAACGGCAGCCGCGCATATCTGCCTCAAACAGACCGGCAAAGGACTGGACGAAATCACACCTACAATGGCGGAGTGCTTGGGCGCCGCGCTGATGGCGGCCGATGGATTTTTCACGTTGAGGGATGCAAATGCCTGACCGTATCCAGCTATCCCGCCAGAAGGGCTGGCGCATGCCACTCAACACCATCAGCGTGGCTCGACCCGGCAAATTCGGCAATCCGTTCACAGTTGCCAGCCTCCGAGAAACTGGCATCCGGTTGACCGAAGAACAGATGCGCTCCCGCGTCGTCGATAGCTTCCGCCGCTGGCTGGAAGGGAGTTCGCGCGACTGGATGGGGCCAGAGAGTGACGCTGCCCGCGCAGCCATGCTCGCCGCCCTCTCCGAGCTGCGCGGCAAGAACCTCGCCTGTTGGTGCAAACTGCACGGCCAGCCTTGCCATGCCGATGTTTTGTTGGAGAAGGCAAATGCATGACGCAAAAGACCAGGTGATCACCCGCGCCCGCACCCTGCTCGATGCCGTCACCTATGACAGCGACGGAATCATGATCGGCCACCAGCGCCAGGGCGGTAATGGCGGCCTCCTGTCCCGCGACAGCCTCAAAGCCGCCGACCAACTGCGCAAGGCCCTCGATGCGCTCGATAGCACACCAATCACCAAGGAGGTGGACGGCAACAAGCCGTCCTGACGACATGGGGATACGCTCATCAGCCCTTGCCGAACTGTCGGCCCCATCCCTGCCCCGCATCGGCTACACCCGCTCTGAGGCCGCCGAGATCGTCGGCGTGGGCACAGACCTGTTTGACCGCGCCGTCGCCGCCGGCGCCATGCCGCCGCCGCGCCAGCTGGGCAAGCGCCTGCTTTGGGACATTGACGAATTGGTCCGGGCGTTCCGCGACCTGCCGCACAAAGGCGCTTCCAATGCTGATGACGGCGAGTCATCCTCCGTCGACAAAGACATGGTCTGATGGAAGCTCAATTGGAAGAAGACAAGCGCGCCAAGGGGCTGATCAAGGATACTGATCGCCATGGCAATGACCGCTGGTATTTCCGGCGCAAAGGCATGCCGAAAGTGCGCTTGCGTGAAGCCTATGGCTCAGATGGCTTCTGGGAAGAATACTCGGCCGCCGTGCTCGGCGTCCCATATATCAAAGGCGGCGCCAAGCCGAAGCCGATCAGGATTGGCGCCAAGGCTACGCCCGGAACCTTCCGCCATCTCGTTGAGCAATATATGGCGCGCGCGGTTATCAACCAGGCGCCGCACACCAGATCGCGCAAGCGCCTCGTGCTTGATGAAATCTGCCTAGAAACCTGCCTCAGCAAATCCGGTGAAACCACCACTGGCGAGTTCGCCTATCGCAAGATGGAACCGCGCCATATCGCCATCATCCGCGACCAGAAGCCCGGACGCCCAGCAGCTGCGAACAATCGGCTAAAGATCGTCTCCGCGATGTTTGAATGGGCCATCGTGCCAGAGGTGGCCTTGGCCACGTTCAATCCCGCGCGAGGCGTCAGGAAGCTGGAAGAAAGCAGAGACGGTCATCACACCCTCACCGAGCAGGAACTGGCCGCCTACGAATCCCACCATCCCCTTGGCACCAAAGCACGGCTGGCCTTTGCGATCTTCCGTTACACTGGCCTGCGGGTCTGCGACGCTGCCGTGTTCGGCCGCCAGCACCTCTACCTCAACAGGCTCAATGACGGGACGGAAGAAGTTCGCTTCCGCATCACGCCTAAGAAAACCAGCAAGTCCACTGCCGTCGTGGTCGACATGCAGGTTCTGCCCCCGCTGGCCGACGCCATTGCGGCACTACCATTGAACGATCTGACGTTCCTCACGACAGAATGGGGCAAGCCATTCAGCGAAAAGGGCCTCGGCAACAAGATGCGGGATTGGTTCGATGAGGCCAAACTATTCCATTGCTCATCGCATGGCATCCGCAAGGCAGACGCAACGATCGCAGCAGAAAACGGCGCAACCGGACATCAGCTCATGGGAATGATGGGCTGGACGACGCTGAAACAGGCCGAAATTTATACCCGAAAAGCCGAGCGAAAGAAGCTCGCGACCTCTGGCGCACCCCACCTGCTCAAGCGCGGCTGAGAGTACGATTCGGGAACAAAAGTGTCCCACCTTTTAAAGGGTGGTGAGAAGTGGGACGAAAAGCCCCAAATTCTCTTTTAATATCAATGTCGGGAAAAAATGCTGGAGGCCTCGTCCGGAATTGAACCGGAGTACGCGGATTTGCAATCCGCTGCGTCACCACTCCGCCACGAGGCCTCTGGCGCGGGGTTCTAAGCCAGCGCACTTTCTTATGCAAGGGATCGGGTTGCCAAAGCGTTATTTTCCCGCAGCTATTGCAAATGGGCGTTTTGACGGGTTTCGAGCTTCACCAAGCCGTTGGGCTTGCATAGGCTGGCCGCGCAATACTTGAGGGGGCGTGGGTGAGCGAACAAACTTTGTCCGGCGGGGGCCGGCGCGACTATTTGCAGCCGGTGATGGCAGGGGCGCTGGCGGCCATTGTTGGTTATGCGAGTACGTTCACGCTGGTGCTGGCGGCGCTGACGGCGGCGGGGGCTTCGCCGCAACAGGCCGGCTCGGGGCTGATGTCGGTGTGTATCGCCATCGGCATTCTCAATATTGTGGTGAGCTGGCGGGTGCGGCTGCCGGTGAGTTTTGCCTGGTCGACACCGGGTGTGGCGTTCTTGCTAACGGTCGGGGAGCCGGTGGGCGGCTTTCCGGCGGTGGCGGGCGCGTTCCTCGTAGCGGCGGGGCTGATCCTTCTTACCGGGCTCATCAAGCCGCTGGCCAAACTGATTGGGGCCATCCCTGCCCCGATTGCCAATGCCATGCTGGCGGGCATGCTGCTGACGCTGTGCCTCGCGCCGATTACGGCAGTTGGGGAAATGCCAGCGCTGGCGCTGCCGATCGTTTTGGCCTGGGCCATCGGGATGCGGTTTGCGCGACGCTATGCGGTCCCGATTGCCGTGGTGGTGACCGGGATTTTGCTGGCGACGACGACTCACCTGCCGCCCGGTGCGCTGGACGGAACGTGGCCAAGCTTTGTGCCGGTGATGCCGGTGTTTACGCTGGACGCGATCATCCGCATCGGGCTGCCACTCTATATAGTGACCATGGCATCGCAGAATCTGCCGGGGCTGGCGGTGATGAAGGCCAACGGATTTGTGCTGGCCCCTGCTCCGCTATTTATCGTGACCGGCATCGCCAGCGGCGCGACGGCGCTGTTTGGCGGGCATACCAGCAATCTGGCGGCGATCACGGCGGCGATTTGCGCCGGGCCTGAGGCGCATCCGGACAAGAGCAAGCGTTGGCCTGCGCCAATTTCAGCGGGCGTGGTTTACCTTCTGCTGGCGCCAGCAGCGAGCCTGGCGGCAGCTTTCATCGCTGCATCGCCACCACTGCTGATTCAGGCGGTGGCGGGGCTGGCGCTGTTGTCGAGTCTGGCAGCGGCTTTGTCGGGCGCGCTGGCGGCTGAGGAGACGCGGTTGCCCGCCGTGCTGACCTTTGTAACGACGGCCTCGGGCATTACCATTATTGGCGTGGGCGCACCGTTCTGGGGGCTGGTGGCGGGAATCGGCATGATGGTGCTGCTGAGCGCCGGGCTGAAACCCGTTCGCGACATTACCGGGAAATGAGCCTGCCCCACGCCGTCATCATTGCCGGCGGCAAGGGCGAACGGCTGGGCGGTGTGCGCAAGGCGGATTTGCGAATCGGCGGTCGACGGTTGCTGGATCGGGTGATCGAATCGCTTGGGGCCGTGGCAGCGCCATTGATGCTGTCGACGGGGCCGACGCTGTCGATCAGCAGCGATTGTGTGAGTGTGGCGGACCTCAACGCTGACGTGGGCGGGCCTTTGGCCGGCTTGGCGGCGGCGGTGGCGCATTTGGACAGGGAGGGCGTTAGCAAGGGGCTGCTGGTTTCGGTGGCTGTTGATACGCCGTTTCTGCCGCGGGACTTCGTGGCGCAGATGAAAGATCGGCTTGGTGATTCCGCTGCAGCGTTTGCGGCATGGGAGGACGACTTTTATCCGCCCAATGCGATCTGGCGGATCGAGGCGCTGACTGACCTTCCGGAACGTGTGAGGCGCGGGAAGGCTCCGAACAGCCTTAAAGCCTTGCAGGTCGGGCTTTTTGCGCGGCGGATCGACTGGACAGAGGCCGGTGGCGAGAACCCATTTCGCAATATCAATACGATTGCCGACCTCTTGAGCCTGGGGAAAACTCTGCGCGGCTGAGCCTTCCACAGCAAGTTTTGCACACTGGGGGCTATTGGGGCTTGGCAAACCAAATCAAGTCCGTTACATGGACCTCGTTCTCGCAAGAGGGCACACGAATAGGTATTCCGCGGTAGCTCAGTGGTAGAGCAATCGGCTGTTAACCGATTGGTCGTAGGTTCGAATCCTACCCGCGGAGCCATTCGTTTCCAGTGACTTAGGTCACTCACCCCTCCCCCACAGACCACAAGTTTTCATGCAGCTGCTACCGGCAGGCTGAAGGTTTTGTGCTGTCAGGACATGCCGATCCAGAGCGGCCCGGCGGCCGAACCATAGATGGTGGTGGCGGGACTGGCGCGCTGTATGGGCAGGCTGGATGTGTGGCCGCGCGACAGATCGGCGACCAGGGTAAGGCTGTCGCCATTATGGGTGCGGCGGAAGGCCAGCAGGTCGGGGCCCAGGTCAATCGCCTCGTAATTTCCCTCAGAGAAGAGACTCGGCAGGCGGCGGCGCAGTTGCAGCAGGGTTTGGGTCAGAATCATTTTGTCATCGCGGCCCTCGAAGGGTGCTGCCAAGGCCTTGGCGAGCCTGGTGAAATCGAGCGAACGGCGATTGTCCGGATCGACGAAGCTTTGTTCCCAGTCTTCGGCGCCGCGATAAATGTCGGGTACGCCGGGCATGGTGAGTTTGAGGCCGAGCTGGATCAGCGCCTTGCGGCGGCCGATCGCGACGAGCGGTTCGTGGACGCTGTGGAAGCTGGCGAGAAATTCGGGGTTGGCCAGCAGGTCGTCTATTAGATCGGAAACCTTGCCCTCGTATTCGGCATTGATGACGGCCCAATCGCTGTGTTGGCGGGCTTCGCGGGCAGACTTGGTCATGGCGGCTTTGAGTCGGTTGGCGAAATTTGTGAGATCGCCGTTGATCAGCCACCCACCCAGCATGAGTTGCAGCAACAGATAGAGATCGCTGGCGGCGATGGCGTGCGGGGGAAGCATGGCTTGCCATGCCCGTGTGGCTGCGTGCCAGATTTGGGGTTCGTCACCGATGGCGGCGATGATGGCGCGGAGGTCTTCGCCGTGCTTGGTGTCGTGCGTCGAAGTGGCGAGCATGCTGTGCGGATGGGTCTTGAGGCGGCGTCGATTGCTGTCGTGGAAGGCGGCGATGGAGGTGCTGAAGCGATCCGGATGCGCGCCGACTTCGTTGAGCGCGACAAGGCGGTTGTAGCGATAGAGGGCGGTGTCCTCGAGGCCCTTGGCCATGACTGGGCCGGTATATTGCTGGAAGCGGCCGATGGCGGCGGTGATGGCAGCGACGTCGTAGGCCGGTGGCAGATTTCCGCATAGGAGCGCCGCGACGAAATCGAACACGGCGGCTGGGGTGTGCGGGCGCGTGAGCAGAGCTTTGGCTATGGCGAGGGCGATTTCGCGATGGTCGCGCGGCGACATGCCCTTTTCGTCGGCATAGGTGCGGTAGACGCTCAGGTGGGCGATGATTTCGCGCAGGGCGCGGCGGAGGGCGGCTTCGGTGAGGTCGGCTGTGAATTTGGATGACCAGGCGATAGCGGCGACTTGGCGCGTTAGCGTGGTCAGTTCGGCGGATAGTTCGTTGTCCATGATGCGGAGTTTGCAGCGGAATTCTTCTTCGGCTGGCGAGGTGACGGGGCCGATGAAATCGGCATAGGCGGTGCTGAGTTTGTGCTCGGCTTCGGGGCGCACGAGCACGCGGGTGAGCATGGCCCCGACTTCGTAGCCAGTGGTACCCTCGACCGGCCATTCGGCGCGGAGTTGTTCGTGCGGGGCGAGGATTTTTTCGACGGCCAGATAGATCGGGCGTGGCGACCTGGCACGCAGGGTTTGCAGGTAGGCTGTAGGGTCGAGCAGGCCATCGACGTGATCGATGCGGAGGCCGTCGACGTGGCCCTCGCCGATCAACGCGAAAATCAGGCTGTGGGCGTGGTCGAAAACCTCGGGGCGTTCGATGCGGATGCCGGCCAGTTCGCTATTGATGAAGAAGCGACGGTAGTTGATTTCGTCGGAGGCGACGGTGAAGTGGGCGATGCGCCAGTGCTGGTTGGCGATAAGGGCATCGAGTGCCGACCAGCTTTCGGCATTGCCTGGAATGCCGGTGTGGGCGGCGATGGCGTCGAGCGACAGCTTGGCGGCGTCTTCGTCGCGGATGGGCAGTTTGTGGGTGTCGTAGGCCCATACGGCAAAGCCGTCGCCATCGGGCTTGAGGCGTAACGAACCGGTTACCAGAGCCTCGGCGTAGCTTTCGCCGAGGAAGGGCACCAGAATTTTGCCCTGCATGCCGGGGCGCGCGGCATTCCAGTCGATATCGAACCAGTCGGCATATTGGCTGGCCGAGCCGTGCTTGAGAACGTCGAGCCAGAGCGTGTTGTCGGCGCCGCCGACGCCCATATGGTTGGGCACGAAATCGAGGATGATGCCCATGCCGTGCTGCTTGAGCACGTGGGCCAGCGCGCGGAAATCATCGAGCGTGCCGAGCTCGGGATTGATCTGGGTGTGATCGACCGTGTCATAGCCATGCGTGCTGCCGGGCTGTGCCTTGAGGATGGGCGAGAGGTAGGCGTGGCTGATGCCCAGGGCGTTCAGATAGGGCACAAGGGCCTTGGCGTCAGCGAAGGTGAAATGCTGGTTGAGCTGCAAGCGGTAGGTGGCGCGCGGCACAGTCATGGGCGCGGCTCGCTTTTCAGCAAGAGTGCTGTGTCGCCGGGGAGAATCCAGAATTGTGCGGGATCGAACGGGCGACGACCGGCGCCATCATAGTCGGGATGTTCGCTCGACCAGACGGGGCTCCATTTATGGCCGCGTGGCGGGGCGAGCAGCGGTTCGGCGACGACACCAATTTGCAGGTCACGACCAAGATTGACCAGCAGCAGGCGATGGCCTGCCGGGGCTGGCGTCAGATAGCGGATGAGCAAGGCGGCATCCCCGATGACGGCGCCGTCGATGCGGCGGTCGGTGGTCTGGGAGAAGGCAGGGTCGGTGCGGCGGAGCCTGAGCAGGTCGCGGTGTAGCGCGAGGACGGCTTTGTTCTGGGCGGACCAGTCGAGTTTGCTGAGCTTGAAGGTTTCGGTCGCGGCGGGATCGGGCAACAAGAGCTGCATGGCGGGATCAGCGACGCTGGGGAAGTTGGTGAGGGAATGGCGGCGGCCTTCTGCGACGGCCTTGGCATCATCGCCGTCGAGACCGAAGAAATAGAGGAATGGATTGGTAGTGCCGAATTCCTGCCCTTGGAACAGGCATGGGGTTTGCGGGCCGAGCAGGAGCAGCGCGGTGACGGCGCGGACGCGGGCTGGCGAGGTCAGCGCAGCCAGACGAAAGCCGCGGGCGGAATTGGCGACCTGATCGTGGTTTTCGAGGAAATGGACGAAGTGCTCCGGGGCGGTATCGAGATTGTCGGTGCCATAGGCCTTGTCGCGCATGTCGGAGCGCTGGCCCTGATAGAGGAAGCCGTATTTGATCGCTGACACCAGCTCCTGCGGCGAACCGAGATAGTCGCGATAGTAGAAATCGTTGTGGCCGGTGATGGCGACGCGGACGGCATGCTGGAAATCGTCGCTATACATAGCATCGAGGCCATAGCCGCCCCGCTCCGGGGAATCGATCATCCGGTGTTCCTGCGGCTGGTTTTCGACCACGAGATAAAGCTGGCGTGAACCGGCGGCGGCGCGGATGGATCGCGAAATTTCGGCGATGATGTGGTCGTCGCTGGCGTCGAACATGGCTTGGGCAGCATCGATGCGCAGGCCGTCGAGGTGGAAGTCGCGGACCCAGTAGACGGCGTTGCCGACGATGAAATCGCGCACGGCGCGGCTGCCTTCACCATCGAAATTGAAGCTGGCGCCCCACTCGTTTTCGTAGCGGGTGGTGAAATAGTGGTCGCTATAGGCGTGGTAGTGATCGCCGAGGCCGACGTGATTGTAGACGACATCGAGAATGACGCCGATGCCGAGGGCGTGGGCGGCATCGATGAAGGCGCGCATGTCGTCGGGGGAGCCGTAGGGCGCGAAGGGGGCGTAGGGAAGCGTGGTGTCATAGCCCCAGCCGAAACGGCCCTTGAAGGTAGCGACGGGCATGATCTGGAGGACGGTGACGCCGAGATCGTGCAATGCGGCGAGGCGCGATTTGGCGGATTGCCATGTGCCTTCACTGGTGAAGGCGCCGATGTGGAGCTCGTAGATGACCTGATTTGGGCACTGCACCCCGGGCCAGAGGGCGTCGGTCCATGGGAAGGCCGAGTCCGTCACCATGGAGGCGCCGTCATTGCCGTTCGGCTGGCAGCGCGAGGCTAGGTCCGGGTAGAATTGACCGCCGTCGATGCTGAAAGTGTAGCGGGCGCCGGGGCGGACATTGGGCACGTGGCCCGTGAAATAACCGTCGCCGACGGCAGAGAGTGCGAAGGTGCCCTGCCCGTCGATTTTGACCGAGGCCGAGGATCGCCCCAGGGCCCAGAGCGTGAAGCGTGTACCGGCTGCATCGGGCACGGCGCCCAGCGAGTCAGAATAGGACATGGATGCTGAACCGACCGGTAGGAGGAACTGGCAGAACGGGCCTCCGCGCCGTTCGTTCCTCCGGCCATGATTTGTCTGACGAATTTGGGCTTTTGCGGCCCAAATGCGGGCTGGATCGGCGCTTTTGTCACGAACCGGGTCGCGCGGTCGTCGGCGCGGCTGCAAGCCATTGCCAGCGCTCAGTTTGCGCGCTAGGGCTGCTCATAATTCAGGCAATCGGATTATTTCCCTCATGGACGCGGTAACGAGCAAGGCCCCTCCGGCCGTGCGTACTTCGCACAACATCATTCTGGCCGTCAGTGCGTCGCATCTGATCAACGACCTGATTCAATTTCTGCTGCCGGCGCTCTATCCGCTGCTGCGCGCCAACTATGAACTGGACTATTTCCAGATCGGCCTGCTGACCCTTGCGCAGCAGATCACGGCCTGCGTGCTGCAGCCGCTGATGGGGCTGTATGGGGATTCCAAGCCAAAGCCGTATCTGCTGGCAGTGTCGCTGCTGATCGTGACGCTGGGTGTGATCATGCTGGCGACGGCGAACAGCTTCCTGTTGCTGCTATTGGCGGCGGCGGTGCTGGGCGTTGGTTCGGCATTGTTCCATCCGGAAGCCTCGCGTGTTTCGCGGCTGGCCTCGGGCGGCAAGCTGGGCTTTGCCCAGTCGGCCTTCCAGGTGGGCGGCAATGCGGGCACGGCCATTGGCCCAATTGCGGCGGCACTGATCGTGTTGCCGCTCGGGCAGATGAGCACGGTGTGGTTCGGTTTTGTCGCCGTGGTTGGCATTTTGCTGCTGACGTATGTCGGTCGCTGGTATGCTGCCCATCAGCGTCAGGCTGCGGCGGCCGGTCCGATTGCCAAGCCGATCAAGCCTGCGATTTCGCGCAATCGGCTGATCGTGGCGTTCTCGGTGATCGGGGCGCTGCTGCTGAGCAAGTACGTCTATATCGAGACGTTCAAGAGCTATTACACCTTCTTCCTGATCGAGAAGTTCAACCTGCCGGTGCAGGACGCGCAGTTCTATCTATTCATGTTCCTGGGCGCGATTGCGGTGGGCACGTTCTTTGGCGGGCCGATCGGCGACCGCTTCGGGCGGCTGACCGTGATCTGGGGATCGATTGTTGGCGCCCTGCCCTTCACGCTGGCAATGCCCTATATGGACCTTTATGGAACGGCGGCGATGAGCATCATTGTCGGGCTGATCCTGTCATCGGCGTTTTCGGCCATCGTGGTCTATGCGCAGGAACTGGTGCCGGGCAAGGTGGGCATGGTCTCGGGCTTCGTGTTCGGATTTGCCTTCGGCATCGGCGCCATCGGCGCGGCGGTGCTGGGCGCCCTCGCCGACGAAATCGGCATGGTGCAGGTGTTTGCCTACTGCGCTTTCCTTCCCATATTGGGTTTTCTCACCATCTTCCTGCCACGGACCGCAGAATTGCGCCGGCAGGTTTCGCCTAAGTCTTAGGAGACATTATGAGCAACGGCATGGATATCGACGGCGAAAGCCAGATCACGCTGACCCGTACCATCGACGCCCATATCGATGACGTGTTTGCCGCCTGGACCGATCCGGCACTGATCGAACAGTGGCAGGCCGACGAGGCCGAACTCGATGCGTTCGAGGGCGGCGAATACAAGTTCACCACCTTCGGCGATGACGAAGATCCGGAAGATCACGTCGTCAGTGGCGAGATCCTGCAGTTCGTCGAAAACGAAAAGCTGGTCATGTCCTGGGTGCACAAGGACGATGAGGAAGACGGCGAAGACCTGATCTTCGTGCTCGAAATCGCCTTCCAGGCAATTGGCGAAGACCAGACACGGCTGACGCTGACGGAACGCGGTCTGGCCCATACCGACCCAGAATCGCGCATTTTCTCGATCGAGGCGTGGAGCGCCGCGCTCGAGCATCTTGCCGAAGTGATGGAATAGGCTGAACCAAAAGGGCCTCCGGGGCGTATCAGCAGCGGAGGCCTTTTCATGACATCGACGAGCTTAGTCTGGCTGCGCAACGATCTGCGCATTGCCGATAACCCCGCCCTCAGCGCAGCCGTCCGCGCGGGCGATGTGGTCATTGCCCTCTACATTCACGAGACGACCAAGGGTGTGCGCGCGCCCGGCGCTGCTGCGCGCTGGTGGCTGCATCACAGCCTTGTCGATCTGGGTGCGGCCTTGGCCGAGCGCGGCATTGCGCTGGTGGTCGAGAGCGGCAATGCGCTCAAGCTGGTGCCGGAACTGGTAGCGCGGCACAAGGCGGGCGCGGTATTCTGGAACCGGCGTTATGCGCCTTGTCAACGGGAAGCCGACGCGGCGATCAAGGCCAGTCTCAAGCAGGATGGCGTCAGCGTTGAGTCGTTTGCGGCCAATGTGCTGGTCGAGCCGTGGGATATCAAAACCGGTCAGGGCAAACCCTATTCGGTGTTCACGCCATTCTGGAAAACGCTTCGCGACATGCCGATCCCGCAGCCATTACGGCGGCCGGATGCGGGCGGGCCGATCAAGGCCATGCCGGTGGACTCGGACTATCGTGAACCCCATTGGAGCCCCAAGATGGCGCCGTATTGGGCCATTGGGGAAACTGCTGCGCAGCTGGCGCTGGTGGATTTTCTGGACGAGCGGCTGGACGGCTATAAAGACGGGCGCGACGTCCCTGCCAAGGAGGCAACGTCGCGGCTGTCGCCCCATTTACGGGCGGGCGAGATCAGCCCACGGCAGATCTGGTACGCGGCACAGGCGATTGCCCATGGCGATCACACCAAGCAGGAAGCGGTCGACAAATTCCTGTCGGAAGTGGCGTGGCGCGATTTCAGCTATCACCAGCTCTATCATCGGGCAGATATCGCCAGCGTGCCGATGCAGCCCAAATATGCGGGCATGCCGTGGCGCGGGGCCGAGGACGATCTGATCGCCTGGCAGCAAGGGCAGACCGGGTTGCCGATTGTCGACGCGGGCATGCGCGAGCTTTGGGAAACCGGCTATATGCAGAACCGGGTGCGCATGTTGGTCGCCTCGCTTTTGGCCAAGAACTTGCTGGTGGACTGGCGGCTGGGCGAAGCGTGGTTCTGGGATTGTCTGGTCGATGGCGATGTGGCGAGCAATCCGGCCAGTTGGCAATGGGTGGCCGGTTGCGGGCTCGATGCCGCGCCGTACTTCCGCATCTTCAATCCGGTAACGCAGGGCGAACGGTTTGACGCCAGCGGCGACTATGTGCGGCGCTGGGTGCCGGAAATCGCGGCGCTGCCAGACAAATGGGTACAGCAGCCAGCCGATGCGCCGGCAGATGTGCTCAGGAAAGCTGGCGTCGTGATCGGCAAGACCTACCCGGCCCCCATCGTTGACCTCAAGACATCGCGGGTTCGTGCGCTGGAGGCATCCAAGCATCTGTAACTGGCGGAATGGTATTGCTCGAAATCAACATAGGCGCACAGGCGTTGCGTTGGGGAATGTGCTCGCGAAAAGCCTTGCCGTGATGACCGTATAGGGTTGCGGGTGGCGAGCACGGCACCTACCATAAGTCACTCAAAGACCAGCCAGATTGATCCATGTCCAAGCACCAAGATCTCATCGCCGCCATTGGCAATACGCCGCTGATCCGTCTCAATCGCGTGTCCCAGCTCACGGGATGCGATATTTGGGGCAAGGCCGAATTTCTTAATCCCGGCCAGTCGGTGAAAGATCGTGCGGCGCTGTTCATCATCCATGATGCTGTCAAATCCGGCGCGCTCAAGCCCGGCGGCACCATCGTCGAGGGCACGGCGGGCAATACGGGCATCGGGCTGACGCTGGTGGCCAATTCACTGGGCTTTAAATCGGTGATCGTCATCCCCGATACGCAGAGCCAGGAAAAGAAGGACGCGCTGCGCCTTTATGGCGCCGAGCTGATCGAAGTGCCGGCCAAGCCCTACAAGGACCCGAACAACTACATCAAGATTTCGGGGCGGCTGGCCGAAAAGCTGAACCGCGAACTGCCCGAAGGCGCGGTCTGGGCCAACCAATTCGACAACACGTCCAACCGGCGCGCGCATATTGAAACCACCGGGCCGGAAATCTGGCAGGACCTGAATGGCCGGATCGACGGCTTTATCTGCTCGGTCGGTTCGGGCGGAACGCTGGCTGGCGTGGCGGAAGCGCTGCGGTCACGCAATTCGGACATCAAGATTGGCCTCGCGGACCCAGAGGGTGCGGCGCTCTACAATTTCTACGCGCATGGCGAGCTGAAATCGTCGGGCAATTCGATCACCGAAGGTATCGGTCAGGGCCGCATTACGGCGAACCTTGAAGGCCTCAAGATCGACTATCCGTATCAGATTTCGGACGGCGCGGCCCTGCCCTACATTTACGACCTGCTCGAGCATGAAGGTCTATGCCTTGGCGGTTCGAGCGCCATCAATATTGCGGGTGCAGTGCGGCTGGCGCGTGATCTGGGTCCTGGGAAGACCATCGTCACGATCCTTTGCGATTACGGCAATCGCTATGCCAGCAAGATTTTCAACCCGGTCTTCCTGCGCGAAAAGGGCCTGCCCGTGCCGCGCTGGACGGAAGATCGTGCGCCCATCGACATTTCGAGCGTGATCGAGCCGGTCGTCGCCTGACGGGCGGGATTGTCCAAACATTCTGCGCTGATAGAGTGCGGCCCTACCAACCAAGCAGGGCCCATTGATCGGCATTGATGACTTTTTGCGCGCGATAATTGCTGACCTGCACATCGTCGCGGCCATAACGGCCGCGATTTATCTTTTGGCGTTTGTCTGCGCCGTGCGCGAGATCATGAATTCGCGCACCTCGCAGGGCTCCATTGCCTGGATATTGGCGCTGGCCCTGCTGCCGATGCCGACGGCGTTTTTGTACCTGATCTTTGGCTGGAAGGCGTTTGACGACTACGCTACCGACCGCATTCGCAATGGCCGCTCGGCCCGCCCGTTGCGCGCCAAGGACCTGGCGCTGATAGACCGCGAAACCAGCCACAAATGGCCGGTACAGGTGAAGGTGTCGGAAGTGCCGTTTCTCAACGGCAACGAGGTGGAAATCCTTGTCGACGGCAAGGCGACGTTCGACTCAATTTTCGAGGGCATCGCCCAAGCCAAAAGATACCTGCTGGTGCAGTTCTACATCGTGCGCGACGACGCGCTGGGCAAGGAACTGGCTGAGCGGCTGATCGAACGCGCCAATGCGGGCGTCGAGGTCTTTCTGCTCTATGACGATATCGGCAGCACCGGCATGCCGCGCCGCTATCGGACGCAACTGCGCGATGCCGGCATCAAGGTGGCCGGGTTCAATCAGCGGCACAAGTTCCTGCGCTTTTACGGTCCGACGCGGATCAACTATCGCAATCATCGCAAGATCGTGGTGGCCGACGGCGAGCATGCCTGGGTTGGTGGGCACAATGTGGGCGTCGAATATCTCGGCGAAGACCCGCGCTTCGGGCGCTGGCGCGATACGCATGTGCGGGTGTCGGGGCCGGCAGCGCTAGGTTGCGCGCTGCTGTTTCGCGAGGACTGGGAATGGGCGACGGGGCAGTTTCTGGCCGACGCACCCCCTGAAACGGTAGCGACGCCCGGCGATCAGTCGGTGCTGGTGATGGGCAGCGGGCCGGCGGACAAGCTCGAAGAATGCGCCATTGCGTTCACCGACATTATCGGGCGGGCGCGGGAGCGGCTGTGGATCGTCAGCCCCTATTTCGTGCCGGACACCGATATTCGGACGGCCCTGTTTGCCGCCAAACTGCGCGGCGTCGATGTGCGCGTGATGTTGCCCAATGAACCGGATCACAAGATGGTTTGGCTTGCCTCGATCGCCCATGCCGATGCGATGATCGAGCATGGCGTATCGATCTATCGCTATCAGAACGGTTTTCTGCACCAGAAGGTGGTGCTGATGGACGACGAAATCGCCACCATCGGCAGCGTCAATTTCGACAACCGGTCCTTCGCCATCAACTTTGAAATCACGCTGTGGTTTGCCGACCGGCAGACCATCGACAATGTCGAGGCGATGCTGACCGAGGACTTCAACCATTGCCGCAAGGTCGATATGGATGAGGTCAAGGGCCGGACCTGGCCGATGCGTTTTCTCACGCAGGCCGCGCGCCTGCTTTCTCCCCTGCTCTGAGTATTTTCATGACCGAATTTTTGTTCCGCGAAGACAGCTATCTCCAATCCACGCCAGCAACGGTGGTGGCCATCACCGAGGACGGTGGCGTGGTTCTCGACAAAACGGTGTTTTACGCGGCGTCTGGCGGCCAGCCGGGCGATAGCGGCACGATCCAGCTGGCGGATGGCACATTGGTTGTGATCACCAGCGCGGTGCATCCGGACGGCGACAAGACGCGGATCGTGCATGTGCCGGCCGAGGGCCAGACTCTGCCCAAGGTGGGCGATGAAGTGGTCGCGACCATCGACTGGGAGCGGCGTTATCGGCTGATGCGGATGCATACGGCGCTGCATCTGCTGTCGGTGGTGTTTGCCTTCCCGGTGACGGGCGGTTCCATCGGCGAGGACAAGGGGCGGCTCGATTTCAGCATGCCGGAAGTTCCGGCCGATCTGCCCGCGCTTGAGGCCCAGCTCAATGCGATGATTTCTGCCGGTCACGCGGTGACGCAGGAATGGATCACCGATGAGGAAATGGCCGCCAATTCCGATCTGATCAAGACGATGAATGTGAAGCCACCGATGGGTCAGGGCCGCGTTCGACTGATCCGTATTGGCGATGTCGATCTGCAGCCGTGTGGCGGCACGCATGTGCGCAATACGTCCGAAATCGGCCGGGTGACGCTGGGCAAGATCGAGAACAAGGGCAAGCAGAACCGTCGGGTCAACCTGCTGTTTGCAGACTAAGGCCTAGCGCACGGGCGGCGCGTAGAGCCGCCCACCATTGGTCCAGAGGGAGTTCTGGCCACGCAGCAGCGCAGCGCCGGTCTGCGGGCCGAAGTGGCGATCATAGAGTTCGCCATAGTTGCCGACGGCACGGATCACATCGGCCATGAAGGATTTGCTCAGGCCCAGCGGCGTGCCGTAGTCGCCATCAACGCCCAGAATACGACGAATGGACGGGGTGCGGGTCGCCATCAGGGATTCGACGTTTTGCGAGGTGATGCCGACTTCTTCGGCATTGATCAGGGTGAACATGGTCCAGCGGACGATGTTGAACCATTGGGAATCGTTGTCGCGCACCACAGGGCCCAGCAGCTCCTTGGAGATGCGTTCGGGCAGGATGCGATGCGCCGACGGCACGGGCAGCAGCCGGCGGATGGCCTGAAGCTGGCGGCTGGACGCCGAAATCACATCGCAGAAGCCAGCCTGATAGGCGGCCGACAGGTCGGCGACGTCTTCATAAGGTACGTCGGAATAGCGAGCCTGATTGACGAAGAAGAAGTCCTGGATGCGCTCCATTTCTTCGCCGCCATCGAGGACGCAGACGCTGACATCGTCGAGCTCAAAGGCGGAGACGACGCCGAGGGCCTGGGGCACAAGGAAGGCCTGACCGTCGAAAAACGCCGTGCCGACATAAGTGGCGCCATAGACGGTGTCGCGGCGTTCGGTCCATGGACCACTGCGGGTCAGCACATCGACGGCGCCGGTTTGCAACGGGGCGAAGCGCGTTTCGCCGCGTAGCGAGCGGAACTCGATCTTGTCGGGATTGCCGAAGACGGCGGCGGCGATACCGCGGCAGAGGTCGACGTCAAAGCCAGACCAGCGACCTTCAGCATCTTGTTGAGAAAAACCGGGCAAGGGATTGGTGGCGCCGCAAATCAGGAAACCGCGCTCGCGCACGGTTTCGAGTGTGGTGGCGCGGGCGGGCAGCGCGGCAAGCGTCAGCGCGCAGGCCAGGCCCGCCGCCATAGTCAGTACACGCTTGAACACACCAGTCACTCTAGGGGCTTCCCCTGTTATTGGCGCTATATTGGCAGGCATGATCTGAGGGTCAACCCGCGCGGCCCAATGGCTTGTGCGAAAGCGGCAGGTCAAGCGGTATATTGGTGTGGGGGAGCAATGTGCGATGGGGCACCCACCACCATCTCAATATGGATCCCGGCCCAAGGCCGGGATGGCATCGCGGTTGGGAGGCATTCGGTGTGAATGATTGACGCACACCGAACGCTATTCTTGGTCCGACCTCAGTGCAGGATTTGGCTGAGGAAGAGTTTAGTGCGTTCGTGCTGTGGGTTTGAAAAGAACGCTTCGGGTTCGTTCTGCTCGATGATCTGGCCCTGATCCATGAAGATGACGCGGTTGGCGACCTGACGGGCAAAGCCCATTTCGTGGGTCACGCAGATCATGGTCATGCCTTCTTCGGCGAGGTTGATCATCACCTCGAGCACTTCCTTGACCATTTCTGGATCGAGGGCCGAGGTGGGCTCATCGAACAGCATGATCTTGGGCTGCATGCAGAGCGAACGCGCGATGGCGACGCGCTGCTGCTGGCCACCGGACAATTGACCGGGGAACTTGTTGGCCTGTTCTGGAATTTTGACGCGCTCCAGATAGTGCATGGCAGTCGCCTCGGCCTCTGCCTTGGGAATGCCGCGCACCCAGATGGGGGCCAGTGTCAGGTTCTGCAGGATTGTCAGATGCGGGAAGAGGTTGAAGTGCTGGAACACCATGCCCACTTCGCGGCGCACTTCGTCGATGCGCTTGAGGTCGGCGGTCAGTTCGGTGCCATTGACGATGATCTGGCCCTGCTGATGCTCTTCCAAGCGGTTGATGCAGCGGATCAACGTCGACTTGCCTGAGCCCGAGGGGCCGGCGATGACGATGCGCTCGCCCTCCATCACCTTGAGGTTGATGTCGCGCAGCACATGGAAATCGCCATACCACTTGTGCATGTCGATCACTTCGATGGCCACGTTGGTCTGGGAGACCTTCATGTGCGAGGTGTCGATACTCCGATCGACGGTGGTTTCGGAGACTTGGCTCATGGCTTACCTCTTATGCCCAGTGTCCAGGCGGCGTTCCATATACATGGAGTAACGGGACATGGAGAAACAGAAAATCCAGAAGACGAACGCGGCGAAAAGATAGCCGGTCATGGCCTGGGTGGGAGAACCCCAGACGACATCGGACGCTGCTGACTGAACGGCATTCAGCAGATCGAAGATGCCGACGATAGACACCAGCGAGGTGTCCTTGAACAGGGCGATGAAGGTGTTCACGATGCCCGGGATCACGTGCTTGAGCGCCTGTGGCAGCACGATGAAACCCATGGATTTCCAGTAGCTGAGGCCAAGCGACGACGCCGCCTCGTACTGGCCACGCGGCAAAGCTTGAAGGCCGCCGCGCACCACTTCGGCAAGATAGGCCGAACTGAACAAAGTGACGCCGATCAGGGCCCGCAGCAGCTTATCGACCGTCGTGCCCTGCGGCATGAACAGCGGCAGCATGACCGAGGCCATGAACAGCACGGTGATAAGCGGCACGGCGCGCCACAGCTCAATGAACATGATGCAGAGCGTCTTGATGATCGGCAGCTTGGACTGTCGCCCGAGGGCGAGCAGAATGCCCAGCGGGATCGAGCAGATGATGCCCACCAGCGAGATGATCAGCGTGACCAGCAAGCCGCCCCACTGTTCGGTCGGCACCGAGCGAAGACCGAACACACCACCATTGAGCAGGTAGAAGCAGACGACCGGATACACGACGAAGAACAGAACGGCGTTGATGACCTTGAACGGCGCCCGTGGGATCAGCAGCGGCACGATCAGCAGCGCGCCGAGCAGGAACACCAGATTGGGGCGCCAATACTCGTCGGGTGGATAAAAGCCGTAGATGAAGAAGTTGATGCGGGCGCCGATATAGGCCCAGCACGCCCCTGCCCCTGGCACCCGACATGCATCCGGCTCAAGGCCGAACGGAATGGCGTGGCCACCAAAGGTGGTGGGAACGAGGAAGAAGAACATCGGCGGGACGATCAAGAACAGCAGGCCGAGCACCACCAGCGACATGATGGTGTTGGGAATGGATGAGAACAGGCGTGTCCTCAGCCACAGGATGGGTCCGCTGGTGCGATGGGGTGCGGGTTGGGCTGGCACCATTTCCGAACGTATGAAGTGCGTGGTCATGGGCGGCTCCTAGCGTTCGACCAGCGCAACGCGGCCATTGTACCAATTCATGAAGGCCGAGGTGAGCAGGGAGAAGGTGAGATAGACCAACATGGTCATGCCGATGACCTCGATGGCCTTGCCCGTCTGATTGAGCGTGGTGCCGGCAAAAACGTTGACCAGTTCGGGATAGCCGATGGCGGCACCGAGCGATGAGTTCTTGGTCAGGTTCAAGTACTGGCTGGTCAGCGGTGGAACGATGACGCGCATTGCCTGTGGCAGAACCACAAGACGCAGGCGGTCGCCTTCCTTGAGGCCAAGCGATTCCGCAGCCTCTGTCTGGCCACGGCTGACCGCCTTGATGCCGCCGCGCACGGTCTCGGCGATAAAGGCCGCCGTGTAGATCGACAGACCGAATGCCAGAGCGACAAATTCGGGTGGAAGCTCAAGACCGCCACGGAAATTGAACCGCTGCAGTTCAGGAAAGTCGAAACTTACGGTCGCGCCGCTGAGCAGGAAGACCGCCAAGGCGATCAGAATGCTGCCCCCGAGGGCCGTCAGAAAGACCGGGAAACGACGACCTGTTTCAAACAGCCGACGGCGAGCCCACCGACGCAGGACGAAGCAGAACACGACGACGATGGCCAGAGCCAGCCACATCCAGACGATGCGCTCATCCCAAACCGGACGCGGCACGAAAAAGCCGCGCTGATTGAGGAAAGAGCCGAACGGCAGAGCCAGACTATCGCGGACTGCGGGCATGGCCTTGAGGACCGCGAAATACCAGAAGAACAGCTGCAGCAGCAGCGGGATATTGCGGATGATTTCGACGTAAAGCGTAGCAAGACGCGACACGAGCCAGTTCGACGACAGGCGCGCTATGCCGATGGTGAAGCCGAGGATCGTGGCAAAGAAAATGCCGATCGCGGCCACAAGCAGCGTGTTGAGCAGACCGACGACAAAGGCCTGCCAGTAATAGGAGGTGCGGTCGAAGGGGATGAGCGTGAAGCTGATCGAAAAGCCGGACGTGCGTCCGAGGAAGTCGAAACCAGTCGACTTGTTTTGCGCTGCAAGGTTTTGGGCCGCGTTGATGACGATCCAGGTAAAGAACCCGATCACCAGAACGGCAACCAGCAGCTGGTAGATATATCCCCGAATGACGGGGTCGTTATAGAAAGTCGTTTTTGGTGGGTTGCCTGAGGCACCATCCAGAGCGGCCATCGCGTCGCACCTAATGTCTGTGGCTGTTTGCTTCGGCTAACAGGCTGCAATTGCAGGGCAAAAAGCCTCTGCATCGGGCACGCGTGCCCGTTACATCTGAAAGACGAAGTGTAAAACCAAACTGGCGCCGTCCTTTGGGGGACGGCGCCAGCGTGATGGCTTACTAGCGGATTGGCGGCGAGTATTGCAGGCCGCCCTGGTTCCACAGAGCATTCAGGCCGCGCGGCACACCAATCGGGCTGCCTTCACCCATGTTGCGGTCAAAGGTTTCGCCGTAGTTGCCGACGAGCTTGACGATGCGATAGGCCCAATCATTGGTGAGGCCGATTGGAGCACCGAATTCACCTTCGACGCCCAGCAGGCGACGGACGGATGGATTGTCGGAGCCGAGCTGCTCATCGACGTTAGCCTGGGTCACGCCCAGTTCTTCAGCTTCGAGCAGTGCGTAATAGACCCAACGACCGATGTTGAACCACTGTGGATCGCCCGAACGGACGGAAGGCCCAAGCGGCTCCTTGGAGATGATCTCTGGCAGCAGGACGTGCTCGCTTGGATCCGCGAACTTGGTGCGGTCCGATGCCAGCTGGGACGCATCCGAGGTCAGCACGTCGCAACGGCCGTCTTCGTAGGCCTTGAGCACTTCGGGCTTGTCGACGAACACGACTGGGTTGAAGTCGAGATTGTGCGACGCGAAGTAGTCAGCAGCGTTCAGTTCTGTGGTGGTGCCGGATTCGATGCAGATAGCAGCGCCATCGAGGTCAAGTGCCGAGGCAATGCCGTCCGACTTGCGAACCAGGAAGCCCTGACCGTCATAGTACATCACGCCAGTGAAGCTGATGCCCAGATCGGTATCGCGGGACATGGTCCAGGTGGTGGTGCGCGACAGAACGTCGATTTCACCAGCAGACAGAGCGGCGAAGCGCTCCTGCGAGGTCAGCGGGGTAAAGCGGACGGCCTGCGCGTCATTGAAGATGGCGGCGGCGATGGCACGACAGTAGTCGACTTCTAGGCCGCTCCAGTTGTTGTTGGCATCTGGCTGCGACATGCCGGGCACGCCGGCGGTAACACCGCACTGGACGAAGCCCTTTGCCTTCACAGCATCCAGAGTTTGCGCCTGCACAGCAGTCGCGCCCAGGCCCATCGATGCTACAACCGCCATCGTTACGAGCGTTTTTTTCATTGTGATTGCCTTTGTTTCCTGACTTTTTTCCCCGAAGCTCATCAGGCTTGCGCCAGCGTCCCCGGTGGCACCGCCGCCTTTGTCTGGCGGGTGTGATGCTGCTAAGCATGCAAGCGTCTATTGACCTTCGCGTCAAGGGCCGAAGCCAGTATGGGACAGTACAGCTGTCTTTTTATTAGCCATATATACCCAACTGATCTGAATTTGAGCACCGAGCCTAGCATGAGTGATAATAAAAGCGGCAACCCCGCCAAGCTATCGATCGAGACAGCACTGACCCATCTCGGTCGTTCGCCCGATGATCATTTTGGATTTGTGAATACGCCCGTCTATCGCGGGTCGACGGTGTTGTTCAAAACGCTCGATGATCTCGACGCGCAAAACCAGCGCTTCCTTTATGGCCGCGCCGGCAACCCAACGACCGATGGCGTCGAGGAAATCGTCAACGCACTCGAAGGCGGCTACCGCACGCGGCTCCTGCCCTCGGGCGTGGCCGCGATCACGGTTGCGATCCTGAGCTGCGTGCGCGCAGGCGATGAAGTGCTGATCTGCGACAATGCCTATGAGCCCGGCCGGCAGTTCGCCGACGACTTCCTAGAGCGCTTTGGCGTGACGGTTCGCTATTACGATCCCCGCATCGGCGCGGGAATCAGCGAACTGATTTCGCCGCGCACGAAAGCGATTCTGGCCGAGAGCCCCGGCTCGCTGACCTTTGAAATGCAGGACATTCGGGCTTTTGCGGAAGCCGCCCATGCTGCGGGCGCCAAGCTGATCGTGGACAATAGCTGGGCATCGCCGCTCTATTTCAAGCCGCTGGAGATGGGCGCCGACATCGTGATTCATGCGGGGACCAAGATGTTCGTCGGCCATTCGGATGCGTTTGCCGGAACGGCAACCGCGACCGAGGAACGCTGGGGCGAGCTGGAGCTGACGCGGCGTCGACTTGGCTTTTTCACCTCAGGCGACGAGGCCTTTCTGGTGGCGCGTGGCTTGCGCACGCTTTCTATCCGCATGGCGGAGCATCAGAAGCGGGCCCTGGACATTGCCAGCTGGCTTGAGGGGCAGCCAGAAGTGGTTTCGGTGTTGCACCCTGCCCTGCCCAGCCATCCCGATCATGCGCTGTTCAAGCGCGACTTCACCGGGTCCGGCAGCCTGTTCGGCGTGATTCTGGCACCGGCCCCGCGCGCCTCGGTGGCGGCATTTGTCGATCAGTTACAGCTGTTCACCATGGGCTATTCATGGGGCGGCTATGAAAGCCTGTGCCTGCCGGTGAACCTCAAGGGCATCCGCACCGTCAAGCCATGGATGAATGAGGGGAACCTGTTCCGCCTGCATATCGGCTTTGAGGGCGTCGATGACCTCAAAGCCGATTTGAGTGCAGCAATGGAGCGCTACGCCCGGGCGCGCTGAAACGCACGCCTGAGGACGGCGAATCGCCGACGGACGATTCGTCCGTCGGGCCTGATGGTGAACAGCCAGCCGCGCCGCGCGAAGAAATAGCGCACCAGATAGGCGCCGAGCATGCCGACGATCAGGCCGGCAAAGACGTCGGTTGGGTAGTGCATGCCCACGGGCACGCGGGAAATCCCCACCACGACGCCGATTGCCAGAAACAGCAGGAAGAATCGCGGCCACAGAAAGCCGATGACGAAGGCCAGGGCGATGGCGGTTGTCGTGTGGCCGGATGGAAAGCTCTGGAACTGCCAGTCGTTGAGGACGTGCTGGAACGAAAAGGCCCCGTATGTCTCAAATTCCACCGGACGGACGCGACCAATGAGTCGCTTGAGCAGATTCGCCATCAATCCGGGGGCGCCGACCCCGAGAAAAAAGAAACTTGAGAGCAAGGCGACGTGCCGCGCGATGAATCTGGGCTGGTTTCGCAGAATAAACGCGGCGGGAATCGCGATGATCGTCACGATCAGCGACGGAATCAGCACCCAATCGGACAATCCGTAGTCCGTTATGAGGAAAAATGGCGCTCGCCACTGCTCTGGCCAGCCAATTGCGCCCTGCGAGGCCCACACATCAATCTGTGACAGCAGAGCCACGCCAATAATGACGCCGAGGCAAAAGAGCGGCCAGCGTCGGCTATTCAGCCCAAAAGGCCAGGGTTTGGTGAGATCTGTCATGGCGCGTTTTTGCGTGTCCACAGGCTATCCCGTCAATAGTGATGATAGTTGCAAACGACGCTTGCCCTTTTCAAATCCATTGGTTAGAGAGGCGCTGTCTCGGAGTGTAGCTCAGCCTGGTAGAGCACCGGTTTTGGGAACCGGGGGTCCAAAGTTCGAATCTTTGTACTCCGACCATACTTTTTATCGCCGTTAGCGCATCGTGTTGAGGACCTTGCATGACTGCCCGAATTTACCGACCGGCTCCCAACGCCATGCAATCGGGTAAGGGCAAGTCAAAGCAGTGGGTCCTGGTCCACGAGTTGGCTTCGCAGCGCGGTATTGACCCACTGATGGGTTACACCACGTCCACTGATACGCGTCAGCAGGTTCGCCTGAGCTTTGATACGCTCGAGCTGGCCGAAGCCTATGCGCACAAGAATGGCATCGCCTATTCCGTGCAGCCTTCGCAGGAAGCCACGCCCAAGCGTCAGAGCTATCCAGACAACTTCCGGTCTGACCGCAAGACGCCCTGGACGCACTGATCGTCCCACAGATAGATTTTTCAATGCGCCGCAAGTGATTGTGGCGCTTTTGTTTTTGGGGACCTTTGTTGGACGCAAGCCTCTTGATCATCCTGGCGGGCGCTGCCGCAGCTGGCTTTGCGCAGGGCGTGTCAGGTTTTGCGTTCTCGCTGGTGGCGCTGTCGATCTGGGCCTGGGCGATCGAGCCGCAAATGGCAGCACCCATGGCGGTGTTTGGCGCGCTGGTGGGGCAGCTGGTCGCCCTGCCCTGGGTGTGGCGCGGCTTTGAGTTCAAACGACTGCTGCCACTGGTTGTTGGCGGGCTGATCGGGGTGCCACTTGGCGCATTCCTGCTGCAATGGCTGGACCCGGTGCTGTTCAAATTCGCGCTGGGCGTGTTCCCGCTGATCTATTGCCCGCTGATGCTGCTGCTGCCGCCGGACTTCTCGCTGCGCCATGGTGGGCGCACGGCTGATTGGGCGGCAGGCTTTGTTGGCGGGGTGCTGGGCGGGCTGGCGGGCATCTCGGGACCGATCCCGACGCTGTGGACGACACTACGCGGCTGGGACAAGGACACGCAGCGCGGCGTGCTGCAGGCCTTCAACATCGCCATGCATGTGACGACGCTGACGGTCTATGCGCTTTCGGGCAGCATCACGCAGCAGACGCTGGTGATGTTTGGCTGGATTACGCCGGCACTGGCGATCCCGGCGGTGTTGGGTGTGCTGCTGTTTCGGAGGCTCGCGACGCGGACATTCCGTCGCCTGATTCTGGTGCTGCTTTTGCTGTCTGGCATGACCCTTGTCTGGGGCAGCGTGGTGCAGTGGCTCTAGCGGTTGGCGCGGCGTGACCTATCTGTCAGGCTAGCCCGTCCAAGGAGAAGCCCACGATGAAGCTATCAGCGCGCCGCCTGATCACCGCAATTGTCGCTCTTGGAATGACGTTGCCTGTCCACGCCGCACCGGCTTTGTGGGAAGTCAGCGACGATGACAGCAGCGTTTGGCTGTTTGGCTCATTCCACATGCTGCCCAGCGACATCGAATGGCGAACGCCTTTGTTTGATTCGGTTCTGGCCGACGCGGATGCCGTGGTGTTTGAGACCGATGTGCGTCCATCCGCCATGGCCGTGATCGGCGGGAAGTCATTCGCGCGCGGCATGTATACCGACGGAACGCTGCTCTCCGAAGTCATCGGGGCACAGACCGAATCTGATCTCCGAAGCTGGGCTGACCAGATGGGCATGCCGATGGGCCCATTGCTGGCGATGAAACCGTGGATGGCCACGATGACCATTTCCGCCGCTGCAACCGCCGATATTGGCTTTGATGGCGAAGGGGTTGAGTTCTCGCTGCTGCCCGAGCTGACCGATGACCAGTTGGTGTTTCTCGAAACCGATGACGAGCAGCTCGACGTGCTGGCGGGCGGCACGGAGGACGAACAGGTCGCCTATCTGCGGGCAACGCTGGACGAGCTTGGCTCGATGTCCAAGGTCATGAGCAAGATGCTGACCAATTGGGCCAAGGGCACGCCGGAAGCGCTGGAAAAGATGTTCGCGATGGAAATGGGCGGCTATGAGGGCGAGTTTCTCAACCGACTGATCTTTGAGCGCAACGAGAACTGGATCGCGCCGATCGAGGGCATGCTGGCGGACAATCAGCACAACCTGATCGTGGTCGGGGCGGCGCATCTGATCGGCGATGGCAGCGTGGTCGATCTGCTGGAAAAGGCGGGGTATCAGGTCAAGCGGATACAGTAGGTTTGGAGGGGATACCCCCGCCTAGCCTCCCCCTGATAGGGGGAGGAATCTGGCCAGCGGGCATGGCGCGATCGTGCCACACACTCGATAGGCTCCTCCCCCTTTTCAGGGGAGGTTGGATGGGGGTACTCTTAGACCTCGCTGAGCTTGGTCCACTTGCCGTCATTGCTGCTCGACTGCACCGAGGCGACGATGAACTGCATGCCTTCGATGCCGTCGGCCATGGATGGCAGCAGCCCTTCATAGGCTGCACCCTCGCCGCGGATGACGGCGGCAAACTGGCTATAGAGCGTGGCGAAAGCTTCGAGATATCCCTCGGGGTGACCGGACGGAACACGTACATTCATGGTCGAGGCGGGCTGGCCGGTGATCGAGCCGCCGCGGGTCAGCAACTGCTTGGGTTTGCCGAATTCGGTGAACCACATGTAGTTCGGATTATCCTGACGCCATTCAAGTCCGCCCTTGTCGCCATAGACGCGCAGCTGGAGGCCGTTCTCGTTGCCGACGGCAACCTGGCTGGCCCAGAGCATGCCCTTGGCGCCGCCTTCGAAGCGCAGCATGATGTTGACATTGTCGTCGAGCTTGCGGCCCGGCACGAAGGACGTCAGGTCCGCCGAGACGGCCGAGGTCTTGAGGCCGGTGACGAAGCGCAGCAGGTTATAGGCGTGGGTGCCGATATCGCCGATGGCGCCGCCAGCGCCGGAACGAGCCGGATCGGTGCGCCATTCAGCGCCAGGGGCATTGCCGGACTGTTCGACGGCTTCGGTGAGCCAATCCTGAGGGTATTCGGCCTGCACGACGCGGATATTGCCCAGAGCGCCCGAAGCGACGACTTCGCGGGCCTGACGCACAAGCGGATAGCCGGTGTAATTGTGGGTCAGCAGAAATTTGGCGCCGTTCTTGGGCTTGATCTCGGCCAGCTTGCGGGCGTCTTCGAGCGTGCTGGTGATCGGCTTGTCGCAGATGACGTGGATGCCAGCTTCAAGGAAGGCCTTGGCCGGGCCGTAATGCATGTGGTTTGGCGTGACGATGGCGACGGCTTGGATGCCATCGGGACGCGCGGATTCGGCGCGGGCCATGTCTTCGTAGGAGGTGTAGATGCGGTCATCGGCGAGGCCGAGATTGCGACCGGATTCCTTGGCGACTTCGGCGCGCGACGACAGCGCGCCAGCGACGAGGTCGTAATCACCATCAATGCGGGATGCGACGCGGTGAACGTAGCCGATAAAGGCTCCCGTGCCGCCGCCAACCATGCCCAGGCGAATGCGCTTTGCGCCGTTCTCAGCCATATTCTTGTCTCCTCAATTCTTGTCTGTGGCGAAGTCTGTGCCACGCCCTCGTGGTTCGAGGCTCGCGAAGTGCTCGCACCTCACCATGAGGGCTGCTGTTACACCAAGCTCAAAGTAGCCCTCATATTGAGCCAGGCAGTGCTGCAATCCCATCCATCTATCGTCACCACCCGGGTTGTCCGGGTGGTCCATGGATTGCCCGGACAAGCCGGGCAATGACGGCGTACCGGATATCCTACTGGACTACGAGAGTCCCAGGATCTTGCGATTGGCGGCGGCGTCGGTGCCGGCGGAGGCGAAATCGTCGAAGGCGTGTTCGGTGACGTGGATGATGTGGTTCTTAATGAACTCGGCACCTTCACGTGCGCCATCTTCGGGGTGCTTGATAGCGCATTCCCATTCGAGCACGGCCCAGCCAGCGAAATCATATTGGGCCATCTTGGAGAAGATGGAGGCGAAATCGACCTGGCCGTCGCCGAGCGAACGGAAGCGCCCTGCCCGATTGATCCAGCTCTGGTAGCCCGAATAAACGCCCTGACGACCGCTTGGGTTGAACTCGGCGTCCTTGACGTGGAACAGCTTGATGCGCTCGTGATAGATATCGATGAAATCGAGATAATCGAGCTGCTGCAGCACCATGTGGCTTGGATCGTAGAGAATGTTGGCGCGCGGATGGTTTTTGACGCGGTCGAGGAACATCTCGAAGGTCACGCCATCGAACAGGTCTTCGCCGGGGTGCAGTTCGTAGCCGACATCGACGCCGTTTTCGTCAAAGGCATTCAGGATCGGGGTCCAGCGGCGGGCCAGTTCGTCGAAGGCCTCTTCGACCAGACCGGCCGGACGCTGTGGGAATGGATAGAGGAACGGCCAGGCCAGCGCGCCCGAGAAGGTCGCGTGTTCGGTGAGGCCGAGGTTTCTCGAGGCCTTGGCTGCCCAGTGGAGCTGCTGGACCGCCCATTCCTGACGGGCCTTTGGATTGTTGTGCACCGCTGGCGGCGCGAAGCCATCGAGCATGGTGTCATAGACCGGGTGCGCTGCAACAAGCTGGCCCTGCAGGTGGGTCGACAGTTCGGTGATTTCGAGACCATGGCTGGCGGCGGTGCCCGTGAGCTCGTCGGCATAGGTCTTGGAGGTCGCGGCCTTTTCCAGATCGATCAGGTTGGTAACCCAGGTCGGGATCTGGACGCCCTTGTAGCCATAGTTTGCGGCCCAGCCGCAGATGGCGTCAAAGGTGTTGAACGGCGCAGCATCGCCCGCGAACTGTGCCAGAAAGATTGCGGGACCCTTGATGGTGCGCATGTCGTCTCTCCTCTGTGGGCGCTTGGCGCCTCGGTTTTGTATCATGTCATGAAAACAGGCGACGAGTGACCGCCGCCTGTCTTTATTCCTCACCATAGTTTTGACCGGCGCATGACGCCTGTCAATGAGGTACGCACCTCATTACTTCAGCAGCGCCCGTGCATCGGCCGGACCGAGGGCTAGCGGACGCTCGCAGGTGGTGGTCAAGGTGATCACCTGCCCGCTTTCGCCTGCCTTGAGCAGGCTGGTCATGACGTCGACGACATGCAGCGCCACATCGAGGCCGCAGCGGGCGCGGTAGCCGCCTTCAATGGACGCCATCATGTCGGCGAGGCCTGCCGCGCGGTAGTTGGCGCGCGGGATGGGCTGGTCGAGTTCCTGATTGGCAACGCCAAAGGGATGGTCCCATGGCGTAACGTTGGTGCGTTCGCCGGCAATGTCGGCCGTCACCAGATCGCCGCCGAAGAAGTTCGGGTCGGGCAGGAAGATCGAGCCGTCGGTGCCGTAAAGCTCGATATTGTGGTGACCATGCGCGGCCACGTCCCAGCTCGCACCGATGGTGACGATGGCGCCGGAGGCAAATTCGAGCACGCCATGAATGGTGGTGGGCGTGGCGACCTTGACGAAGGTGCCCTTGCAAGGGCCCTCGGCGGTCACTTCGCGTTCGGTGCGGGCCATATTGGTGAAGGCCGACAGGCGTTTGACCGGACCGAGCAGATGGATCAGGTCGGTGACGTAGTAAGGACCGAGATCAAGGATCGGGCCGGCGCCGGGCTGGAAGAAGAAGTCCGGGTTGGGGTGCCAATGCTCCATGCCACGGCTCATGACGTGGGTGGTGCCACTCATAATCTTGCCGAGCTGGCCGCTGTCGATGATTTCGCGGGCCTGCTGATGCGCGCCGCCCAGGAACGTGTCCGGCGCCGAGCCAACCTTGAGGCCACGTTCGTCGGCAGCTTTACGGAGGGAGACACCCTCCTCCAGCGACAGCACGAACGGCTTTTCGGAATAGGCGTGCTTGCCGGCCGAGACGATATCCATCGACACCGCATAGTGGGCCGATGGGATGGTCAGGTTCACGACGACGTCGATTTCGCTGTTCTTGAGCAGCTCATCGGGCGTCTGCGCGGCGACGCCAAACTCGGCGGCCTGCTTCTGCGCTGCGGCGGGAGCAATGTCGGCGATGGCGCGGACATCGAGCCCCTTGAACAGCGGCGCAAGGCGGAGATAGGCGCTGGAAATATTGCCGGCACCAATGATGCCGACGCCAAAAGTCTTGGCCATCTGGATTACTTCCACTTGCTGGCGGTTGCGATCGAGCGCGCGGCGAAGCGCTGCTCGTCCGACGGCTTGTCGTGTTCGGCGACGAAGTACTGCGCCTTGGTCTTGGCCTGAACGGTTTTGATCAGCTCATCCCAGTTGAGCGTGCCGTGGCCGATATCGGCCCAACCATCTTCATCGAGCGCTTCGCCGACGGGAGCGATGTCCTTGACGTGGACGGCGCTGATGCGATCGCCGTATTTGTCAAACCAGGCGATCGGGTCGGACTTGCCGCGTACGATCCAGGCAATGTCGGCTTCCCATTCGATGTGCGGCGCACCCTCAAGGATGATGTCGATGGGCAGACGGCCGGATGTGGTGGGCACGAACTCGAAGTCATGGTTGTGCCAGCCGAAGCCATAGCCTTCCTTGGCGTAAGCCGCGCCTGCCTTGGCGAGAATATCGGCCAGTTCGAGCCACTTGGAGTCGTCGGCGCTGCGCTGTTCGGGCGTAATATAGGGGCAATAGATGCGCTTGATATCGAGGGTTTCGGCGGTCTTGAGCGTGGTGGCGACGTCCTGAATTTGGTCGAGGCCAAAATGGCCAGTGGGCATGGCCAGACCGTGCTTTTTCAGAGTGGCGGCAAGCGTCGGCGCGTCGGCATAAAGCCCGCCGTAACCCTCGACCTGCCTGTAGCCAAGGGCTGCCAGTTTGGCGAGAAAGTCCTCAAGCGATGGGGTGTTGCGGGCGCTGTAGAGCTGGAATGACAATTCGGTCATTGTGGCCTCGTTGGTAACGTTGTGGCTACGGGTCGTCGTATGGCGACCGAGGCAGCCTGTTGTGGTTTGTTGCTGGAATGCAGGCGTAGAAGGCCGCGCGGCGCCGTTGGACGTCGCAGCGGAAGGGGTGTTTGCGCTCAGAGGCGGTTGGTGGTTTCCGAGCTGAAAATCGAGCCGCGACCGGGGTCAAAACCGATCACCAGCTTCTGGCCGGGATGCAGCGGAACATCGCTGGCGGCGCGGAAGGTGACGGGGTGGCCGGCGATCTTGGTCCAGGCCAAGGTGTCCGAACCCATCGGCTCGACGATCTCGATTTCCACCTCGGCCGAGTACGGCATTTTCGCTGCTTCGGCGCCCAGTACGATGTGTTCGGGACGAACGCCGAGTACCGCCTTGGTCGCGCCACTGGCGGGTGTGCTGAACTCGTAGCTGCCGACGGGGACGACGGTGCCGTCGTCGGCCGTGAAGGTGGAGCCCTCCAGCGCGCCTTGCAGCATGTTCATCGAGGGCGAGCCGATAAAGCCGGCGACGTAGAGATTGACCGGCTTGTTGTAGATCGTGTGCGGATCGGCCAGCTGCTGGATGACGCCGTTTTTCATCACGGCAATGCGGTCGGCCAAGGTGAGCGCCTCGATCTGGTCGTGGGTGACGTAGATCATGGTGTTCTTGAGCCGCTGGTGCAGCCGCTTGATCTCGACGCGCAGGTCCGAACGGAGCTTGGCGTCGAGATTGGAGAGTGGCTCGTCGAACAGGAAGACGTCCACATCGCGGACCAGCGCCCGGCCGATGGCCACGCGCTGACGCTGGCCGCCCGACAGGGCCGCCGGCTTGCGGTTGAGCAGCGGCTCGATCTGGAGGATTTCGGCGGCACGGGCGACGCGACGCTCGATCTCGTCCTTTTTCATGCCCGAGACGCGCAGCCCGAAGCTGAGGTTTCGCTCCACCGTCATCTGCGGATAGAGCGCATAGGACTGGAACACCATGCCGATGCCACGATCCTTGGGCTCGGCCCAGGTGACGTTCTTGCCGTTGATGAAGATCTGACCTTCGGTGACTTCGAGCAGGCCAGCGATGCAGTTCAGCAAGGTGGACTTGCCGCAACCCGACGGCCCAAGCAGCACGACAAACTCGCCCTGCTTGATGTCGATGTTCATCTTTTCGAGGACGCGAACGGCCCCGAATGCGACGGACAAGTCCTTGATTTCTACACTGTTAGTCATTGGCTTAGCCCTTCACGGCGCCGGCGGCGATACCGCGGACGAACCATTTGCCGGAGATGAAGTAGATCGTCAGGGGGACCAGGCCAGTGAGAATGGTGGCGGCCATGTTGACGTTGTATTCCTTCACGCCCTGCATCGAGTTGATGATGTTGTTGAGCTGCACGGTCATCGGGTAGTTCGACGTGCCGGCAAAGACGATGCCGAACAGGAAGTCGTTCCAGATGCCCGTCACCTGCAGGATGACCGCGACCACAAAGATTGGCAGCGACATCGGCACCATGATCTGGAAGAAAATCCGCCAGAACCCTGCCCCGTCGACACGTGCCGCCTTGAACAATTCCTGCGGCAGCGACGCGAAGTAATTGCGGAACAGCAACGTCAGGATCGGCATGCCGAAGATGGTGTGGATCACGATCACGCCCTGCAGCGTGGCGAAGATCTTGGCCTGCGACAGCAGGATCACCAGGGGATAGAGCATCACCTGATAGGGGATGAACGAGCCAAAGATCAGGATCGCGAAGAACACTTCGGAGCCCTTGAAGCGCCAGTTGACCAGAGCGTAGCCATTTAGCGCGGAGATAAAGACCGAAACGATGGTGCTCGGGACGGTGATCTTGACCGAGTTCCAGAACCCGACCTTGAGGCCTTCGCAATAAAGGCCGGTACAGGCGCTGTTCCAGGCCTTGAACCAGGGTTCAAGCGTCCAGCCCTGCGTCGGTGGCGAGAAGATCTGGCCCAGACGGATTTCCGGCATTTCCTTGAACGACGTCATCAGCATGACGTAGAGCGGCAGCAGGAAGTAAATCGCGAACATGGTCAGGATCACGTAGATCAAGATCCGCTGCGGGGTCAGGAGTTTTTTGGGCTTGGGACCGGATGGGCCCTTGAGCTCGGTGGTGGTGATTTCAGTGGTCATTGCCGCACCTCAACGATCGCGCCGGGGTCTAAATTCATAGAATGCCCACGGAATGAGGATGATGAGCACGGTGAGGAGCATGACGGTGGATGCGGCAAGGCCCTGCCCAATATTGCCGGCTCCGAACATGTAGTTGAAGACGTATTTGGTCGGCACTTCCGAGGATATGCCCGGCCCCCCTCCGGTGAGCGCGACCACAAGATCGTAGAGCCTGACAATGCCGGAGCCGACGATCACGAACGTGGTGACGAAGGTGCCGCGCATCATGGGGATGATGATGGAAATGTAGGTGCGCCAGGTGGGAATGCCGTCGACGCGGGCGGCTTTCCAGACTTCTTCGTCCACCGAGCGCAAACCGGCCAGCAGCAGCACCATGACAAAGCCCGTGCCCTGCCAGATGCCGGCGATCAGCAGCGCGCCGATCACCATGTTACGGTTGGTCAACCAGTCGAAGGTGAAGCCCGCCCAGCCGAGGTTACGGACCGATTCCTGCAGACCGAACGCCGGGTTCATGATCCACTGCCAGACAAGGCCGGTGACGATGAACGACAGCGCAAACGGGTAGAGATAGACGGTACGGAACACGCTTTCGAAGCGGATTTTCTGGTCCATCAGCACGGCAAGCAGGAAGCCAACCACCATGGTGAAGGTCAGCGAGAACACCCCATAAATGGCGATATTGCGTACCGAAGTCTGCCAGCGACTGTCCTTGAACAGGCGGACATACTGATCGAAGCCGATGAAATCGAGCGACGGCAGCAGGCGGGAATTCGTGAAGGAATATGTGACTGTCCACGCGGTGCAACCGATGAAGATCACCAGCACCGTCAGCACCATGGGCGTTACCGCCAGTTTGGAGCTGAAATTGCGCAAAAACAGGTCGTGAAAGAAGCCAGTGGGTCGGCCAGTTGTCCGCATATGGGTCACCATTAACAAATGGCCGGCTGAGGATAGTGTCCTAGCCGGCCACGCGGTTAAAATGGGAGGAAGGCTTACTGAGCCGAAGCGATGATGTCGGCGAAGCGGTTCTGGGCGTCGTCAACGGTGATCGAGTGATCCGAGAAGAACTCGCTGATCAGATCTTCAATCTGCTGCTGGGTATCGCTGGTGAGCTGCGATTCAGAAGCGGGCAGAACCTTGGTTGGGTCTGCGAAAAGCTTGAGAGCCTTCTGCATGCAGGCATTGGCCGTGCTGGTATCGACGTCGCCACGAACCGGGGTCGAACCCTTCTTGAGGTTGAACGCAACCTGCACATCTGGCGAGAGCAGCAGCTTGGCCAGACGAAGCTGGGCAGCGGTGATCTCAGGATCTTCGTTCTTGGGGAAGTAGAAGCTGTCGCCACCGGTATCGACCAGTTCGCGCACACCCAGACCTGGCAGGCAGTCATAGTCTTCGCCTGCAACTTTGCCGGCCACGGCGAATTCGCCCTGTGCCCAGTCGCCCATGATGTTGCCGGCAGCCTGGCCAGTGATCACGAGGTTGGTGGCTTCGTTCCACAGGCCCGTCTGGGTCGCTGGATCAAAGCTGTCACGGACGTCGGCGAAAGCCTGCAGGGCCGCCTTGAAGTCGTCGCTGCGGACAGCATCGACGCTCTTGTCGCGGTAGATTTCCTGCTGGACTTCAGGACCGGCGATATCGACGAAAATCTGGTTCCAGGCGTGGGTGACGGTCCAGGCTGGACCCATTGACAGCGGGATGATGCCCTTGTCCTTGAGCGCTGGGAAGCTGTCGACGAACTGGTCCCAGGTGGTGGGGACTTCAAGGCCGTTGTCGAGGAAGACGTGACGGTTCAGCCACAGCCAGTTGTTGGAGTGGATGTTGACCGGGACGCAATAGACCTTGCCATCGACCTGGCACGGCGCGAACACGGACGCCGGACGGATCACGTCAGCCCAGTGCTCGGCGGTTGCGACTTCGCTCAAATCCTGCATCAGGCCGGCCTGGATGAGTTCTTCGGCATCGCGGCCGGTGTTCATCTGGGTGGCGCCCATCGGGTTACCACCAAGGATGCGGCTGATGATGATCGGGTTCGCCGTCGAGCCGGAACCGGCGATGGCGCCGTCGACCCAGTGGTCACCCTCGGCGTCGAACGCCTTGGCCAGTTCGGCGACGGCAGCAGCTTCGCCGCCCGACACCCACCAGTGGGTGACTTCGAGGTCCGTTGCCATGGCAGTGCCGCACATCAAAGCAGCCGCGAGTGCGGCCGCTGCAAATTTCTTCATATTCTGTCCTCCCAAACGATCACTTGGAGCCAAGCGCTCCCGCGAACCGGCCAGCAGCATGGTTGTCTTCTTGTGAGACCTCCCGTGCTGGCGGCGTGTAATCGATTGCATTGAGCCGTTTCGAAAATCTCTGCAATCGATTGCATGAGTTTCATACACGACTTGCGCAGCTGTCAAGATCGAATTAAATCGATTGCATAACTCTAAGCGAGGGAGGCGCGCTGAGAGATGGAACCAGTCAGAAAAGCGCCGACGATACAAGATGTTGCTCGCGCTGCAGCGGTTTCCACAGCCACTGTCAGTCGCGCCCTATCGGCCCCTGACCGGGTGAGCGAGAGCACCCGCGCGCGCATTTCGGCAGCGGTTCTGGCGACCGGCTACACACCAAATCAGTCGGCTAGGTCGCTGCGCCAGCGCACTTCGCGCACCATTCTTGTCGCCCTGCCTGACCTGCGCAATCCGTTTTTTGCCGCTGTGCTGGACGCCATCGAGCGTGAAGCAACAGGGCGCGGTTATGGCATGCTGGTGGCCAATCGGTTCCCCGGCATCGAGCCGGCTCGGCGCATGCGCGACTATTTTTCATCCAACCGTATCGACGGGCTGCTGTTGCTCGACGGCACCGTCGATCTGCAGCAGCTCATTGCATTGGCCGGCGATCCACAGCCGGTGCCGTTGATCGTGGTGTGCGAGGAAATTCCGGCGGCGCCGTTCCATACCGTCAAGACCGACAATGCCAAGGCTGCCGCAAGGGCGACCCGCTATCTCATTGAGCTTGGACACCGCCGCATCGGCCATATCAGGGGGCCCGACGACAATATTCTCACAGGAGAACGTCAACGCGGCTTTGAGGCTGCCATGAGTGCCGCAGGGCTCGAAATTCGCAAAGAATGGCTGTTCCAGGGTGCGTTCGATATGGAGACCGGGCACGCCGTCGCGCATGAATTTGCCGCGCTCAAGGAGCGTCCCACCGCGCTGTTCGTGGCCAACGACGCCAGTGCCATTGGCTTTCTCGCCGGGCTGCGCGAGCACGGGCTCGATTGTCCCCGGGATGTCTCGATCATCGGCTTTGACGATCAGGCCATCGCCACCCATAGCTGGCCGCCCCTTACCACGATGCGCCAGCCGCGCGCCGAGCTGGGCCGCATTGCGACTGCCGCACTCATCGATGTCATTGAGGGCAAACAGGATGCGCTGCCCAGGAGCCCGGTCGTGCTGCAATCCGAACTCATCATCCGCGCCAGCACCGCCCCCCTACCCCGTTAACCTCGACATTTGCCGTGAAGGACCCACGCCAGCCACAACAAGACCGTTCCCTTTGTCGCAAAATGGGGTAAATGGGACCTGCGCTGGTCCCGTAGCTCAGCTGGATAGAGCAGCAGCCTTCTAAGCTGTTGGTCGGTGGTTCGAGTCCACCCGGGATCGCCATATACTCCAAAATATTCAATTATTTCAATGCGCTCGCCCCGCACATGGGTGTTTTTCGGGCCATTGATTCCATTAACAGAATCGGCGCGGCCCCCGCACCTTTTCTGCCCTGTTCCTCATGGGTAAGGAGATAGACGATGGCATATGCAGAGACGACGAGCGTTTCAGTCGAGAAGACCGAAGGCCAGATCAAAGCGATGATCAAAAAGGCTGGGGCAACTCACTTCGCGACGATGGACGAAGCGGGCATGGCGATCATTGCTTTTTCGATGAAGGATCGGGCCATTCGCTTCAACCTTCCCCTATCTCGTCAAGATGATCGGAACTTCGCGCTCAATGGTCGAGGTGCGGCTCGGACTGCAGATCAGCGCTACGCCGCATGGGAGCAAGCTTGCCGTTCTCGGTGGCGCGCGCTCTACCTATGCATCAAGGCCAAGCTTGAAAGCATCGAGAGCGGCATCGAGACTTTCGAAGATGCGTTCCTCGCCAACATTCAGATGGCCGATGGGCGGCTGGTTAGCGAAATCGCGCGCCCCCCAGATCGCGGCCTCCTACGCGGGCGGCGATGTTCAGTTGCAGCTAACCGGACCTGTCCACTAGCCCCATCCCCTTCACGATAGGAAGAGACAGATGAGCGAATGGCAGCTTGAAGCGATTTTCGCCAAGTACGCCCCCTGGTTCATGGGCTTCTCGATGTTCTGGCCGGTGTTCCGCGACTTCGTGCAGGGCTTTTGTCGGGGGCTCTTGGGAGGCTAAGTGCCGCCCTTACCCCGGCTCGGCGGCTTCCCATCCTGCCAGTACGTTTCATCCGTCCAGCGCCAGATCTGTTTAGGCCTCCGACACACGCATTCTAAGAGGTATCGCCCAACCGGTTGACGCGGTACACCTGCAGGGCAACCTAACAATGGTGATACCAAAATGTCTTGGATGAGCGTCAACACGAAGATCGTTCGACTGTCTGGCCTGACCCTATGTGCCTTGGCATTTTCGGCGGGTGCTTCGATTGCGCAGGATTTGTGCGCAGGTATCGATGTGCCACTGACGGACCAGTTGAAACAAGAATATGTCGCGCTGACTTCCGCCGCACTCAAAGAGGATGCCCCCGGCAAAATCGACGTGGATCAGATCCTCGCTAGTGGCGATTGGAGTGTAGCCTCATTCAGCCCTCAGAATCTGGAAGATGGCTATGCCTTCTTTGAAGAAAAAGACGGGACGAAGATGTTCCAAGATGTTTGGGGCGGCGTAGCGATGCCCGACGAAGGGCCTGAAGTCGCCTCATGGGTAGAGACTTTGGGCGCGCCTGCAGATCTAGCCGCGTGTTTTGCTGACCAGGTGACTGGCGAGGAATAAGCCAGCAGCTGATATTCCGGCCACTTACGTTTGATAGTGGCCGGAATACCCAGCTCCAGGCCCACGGGGCCTGTGATCACCTCGTCGCTCCGCTATGCTGCTTTCTCAAGGAGTGGTTCGTGGGTCCAGCCGCTGGAGTATTTCCCGCATCACTCGAATATCGGTGCCCAAGCTGTTGACCGAAGTTTTCAGTTCCTCGACCGACCGGGCGAGGTTGGCGCTGCCCTGCTCTTGAATCGTGAGGCGATAGGCCAGCTCGTCTATCTTGCGGGTCTCTCCCTCAAGGTTGGACAATCGCTGGTCCGTTCGCGCCTCAATGCCAGTGACCGTCGCCAATCGGTCTTTGTGGGTCTGCTCGTGGTTGGCGATCCAGCCATCATATTTGCGGCCCATCTCATCGACGCTGGCCTTGAAGGTGGTCGCGCTCGCTGTCCACCCCAATACCGATACGATTAGTGTCAGTGCGAAACCGCAGACCGCGATTGTCGTGTTGATATTCCAGCCTTTTGGAACGTGCATTTCGGCACCTGTTTGTGTCGTCAATGAACCCGAGCCCCGAGAGATAGATAGACAGGCGCGCCGGAGCGCGCCCGGTGGTTATTTGCCGGTCAGGCGTTCCCAGAGGGTGCGGGGCGGCTGTCGCAGCTTGGCAATGGCCTCCGCTTCTTCCGAGCCCGAACGAGACAGAGGAAGCTTCTTGCCGCCACTCGTCACAACCTGGGCCTTGGTCGTGGCCCGATAGGACTGCAGCTGCGTCCAGATATACCAGCCGAGGCCAATGGCGGCCGAAATGGTCAGCCCGCCGCCCTGCCCCGTAAAGATGGCGTGCACGTCGTCCTTCATGCTCTGAGGCATGGCCAGATAGATCGGCACGAAGATGGTGGCGAGCGAGCCGAGTTCCCGCGCGCGGCGCCACAGCCAGCCAGCGGCAGCGGATTGAATGATCGCGGTCAACATGGGTCAGAACCTCACTTGAGTGGACAAGAAAAAGGCCGCTCCAACGGCGGCCAGAATGATTGCGGTGATGATGATGGCTCGCCATGGCGGGCCAGAGCGGGGCTGACCTGCAGCAGGCTCCGGATCGGGCACCGGCGCTTTGCCCCCGGCCTTCTCCCAAGTGTCGAGCGCGACTTTGGCTCACTGATTGCGGCTCGGGTAATGCTTCACCCCTGCTCGCAGAAATGCGAGCTCGAAGGCCTCGACCTTGGCGTCGAGCCCTTTGGCAGCCACGGTCTTGCCGATGGCGGCTTTCTCGCTGCCCTCGATGCCTTTGAGTTCGATGAACAGATAGGCGTAGTTCGCGTCATCGCTGGCTGGGTCTTTGCCGGTGCGCTTGCAATACGCCTCGTAGGCGCGGCGGCGCGGGCTGGTCCATTGAGCCCACACAAACCCGCCACGAGAGCCCGCCACGGTCGGCTTGATTTCCTGCAGGATGGTGAGGCCGGCGCTTTCGTGCCCGAGGTTGCCAAGAATCGCCGCAGCGTCCTCAACGCCTATCGGGAAGTCACTGCGAAGCTTTGCCATGATGGCAGGAGCCTTCGCGCGGAACGTTTGCTCCGCGTTGAGTTTGGCCATGATGGCCTCCTGAGTTTAAATTGAAATAGAAATGGTGTTCAATGGAGGCTGTATAGTTCTTGCTGGACGGGGACGCGCGATCAACAACAGAGCAGCGAGGGGAAAATGAAAATTTCGGTTCTATTCTCTCAACCGACCAGAGAGTTGCTCATCCTGCCATTTACCGAAGATCCACTGGTGCCAATCGCGCTGCAAGACAAGACTTGGCGTCCGCTGGTATCGAGCAGCCTCGATGACAAACTGCTCTACCCTTCAAGGCCAATCATCGCAGCGGAAATCGATTTGAATGGCTACGCTTTACTCGCGCTAACGACCGGCGAGTAGGACAGCAGCTCTTCCAGTCTTTTAGTGTCCGGTAATCCTTATGGCCATGATGTCCTCCTGTGATTTGGACAAAGAAAAACCCGCCGAAGCGGGTTGGGTGCAGCATGCGACTTTATTTGCCGAAACAGTTATGGCTTACAACCTGCGGCTTTCGCGAGAGGATTGTTGATGCAGAAATCCACCTATCGCCCTGATATTGACGGCCTAAGGGCGATAGCCGTACTGGCGGTTCTGGCTTATCACCTCGGCTTTAGCTTTATACCTGGAGGCTTCGTTGGTGTTGACGTCTTCTTTGTCATCAGCGGCTACCTGATCACCTCCATCATCGTGCGAGAGATGGCGCAGGGGGAGTTTTCGTTTCTAGGGTTCTACGCACGCCGTTTCCGCAGAATCTTGCCTGCCCTTTTGGTGGTTATCCCAACGTCTTTGGGGGCAGGATGGGTCCTTCTGCTTCCGACGTATTACTCGAACCTATCAGAGAGTGCCACAGCTGCAACCTTCGGTCTGAGCAACATCTTTTTTTGGCTCAACACCGACTATTTTGACCAAGCGGCAGACCAGCTGCCGTTGCTCCATACGTGGTCGCTAGCGGTTGAAGAGCAATTTTACATTGTTTGGCCCATCGCCTTGGTTATCCTTGCTGGTTTGTCGCGGACACACCTGACCAAGACGGCAACAATCGCGCTGGGTGCTGTCATTGTCGTGTCTCTGGTCTGGTCCGAAGTCATGGTCCGCCAGCAATCGTCTCAGCCGTTTTTTCTTACACATCTGCGGGCATGGGAGCTGGCGATCGGGGCGATCATTGCCCTCGCGCCAGCTGTCAAACGCCGATGGTTAGCGTTCGTCATGGACGCTCTGGGCATTACCTTGATCGGCTATGCAGTTTTCCGACTGAGTGCAGCCTCGCCCTTCCCAGGAGCTTCCGCGCTCTGGCCTTGCGTCGGTGCAGCCTTGATAGTCGCCCAAAAAGACCGGGCCTCCCCGATAGCTTGGCTGTTGGGTACACGGCTGATGGTATGGGTCGGGCTGATTTCGTATTCCCTCTATCTTTGGCATTGGCCGATCATTGTTTTCTACCGATATTACATCGGGGGTGACGCGTTCAGCACGCACGAAAAGATCGCTCTCGGCGCAGCCTCGGTTGTTGTCGCGGCTCTGTCTTGGAAGTTTGTAGAGTTACCGTTTCGTCGCCCGACCAGCGTCAATAGCGCGATGACCATCTATTTCGGTTTGGGGGGAATGCTCGGAGCTGCAGTATTGGCGGGTGGGATAGTTTGGCAAGGAGGGCTATATCAGCGCTTCTCGCCGGAGGTTCAAGTTGCCGCTCGCTACCTTGACTACCCGATTCCCGGGGATCCTTTGGGGCGTCGGTGCTTCATCACCAGTGGAATTGCCAACGCGGATGCATTCGACCCTGACTGCGTTAGCGTCCTCGATGGCGGCTACAACGTCCTTGTCATTGGTGATAGCCACGCAATGCACTACGCGTCAGGCCTATTCGAGACCTTTCCCGACGTCAATTTTTCTCAAATCTATGCGTCTGGATGCCGCCCGGTCATTGGCACTCGCGGCTCAGGCTATTGCGTCGACTTGATGGGTAGAGCTTTCGAAGAGATCATACCTGCACACCAATTCGACGAGATAGTGGTCTCCGCTCGATGGGCAAGTGGCGCTGGCGTGCCGGCCTCCTTGCAAAGAACCATTGAGTGGCTTCGCACAAAATCGCAAACCGTCGTGATAATTGGCCAGAACCTTGAGTACTCAGCCGCCCTGCCAGAACTTCTAGTCGCAGACGCTGTGTCTCGTAGATCAGTACCCGATATGGAGGAGCGTAGAAGCAGTGCGGTCGAGGTAAATGCCGAACTGAGAGCCCTGAGCGACAGAACGGGGGCCCTATTCTTCGATCCTCTGGCATCGGTCTGCGAAGACGGAGCATGCAAGCATCAGACACCAGACGGAGCGCCAATGCTGTACGACAGCAATCACCTGACGACAGACGGGGCCGCCTATGTGCTCAGAGATTTCAGAGCCCAAGGCCTCTTTAGGGTGCCTGCGTAACGAGTTTCCAGCCTGTGCTGCCTGTCCCATTTGACTTCATGTATTTTACCCCTCCTGTCGTATCATTCCATTCGCACCCAACGGCGCTGTGACCAAGCCTTCCGGTGAACCTGGGCCGCCCGAAATCCAGTGTGTGGCAGTGAAGAAAAACCGCGTTGCGTATAACCATATGGTCGCGCGCCGAATTCGATGTCGCAGCAGTCTCGATCCCAACCGTTCCGATACCGGTGCCATCAACCGCCCCCACTTTCAGCCGCGCAGAAGTTGCGAACGCGGACCCTGTGCGAACAGTCATGTTGCCCTCGGTGGACAAATTCCCACGAAGACTTAGGCCACTTCCTCGTATAAGGCCGGGGTTGAAATATGAAATCGAAAGGGCGCTCGGCGGCTGTTCGGAAAGCACCCCCTCGCTATCCTTAAAGATGTTTGCGACGTTACCGCCTTGGCCTAACCAAGCCAGCGAACCAGCCGCCGTCGCCGAGAACTCGATGAAGGCGTCCATGTTACTGGTTATCAGGCCGTAGACACCCAACATCGTAAGCGAAGCGCTCGTGCCCGTGACCGCGTACAGAATAGGCGTTCCTAGAGAGGAAGGCGAACCGTCTTTGTTGACGCGGGCTGAACTGCGACGTTTCAAGTACGACATGGGTGTTGTTGCCACCCGAGACGATGATGTGGCGCGCCCCACCCTCGAAATATCCGCTGAGATAGGCCTTCACACTGTCCAGTCGAACGTGAAACTGCGAGGCCTCGGTCTGAACCAACCGGTTCACTTCACCTCGCACACCTCAATCCAAACCGTCGCGCTGTTGGTGTTGGACGATATGACATCAATTCCCTGATGACATCTCTGCATGTCTGGGCGCTCAATAGTGCCTAGCGACGGGAAGATATGATACAATTTTCGGACTCTGTACTCGCCGCCGCCGATGATCCTAATTCCCCAGTGAACGACGTCCGCTCGGATGCTATCGCGCTTCGTAATGCCGTGCGTGACATTAGAGAAAAAGACGTCGTTGAAAACGATGTCGTCTTTTGTCCAAGTTACGTCAAAACCTAGCCGTTTACCGAACTGGCGAAGTCCTTCTCATGACCGCGATAAACCTGCTTGGTCATGACCAGTTCGTTTTCGAGGATCATCACCGCCTCCTTGGCGAAGATATCCGGGGTAACGATAGTGTTTGCCATCTGGCGTCCCTTTCAGGGATTGAGGTTCAGTCCTTCTGGGATTTCCGCCACTTGGCGTATTCATCCATCGACATTTTCGAAGGGTCTGGCGCGCTGCCTGCGCCCCTCGTGCCGAGAGTTTCAACCGGTGGTGGCGTTGAGCTGATTTTGCGGGGTTTGGGCGTGAGTTCGGCCTCGATACGGCCAATTTCTCGCCCCTGCTGGTGCGGCGTCATTGCCGCAAACTGCCGTGCGCGCGGGAGGTCTTTTGCGAGGACGTAGGCCACGTCTGCCGCCATGTCGGATTCGAGCAGGGCTTTGGCGACTGTTGGGGTGAAGACATCGCCGGGGACCGCTGCGATGACTTCGTTGAAGTCGGCAAAGCGGGTCTGGGCATCTTCACGAGAGGCGTTCCACTTCTCTGCCGCTGCCGTTTCGGCTTCGGCTCGGGCTGTGGTGGCCTCATGTTTGGCTTCGTCTCCACGGGCGGCTTTCGCGGCCCATTTCGCGCGGTCGGCTTCAAAATCGTCTGGGTCCTTGTAGTCGGCACGCTTGGGCGCCGGTCCTTCAAGTTCCTTCAAGCGCGCTTCCGCCTTTTCGGCCCGTTTTTCGGCGTCATGGCGTGCGCGGATCAGCTCGGCGATACGTTCGCCGGCCGGTTTGCGATTGGGCTTTTTGGCCTTCTCGGGGTCGCCGTCCTTTTCGCCCTCTGCCGCTGCCGTTTCAGCATCGGTTTGGGCGGGATCGGCATTAGCACCCGTTTCATCTCCTTCGGGCTTCGGCGTATCTGCTGCATTATCGACCGCATCAGGGGACGTTACCTCGATCTCTTCAGATGCAAGGGCATTGGCTTCGGTGGTCATGGTAGGCTCCAACAAAAAGCCGCCACCCTTGCGGATAGCGGCGCATCAACAGTGGAATGTTGCGACGATGGGGTTAGAACTGCGGCTGTTGGGGCTGCGCAGCGCAGTATTCGGCATCTGTTGCGGTTTTCGCCGCGTTCAGAAGCAGGGATTTGTCTTGGTGCTTGTGGGTATGGGCGGCCTTTTCGGCGTCCAGTTCCAGTTTGACCGGGGCGAGCTCGGTCGCGACGGCGATCTGCTCTGCCTTCGCGGCATTGAGCATGGCGGCCGTCTCGTCCTTGTTGATCTTGGCTTCCTCGCTCGCCATCGCCAACCGGCCCATAGCCTCTTGGATAGGATCGGGCGGAGGCTGTTGGCTTTCGGCCTGCTTTGCCAAGGCTTCCTCGTCGCAGGTAATCTCTTGTGGGATCATGCGATTGAGGCGTTCGGCGATTTCCTTCGCCTCAGGCCAATCCATCGCCTTGACGATTAGATCGCCTGCAACCTGCCATAGAGCCGGTTTTGCCTGGGTCGCGGCCATCATGCTCTCGCGGGCTTCTTCGCGCTGTGTGGAGAACGATGGGCCAGCAGTAACACGCACGTCGAACTTGCCCACCGACAGATCGTTGAGGACTGTCTCGACATACTCGACCGGATCAAACGCGGGCTGGTTGACCTGCGTATATTCCGGCTCGGCTTCTTCCTAGCCGATGATGCGCACGGTGCGCGGCGCGTCATAGATGGCAGGGATCAGGTCAACGAGAATGACCCCTGCCCGCTTGATGGCGGCCTTGAAGTTGTCGAAGTAGTGATACGAGCCGACATCGCCTTCGCGCTGCTGCGCCATGATCGCGCGTCCGCTGGTTTCGTTTGATCTGGCGCCGAGGGAAGCGTCGTGAATGCCGGTGGTGGCCTTCATGTCGTCGGTGGCGAGTTGGACCTCTTGCCAGAGCGCAGGGCTAGCCTGTGGCGGGTCAAGGCGCTGTGGGGCACCCGGCGCCGCTGGATCAGCGTTGTAAGGGAGCCACGGCCGGGGGTTGGTGTTGGCCGTATTCCATTCCGCTTCATAGCCCTTCACTTGGCCAGTAGTCAGAATGAATGGCGAGCGCGGCTGCTGGCCGATCAGTTCGGCTTGGCTGAAGAGGTAGTAGTTATACATCCGCTGCGGGTCTTTGAGCCAGCGCACGAGCCCGTGCCGCACGATACTTTCGTCCAGCGGGATTTCAGTCCCGATAGCGGGCACGATGGGGATATGCTTCCCGGCCCAGTCGTTCGGCCCAGACAAGATCTCCGAGCCCGAAAGCATGTACTGCTTGAGGCGGTAATCGGTGAACGTGCGCTCCTGTTGGATCGGCAGGAACTTGCGATCAGCCTTCCGCACATCGGTGATGTCGACGGTCGAGCCGTCCAGCATCAGCGCGAGGGTGCGCTCGTATGGCTCTTTGTGCCAGAACTCGGCAACACGAATGCTGTCGTCGGAGCGCCAGAACAGCGCCGAGCCCTGATCGAAGTGCGGAAAGTCGTCTTCGCCGGCCTTTGGGTATTTCTTCTTGAACACCCGGCGCGGCATTAGCTCCGTGACAAAGCAATGAAGTGCGTCGGAACGATCAATCATCACCGCCGCGCTATCCCAGACCACGGCGAGCGGGTTGATGATGCGCTCGATAGTGATTTCCTGATCGGAAACGCTGTCCTGCGCGTACTGTGTGTTAATGCGGAAATGCCCGATACCAATGCCGGCCGAACACTCAAAGGCATGGGCATAAGCCTGCGTGGTGTTCGAAGCGTATTCGATCTGCCGGATGAGGCCTTCGTAGATTTCCGCCTTCTCGATGTCGCCCGCGTCATCCACTGGCAGCACGTTTATCGACGTGGGGTTGAGGCGCATATCGCCCGTCACTGCCGCACGAACTGGCCAACGCGGTTGATCGTCACCATGGGGCGGCGCGCGGCCTCACGCTCGGCGCGGGCCTGAGCGTCCCACTGGTCGCCCGCAAGGAATCGCAGATCGTCGTAGCTGGCGTCCCGGTTGGCCTCGTCGGCCTTCCAGTCCTCATTGAACAGTTCGAGGATTTCGGCGTGTTCTAGTTTGGTCATGCCCAAGCTGAGCCTCCGCCTAGTCCTGCATTCAGATCGAGTGCTGGGGTGTTTTCGTTGACCGGCTCGGCGAAGGTGAGCGCAACGGCATCCCACTCGTCAGGGGAACGCATGCCGCGCTTGCGCATCGCTTCTTTGCTCTCGATCAGGAGATAGCTGTTGGAACTGTAGTGGTAGCCTGGGGCGCAAGCGTCTGCCTGCAACCCGTCGTCATCTGGAATGTCAGCGCCACCGGGCTCATTCAGCCAGTCGCGCGAGCGCATCCACATTTCGGCACGGCGATTGTAGGGGCCAGGGCGTTCTTCGCCGCTCGGCAGGATCATTACCGACTGCTGCGGAGTGCCTGAGAAGTCGATGGGCACCACAACCTTGCGCGGGTCGGTCGTGCCGTATTCCCAAGCATAGCCCCACGATTTCAAAAGGTCATAGACACCTGCGCCGACGCCGCCAACGTCGATAAAGACGCGGGCGGGCTTATCGGTATCGATGACCTGTTTGACCCAGTTTGCACCAGCAACAACGTCGATCTTGCCTTTGCTTTCGAGCTTCTGAACCTTGCGTCCCTTGCGCCATGCCAGCGAGAAGCGGTCATTGCCGAAGCGCGCCGGGTCTGCGCCGATGATCAGCGGCCCGACGGCTTCGTTCTCCGCCTTGCGCGCTGCCAGCACCACCTCAGGTTTGATGAAGCTGTCATGGCCGGTCATCTGGAATGCCTCGGCCGCTGTCGCTGGGTATTCCTGCTTGAACAGTAGCGGGCCTTCGAGTTCTGCCAGCTTCGCGCGGCGCCATGCCATCTGCTCAAGCGTCAAGCCATAGGCTTCGGCATAAGCTTGTTCTTCGTTATCGAGCGCAAACCCTTCAGCCACTGGACGCCGATATTCGTCCTGCCAATACCAGGGCACAAAGATCGCCTGATAGTCGCCTATTCCGGCCTCGGCCTGCTGCCAGCGCCCGTGGAACTCGCCTCCCATGCCGTTGGCCGTGGATTCGAGGAGCCGGCAAAGTGCGTTTTAGCGTGGGGCCAGAAGGCGGCCTCGGAACCATGCAGGAGAAGGATCGTCTTGGATCGCCCGACAGCCTTGGTTCCTGCCGTGCCAATCGTGTAACCGCTGTCGAGGCGCGGGAAGTTCAATTCCTTGGCGTTCGCTGCGCCGGTCTGCGGCGCCAGCCCGTTATTGTCGTGATACCGCGACACCATCTTGAACAGGTTGTCAGTCGCGTCCTGCTCGTGTGTCAGGATGAAAGCGTTGATGCCGCGATTGAGCGAGGTACGATGATAGAAGCGCCCGCCGATATAGGTTGAGGCTCCTTGTTGGCGGCCCTTGAGCAACAGGGCGCGCACATAGCCAATCTTGGCCTTTTGCGCCTCTAGCCGCTCGTGGATGTAAAGCTGGGCCTTGTTCAGAGTGAACGGGACGATAGCGCCCGACTTGGTTTTGATCTTGAGGCATTCCGACGCGAATGTCGGGAAGTCAGCGCGGATCGCCGCGAGCTTAACCAGCCTTGCCGTCGAGTTGGTCAAGCAAGTCCTCCACAGAGGTTTGCGCGCTCAGGTTCTTCTCGACCACAAGGCCATTGAGCTTTGCGGCGTCCATCAGCGCAGCGCGAGCGACGGAAAGCATCGGGGCGTCGGAAGATTTCTCCGGCTTGGTCGCGATGTTCAGCAGCCGGTCCGTTATGGATGCGACGGTCACAACGGCGCGTTCGGCGGCTCTGTTCTGCAATTCTGCGAGCCGGTCTAAAATGTTCTGATTTGCTCTAAGGGTTGAGGCGTTGCCGCGATGCGGCTTGTAGCCCGCTTCGACGTAAGCCTCGTCTGCCGTCATGCCTTTTGCCAGCCCTTGGGCGAAGCGCTCGTGCTTTGCGTTCTTGAGCACGGCCATCACGCAAATCCATTTCTTCCAGCCGGTGAAGGCTTGGCACTTGGCGATAGTTTTGTTCTAGTCGGCGTGCAGTTTTTTGGGGGGGTATTGATGATTAGTTTTGCGACAGCGCTCGCTTCTGGCGCTCTTTGGGTTTGGTCAAGCGTGGTGTGGTGGGATCTATCGAAGGTCAAGAGCCCATTTAAACTGGTGGGCCAGCGAGGCGCTGTGCGGATTGTGGTCGCAGATGCCGGGGAAGCGGTGTCGGGGAATATGTTCAACGGACTTGATTGGGACCCGGTTGAAGTTGATCAATACTACCATGACCAATCGCGACTGAACACAAAAGCGGCGGTACTCAGTGCAATAGTTGCTGGAGCGACTTGTATCACCACCATCCTTCGTGCACTGGGGCTATAACTCCCCTGGCCGTTATACCAAGGGCTGGGGAATGGGGTTAGGAGGCATCGTAGGCGATGAGCTTAGTCAGGAAGCGATTGGCGACACGCTGCGCTTCAGGGCGCGTGGGCCAGAAAGCGCGGCCACCTTCCCCGACAGGCTTGCCGTCAACCTTCGGGAAATAGCTGCCGTCCTTGGTCGTCTCACCGAGGGCGAGTTTGTGAGCAGTGGCACGAGCTTTCATGCTGTCTCCAATGCAAAAGCCCCACCGGTTAGGGAGGGGCTTGAATTAGCGGACTTGTATCGGCGGGAAACGGCGCGGAGCCGCGGGCCTTAGCGGCCTTTAGCTGCCATCTCTTCGAAGTAGGCTGTCGCCTCAGCGCGGCTAATAAAACCGTCGCCGTCAGCGTCATGTCGATCAAACAGGTCGTCCACCATACCCACCGGCCCATAATTCCATGGGTTGTTGATATTGGTCTTGGACGGTCCCGCGTATGCGAACCCCACCATGGCAACGACCAAAGTTGCCACCAGCAATGTCTTTGATTTCATCGAGTACCCTCCTAGCCTCACTCCTAGGCTTTAGGGAACCACTCGTTCGTTTTCCCTTAATCGCCAAGCGCCAATACTGCGCTCCAATGCACTTACCTGCTGGGAGAGATTGAGGCGGCTGTTTGCGCTATCCCTCGGGGTCCAGTTTCGCCCGAGAGGGCTTTGCCATCGTCAAGGGAACGCTCCCGCGCACGCTTGGCCGCCTCAATAACCAATCCTCTGACGGGGATTTCTGAATCAAAAGACCCGCACTGGGCGGGCCTGTATCTGTCGGGCGCAGAACGCCACCATACCCAACATATGGGGTGATTTGGCCTGAACAATCAAGCGGCTTTGTTCGGCTCAACGGTGGACAATTCTTCATGACTGTTCATATCGAAATGCTGTCCGCGAATCCGGGAGCGGTCTGGGGCAGTTCCGGCATATCCGAAGTGTTCGCTGAGGTCGGCAACTGCATCTTTGAGGCGCTGCGTCATACGTTCCCGAGCAGCACCGCCCTCCCCCTCCCCGCGAGCCTTCGCCAGATCGCGAACGGACATGTCATGCACCACGATCTGCTCAACGATGCTTGAGGCGTCCATCCCGAGCCGCTGGACGGCACCCATGTACTCGCGGCGGGCTTGGTCCCCAATTTCAAACACGGCCTCCTCTGATGGCCCTGACGAGTCCACCTTAACGGCCTCATAGTCCATTGCCCGAGCGCCCCCGAGCTGGGCGCGTTCATAGAGGCCACGAAAGCGAGCTGCAGCCATGGTCTCCGCCTCTGTGCGGTTGCGCACGCGGGAGAAGCCGCCGATGAGCGTGGCCATCTTGACATTGACCTCGATCCGCCCTGGCTGTTGTGCGGCTGGCTTTTCGTCCAGTTCGTGCAGATAGGTGGCGGTCGTGCGCAAGGGACTATCGACCATGCGCTTTTCGATGCCGGTCTCTGCAGCAATCTTCTGCTTCCGGCCCTTCTTCGATTTCGCCATTCGCTAGTGCCCCTTGATTATGGTCTATCTGTATTAGTCGGTGGTGGAGGTTAGGCGAGGACTGAGCCCATTCGATCCTCAGCAATTCGGAAATAGCCCGCGTCCTGCTCAATCCCGGTGAAGCGGCGGCCACTCTGCAGACAGGCGACACCCGAGGTCCCGCTGCCCATGCAGTTGTCCAAGACGACATCGCCGGGGTTGGTGTAGGTTCGGATAAAATACTCCATCAGCCAGACTGGCTTCTGAGTGGGATGGAGCGCCGCCTTCTGCTTGTCGGTCGGGCCGTAGATCACGCTGCGGGGGAACCGCTCTGTGCTGTCGTAGCGAATAGGATCAAATGATTGCGCGCCATAGTTCGGCGTCGTGTCAGAGCGCCTAGTCGCGCTCTTTCGTGCATGGCCTGACGTCTTCTGGGGGTTGTAGGTCGGTGCACGGTCATAAAACACCAGCACATTTTCATGCGCTTTCATCGGCGCGATCTGGGCGTTGAGGTGGCCTGTGGCCTCGGTCTTCTCCCAAATCCACTCGTATCGCAGCCAATCAACGTTTGATGCCCCGAGAACCTTGTCGAATGGAGTCTGCGCTGTCAGGACAACAGCGCCACGGCAGATGCGGCGGTACTCGGCCCACAGAGCGTCCAGTGGCAGCACGCTGTCCCATTTGTTTTGGGTCGTGCCGTAAGGAAGGTCGCAAAGAACGAGGTCAACCGATTGGCTCTCGATGTTTGCCATCAAGTCCATGCAATCGCCCTGCCAGAGCGTGACATCATCCAGTGCCAAGATTTGCGCTGCAGCGGACATACTCATCCTTCCCTATCCTTCTTGGCTGGGGAGTGGGGGACTCTGCCGAACCGCTGGTAATAGCGATTGGCGACATTGCGGAAGTGTTGGAACTGCTCTTGGGTCCAGTAGGCCCGTTGCTAGTGCTCGCCGACGCGTAGCTCGTCATCACATCCGCCCTTTTCAGACTTGGCTTTCATGCGGAAAACCACGTCACGCAGGATCGCCGCCTTCTTGGTGAAGAACCGTTTCCCGTCGAGGGCGCGGTAAACTGTGGTCGTCTCCGGGCTCATCTCGTGTTCCTTTCCTGCGCCTGCTGGCGGTCGTTGGCGACGAATTCTTGGTAGGCTGCGAGGGTAAGAATGATCCCCTCAGCTATATCGACGGCGGCTTGTGTCTCAGGCTTGGTCCTGGCCAGTTCCCTGCCCTTGCCCCGGTGGCGCTCCATGTAGGAAGTCTGGGAGGAGAGAGGGACGATCATGCGGCGATCTTCTGCTGCATCTGGGGTGGCGCGAGGCAGCCAGGCTCGCAGGGAGGCGGCCCCCAGGCGCCCCATGTGCCGCTCTCGCGGAACACCTTGAGGCGGGCTGCCCAGTCGATCTGTGGCGCTTCTGGCTTGGCCGGGATGGCAACGCGCTCGGCGGCACGCTGGACGATCACTGTGGCGAAGAACTTCCAGCTGCCGATGTCGGGCCGGGCCTTTTCGCTGACGATGGGCAGAATATCCCGGTCGAGGTCGTAACCTTGGGCAATGAGGTCGGTGATCTGCCCGATGCCCATGGCAAGGTTTGGATGGCATGGGCCACGAGACGACGCGGCTTCGATCAGCCGATCATACAAAAATGCGCTCGGGCTAAGCTGCGCAGCAGCTATATGGTTTCTGGTATCTGGAAGATGCTTTGGCAAAGCTGTAGCATTTGCTAGCGCCGCTTTGTTTGTTTTCAATGCCTTAGCACGGCCACCCCTTTCCCCGGCGGAAGACCTCAATTCGCTTTTCGTCGTGCTTTTTTGAAGCTCTTTTGTCAGGCGATCATTGGTCCATTCGCCGCCTTCGACGGTGAAAAATGGTTCAATATCGGCGCGCATCGCCTTCCATTTTTTGATTGACAGGCAAGCGCAACGCGACAGTTTGGCGTCGTCATCTGGCAGGCTGCCGCCAGCGTTCCACATGGTCATGAGCAGCAGCAGGTAGGCGCCGTGCTGCTCGCAGGACAGGTGGCGCGTGTCTCCCAGGTAGTCGGAGACGTAGAGTTGCATGAAGGGGCGTTCGCTCATGAGTTGTCCCTTATCGATGAGTGCGCAATCGAGCACCAAAGGCGGACATCGCTTGTCTCGCCGTTGCGGTTCTTGCGGATGAGAAATTCCATAGCCCAGCGTGCGTCTGCGAGCCGGTTAGGATCGGCGTCGGGGTCTTGGCCGAGGTAATAGGCGTCTCGGTACAGAAACCCGATCACATGGGCGTCCTGCTCGATCTCACCGGACCAGCGAAGGTCTGACATCACCGGGCGCTTGTCATCGCGCTTCTCGACCTCGCGGGAGAGTTGGCAAAGCAGGACCACACAGCAATCGAGTTCCTTGGCCAATGCGCGCGCCCTGCCCGACACTTCACCGGCCTCGGCAACCTTGTTGCCCGCATAGCGATCAGAAGGCGTTACGAGCCCCATATGGTCGATACAGATGACGCCGAGCGTGATGCCCTCCGCGGCCATCTCTGCCTTGAGGCGGCGGGCTTTGACCGCGATCTGGGCGAAGGTCAGGCGGGCGCTATCATCGATGTGGAATGGCAACCGCGAAAGGGCCTGCTGTGCGGCCCCGATCAGGTCATCATGCTTTGGGTCACTCATGCCTTTGAGCAAAGCGCCGAAATGCGGTGCCGAGGTCGCGTCGCAGGCGTCGGACACCATGCGCGCCGCAATCTCCTGCTTGGTCATCTCCAGCGAGAAAATGGCAACCCCGGCGCCGCCTTGTGCGGTGCGCCAGAGCGAGGAACACATGTAAGCGGACTTGCCCATGCCAGGGCGGCCGGCGATCACATAGAGCTGGCCCCGGCGATAGCCGTTTAGCTTGCCGTCAAGAATGCGAATGCCAGTGGTTGCGCCCTTCGGAGCGTCTGGGTTGCGCATGTCATCGAACAGTGCCTCAGTCGCTTGCCGGAGGCTTGCACCGGCCTTTTCCTCGCGGACCTCCATCAAGGCGTCCAGATCGGCAAGACAGGCGGTGGCGACCTCATAAGGGTCAGCCTCGAATGTCTCAGTTTCGGTTGCTTTGCGAGTGCTCATTTAGTCCTCCTTTGGAAAAACGGTATCGATGTGCACAAAGTCATAGGAGCGACGGCCAAAGAGGCGCGGCTCATGCTCGGCAACACGGCGTTCGATATGATCGGGGTTAGCTCTCCGGCCCGCTCGGCGGCTGGGCTGGCTGGTTCGGCAGATGCTCGCTCTTGCGGGCCAACCGGCGCTGCCAGAAAAGCCGCAGCCTCCTCAACAACAGCCCTGCCAGCCTCCGAAGTAACGAGGGCGCGGGTGATTGCGATTTCGTGGGCAAGATGCGCCTCCTGGCTTTGGACTTCGGCCGCAACAGCCAGTTCAAGCTTTTTGTAAAGGTCAGCCCAAATGCGCTTCGGTTTGCGGTAGCGCAGCGACCACAAGAGGCTTTCGGGCAGTTTGTGCTTACGGGAGGCGCGGGACCGAGCCGCCTCGACGGTATCGCCGGGGCCGCGATGTTCTCGCTGCTCAAGCCAATCGGCCCAGGTGCTGGCCTCATCAACAACAGACATGTCAGTCATTGGCGTTTGCTCCGGGAGCAAAGAATATTTGCGCATGCGTCAATCCGTTCTCGTTGGGGTCAAAGCCAACGAGAGACGGATCGAGCGAAAGGCGCAGGTTGAGATGATGATCGATGTCAGCCCGGAATTGAGAGCTTGGCTGACAAGGAAGGGATTGAGCGCCGGATCGGCGGGAACCGATGAAGGCGCTGGAATGAAAAGGCTGGCGAGCGACAGTGAAGCGCTCGGCCAGCAAGTGACGAAAAGCCCGAGGGAGGAGGAGGATTCCGGCCTTCCGAACGTACCCAGCCCGAGGCGTCAGACCCGGCCTGTCTTGCGCGTAGTCAACGGCAAGGGAGGACGCACACATGGCGCACGAGTTGCCCCGCTCGGTGTGCGCCCTTCTTTGACGTTGGTGATTGGCGGCAAGGTTTGACCCCGCCACCAATCGAGCCGCGCATGCCATTTCAACGGCTGACCAAGCGCGGCCATAGATGGGCGAAAGCGCAGAAGCCATCACTCAAAGCCCCCGACGATCATCATGGCGTGCATGGCAAACAGCACGAGAGCGAGCCCGTAGACCATTGCCCAGAGAACCGGCGCGATATCGATTGAAGGGCGACGGGCGCGGGTCATCACTCGTAATCCGCAGCCGGGATCATGCCGAGAGCGCCCATGTAAAGTTCAAGGATCGCCTCTTGCTCCTCGTAGGGACGCGAGAGCGGCTCGCAATGGACCTGCTGCTTTACACTGGGCTGAGGCGTGGGGATTTGGTTCAGTTGGGTCGGCAGCACGTGCGCAATGGCGTCATACGCTATCGGGCAACGAAAAATGGCGTCGAGATCGTATTGCCGATGCTTGGCGTTCTGCAGGAGACTATCGACGCCGGGCCAACTGGCGACCTCACGTTCCTTGCGACCACGAAGAACACCCCGTGGAGCAAGGAGGCTTTTGGAACTTGGTTTGCTAAGGCATGCAAAGAGGCAAAAGTGCCAGGCCGTGCCCACGGGCTACGAAAAGCAGGCGCGACGTTTGCAGCCGAAAATGGCGCCTCAGATCACCAGTTGATGGGTATTTTTGGCTGGACGAACGCGGAACAGGCAGCCGTCTATACGCGCACCGCGAGCCGCGCGAAAATGGCAGCTGCGGGCGTTGGCATGCTGATACCAGGGCCAGAACACGACGACGAAACGAGAACATCTATTCCCGCACCTATCGATCCGGTGCGGGGTTTAGGCGTAAAATCGCAATGATTACAATGGCCGAAACTGTATGTTGCGATCCTCCCGGGATCGCCATATGCTTTCGGGTGTCGCCTAATTCCCGCGCGCTATCTAGCCCGTCCTTACCACTCCAGTACAATCTTGCCCTTCTCGCCGGCCGCGGCGAGGGAGAAGGCTTCGGCGTAGTCGGTGGCGGGCATGCGTTTGGTGATGACTTTGCGGACGTCGAGGCCGGATTCGAGCATGGCGAGCATCTTGTGCCAGGTTTCGAACATTTCGCGGCCGTAGATGCCCCGTAGCGTGATCATGCGGAACACGATCTTGCCGAGGTCGAAGTTAAAGCTCTGCGCCGGGACGCCGAGCAGCGCGATGCGGCCGCCCATGACCATGTGGTCGATCATCTGATCGAGCGCGGCAGGCGCGCCGGACATTTCGAGGCCGACGTCGAAACCCTCCTTCATGCCGAGCTTGTTCATGACATCTCGCAGGTCTTCCGTCGCGACATTGACGGGCACGACATCTGCGACTTCGGCGGCGAGCTTGAGGCGTTCGGGATTGACGTCGGTGATGACAACGTGGCGGGCGCCGACATGGCGGGCGACGGCAGCGCCCATGATGCCGATGGGGCCAGCGCCGGTGATCAGGACGTCTTCACCGACGATGTTGAACGCAAGCGCGGTGTGGACCGCGTTGCCGAGCGGATCGAGGATGGCGCCCATTTCGTCATCAATGCTGTCGGGCAGCGGGATGATATTGAAGGCGGGGATTTTGACATATTCGGCGAAAGCGCCAGGCAGGTTGACGCCGATGCCCTTGGTGTTGGGATCGAGATGGAACTTGCCGGCCCGGCTGGCGCGACTGTTCATGGTGACGACGTGGCCTTCGCCCGAGACACGCTGACCGATCGTCAGATTGGTAACCTTGGCACCCACGGCGGCGATGACGCCGGAATATTCGTGGCCGGTGATCATGGGAACCGGGACCGTCTTGGCGGCCCATTCGTCCCATTTGTAGATGTGGATATCGGTGCCGCAAATGCCGGTTTTGTGGACCTTGACCAGAACGTCCTCGGGCCCGATTTCGGGCACAGGACGATCTTCCATCCATATGCCCGGTTCGGCCTTGGCTTTGACGAGTGCCTTCATGGTCAAATAATCCCCAGCTCGCGCCCGGCATCCTCGAAGGCGCCAATGGCAAAATCGATATCGGTGTCGTCGAGCGCCGCCGACATCTGCGTGCGAATGCGCGCCTTGCCCTGCGGTACGACGGGAAAGAAGAACCCAGCGACATAAACGCAGCGTCGGTCGAGAGCCTTGGCGAGATCCTGCGCGCGGGTGGCTTCGCCGAGCATGACAGGGATGATCGGGGTTTCTCCTGGCAGCAGCTCGAACCCGGCCTTGCTGAGGCCGTCGCGGAAGCGTCTGGTGTGGCGCATCAGGAGGTCACGGCGGTCATCTGCGGCCTTGGCGATTTCAATGGCTTTGAGGGAGCCAGCGGTGACGGCGGGGGCGAGTGCGTTGGAAAAGAGGTATGGGCGCGCGCGCTGGCGCAGTAGGTCGATGACGGGTTGCGGGCCGGTGATGAAGCCGCCCATGGCGCCGCCCAGCGTCTTACCAAAGGTGCCGGTGATGATGTCGGGCTCAGCGCCAGTGAGGGCACCGCTCCCCCTGCCCTGCGGACCAAGATGGCCAGTGGCGTGGCAATCATCGACGGCGATGATGGCGCCGTAACGATCGGCCAAAGCGCGGATTTCCGGCAGCTTGGCAACATATCCATCCATGGAGAAGACGCCATCGGTGACGATCAGCTTGAAGCGCGCGCCATCAGCGTCGGCCTGCTTCAGTTGGGTCTCGAGTTCGTCCATGTCGCTGGTGGCGTAGCGGTAGCGCTTTGCCTTGGAGAGGCGCACGCCATCGATGATCGAGGCGTGGTTGAGCGCGTCGGAAATGATAGAATCTTCGGGGCCAAGCAGGGTTTCGAACAAGCCGCCATTGGCGTCGAAACACGCGGCGAAGAGGATCGCGTCGTCCTTGCCGAGATAGGCGGCGACGGCGCGTTCCAGCTCGCGATGCAGGTCCTGCGTGCCGCAGATGAAGCGGACCGAGGCCATGCCGAAGCCGTATTGATGCAGCGCCGTTTCGGCGGCTGCGATGATCTCGGGATGGTCGGCCAGGCCGAGATAGTTGTTGGCGCAGAGATTGATCAGCGTTCTGTCGCCAACCGCGATACGGCCACCCTGCGGCCCGGAAATCTCGCGCTCACGCTTGTAGAGCCCGGCAGCCTCGATTTGGGAGAGGGTCGAACGAAGATGGTCGAGAAAGGCGACAGTCATAGCAGTTCCTCCATTGTGGAATAAAATCCGCTATAACGGACTTCCTGTCAATCCACGGCTGAACTATCTTGGCGGGACCCGATGACCGGGTTAGGAACGGCGCAACGGGGAGAAAAACACGGTGGACGCACCCAATATCGGTCCGATTATCCAGCGCGAGCGCAAGGCGCGGCATTTGACGCTGGATCGCCTGGCGGCGCTATCGGGCGTGTCACGCTCCATGCTGAGCCAGATCGAGCGCGGCGAATCCAATCCCACCTTTGCGGTGCTGTGGGGACTGACGCAGGCGCTCGGGATCGAGCTGGGCGACCTGATCAATGGCGGAATCGCGCAACGACAGGCTAATCCTGTCGATGTGGTGACGGTGGCCCATACCCCCGAAATCAAGAGCCCCGAGGCCCAGTGGCTGTTGCGGATCTTAAGCCCGACGACGATGGCGGGACGGGTGGAGTGGTATGACGTCGAGATTGCACCGGGCGGCAAACTAACCAGCTCGCCCCATGCCCCGGGCACCCACGAGCACCTGACCGCGCGCAGCGAGGGACTGTCAGTGCGGACGGCACTGGGGCAGCAAAGCCTCAAGACCGGCGAAACGGCACGCTATCGGGCCGATGTGGAACACGAGATCACCAATGGCAGCGCCAAGCCGGCTCGGGCGCTGATGGTGGTGGTGTACGAGACTTGAGGGCATTCGCTGGGGTTTTCGCTCAAGACAGCTCCAGCATGGCGGCGACGAGGTCGACCGTATCATCGAAGCTTCGTTGCCCGTCGACCGTGAGGGACGGCAGTTCAAGCTTGCGCAATTCTCCTTGCAGCCTCTCCGTAAACATGGCGTCGCGTTCAAACAGATTGCGCAGCGCATCGGGCGGACGGCTGGTTTTGCCGGCAATGTCCCACAGGGTACCGCGACGCTCGAAAGCCACCGCACGAAACTCCGGCGTCGGCAGCAGCCAGAGTGCCTGCGTCGGTCGGGCAAGATGCGGTGCAACAAGGTGCGGCAGCAAGCGCAGACCTTCAACGAGGACAGGTTTGGACCTGGGATAGGCGCGCAGATCGCGCAAGATGAGCTCGAACGCTTCCCCCTCAAACCAGTGAAAGCTCTCCAACATGTCGCGCGGGTCGCGGGTGAGCCAACGCTCGTCCATGGACATGCGTTTGAAGCGCTCCAGTTGCGGCGCCTCTTCAGTTGTCGACTGCTCTGCATGGGTGAGCATGGTGGTATCGGTGGGATAGAGCGCTATGCCAAAACGCTCCGCGAGACGCGCAGCAATCGTTGATTTGCCACCGCCACTGCCGCCGCCAATCCAATAAACCTGAGCGAACTCTTCTGAAGTAGCGGCGGTCATGGAATGGTTCCGGTGGGTTCGAGACGAGGTCACAGATCACCACAATCTTGCAGATCGCACTACTCAACTGTGACTGAGGGTCGCTCCGGAAGTGACTCTTCGTCGGCCGACACGGACGGCCATCATAAGCGCCAAGCCGAGAATTAGTCCGTCATAAGATGACCTATGATCGAAGCCACGTACCGGACTTCTTTCTTATCCACGATAGCGAGTGTTCGCCGGATGTAGACTCTTCACCGGAATTCACATGGTCGGGGAAAGACCGCATTTTATGGATTAAATTCTTACTTGGTTCGTCGACTCCCTCCAGACCGGCGGCATGAATACCAATCGCCGAAAATTCTCCCGACGCCCCGTTGATATCAAGGCCACCGTAGTTGGCGATTCAGGGATGTCCAGGCTGGCCGCCGCCGTGCTCGATCTGTCCGAGAGCGGGGTTCGCGTGCGGCTGGTTGAAGAGGAGCTAATTCCTACAGAGTGCTACATTCTGTTCGGCAATCGTATGGAGCCCTGCCGACTTGTCTGGCAGACGAGCCGATCGGCCGGACTGGTTTTCACCGCGTAGCGCGCTGTGGTGCTTCAGTTCAGATCGCGGGTCAGATCCTTCACGAAATCCAGAAATACCCGCATCTTGGCGGGCATCATGTCGTTGGGGCGATAATACATATAGAGCGGGAAACGCTCTTCCGCCCAATCGGGCAGTAGCTGAACAAGGCGACCGTCATTGACGTAATCACGCGCGTAGAGTTCGAGCGGCTGGGCGATGCCCAGGCCGCCCAGACAAGCGCCAAGCAAGGCCCCAGTGTCGTTGACCATCAGACCACCCCGCGCGGGGACGTCCACGACCTCCTTGCCCTGGTGAAACTGCCAACCAAACGGTCCGCCGTGGCTGGGGTCGCGCATCAGGATGCATTGGTGGCCGGAGGTCAGTTCAGAGGGATGCGTCGGCGCTCCGTGCGCCGTAACGTAGGACGGTGCTGCACAAGTCAGCACGCGCGTCCGCAGGAGCAGATGGCTGCGCAGCGATGAGGGTTCGGGCTCGCCAAAGCGGATCGCAACATCAAATCCCTCGGCGACCAAATCGCCCATTCGATCACGCACAGCCAGATCAACCACCAAGTCGGGGTAGCGGGCGAGGAATGGCTGCAGCCTCGGGGCCAGAAAATAGCTACCGAATGCGGTATCGACATTAATGCGCAGACGGCCACGAACCACACTCGTGGTGCCAGCAGCCTCGGTCGCCGCATCCTCGATGCCTGCCAGGAGTGGCGATACTTCCTCAAAGAAACGTCGCCCCTCCTCGGTCAGAACGACAGAGCGCGCTGTGCGATGAAACAGCTTGATGCCCACGCGCAGTTCAAGCCGGGCTACGGCGCGACTGACACCCGATTGGGTCAAGCCCAGAGCCTCGCCCGCGCGAACAAAGCTGCCCGCCTCGACCACGGCGGCAAGCACGCCGATGCCGTTGAGCAAGCGACCATCAAAAGCCATATCTAGGCCGATTATTTGTCATCATAAGCTCGATCTATATGCGTTTTGGTACCGCATTGGAAAGGCCTACATATGCTTCGACGCAAACAGACGGCTCATTGGGAGCCGACAGCGCCAAGGAAAGGCCCTGAAATGTCGAGTACCCAAACTAAGACTGCCATCGTAACCGGCGCTTCGCGCGGGATCGGCGCGGCCATTGCCGAACGGTTGGCGCGCGATGGCTTCGCTGTCGTCGTCAACTACGCGGGCAATAAGGAGGCGGCAGATGCGGTCGTCGCCAAGATTGTGGGCGCTGGCGGCAAGGCCATAGCCGTGCAGGCTGATGTGGCAAATTCCGCTGACACCAAACGCCTATTTGCCGAAGCCGTGAGAGCTTTTGGCGGCGTCGATGTGTTGGTCAACAATGCCGGTATCTTGAGCCTCGCCAAGATTGGCGAGAGTGACGATGCGCTGTTTGACCGCCAGGTCGCGACCAACCTCAAGGGCACGTTCAACACATTGCGCGAAGCTGCGGCGCATCTGCGCAATTGCGGACGCATTATCAACTTCTCGACCAGCGTCGTCGGACTGAAGCTAGAAACATACGGCGTCTACGCAGCGACCAAGGCGGCTGTCGAGACGCTGACCGCAATCATGGCCAAGGAAATGCGCGGACGCTTGATCACTGTCAACGCCGTTGCGCCCGGACCGACGGCAACCGATCTGTTCCTCAACGGCAAGTCGGACGAGTTGGTCGACCGCATGTCCAAAATGAACCCACTGGAACGCCTCGGCACGCCAGAGGACATCGCCAGCGCCGTGTCGTTCCTCGCGGGCCCCGACGGCGGCTGGATCAATGGTCAGGTTCTACGCGCCAACGGCGGGATGGTTTGAGGTCAGGCGCTCTGTTGACGGGAAATGCGTCTTAGAAGTCGAAGCCCATCTGGGAGACTGCCTTTGGAGCGGCAGGCACTTGTTCGGCACTAGGCGTTGGTTTCGGGGCTCTTGGAGCTTTAGACTTTTTGTCTGCGGGCGCCGCGACAGCTGGGGTGGGCTCAGCAATGGGCTCAGGCGCGACAACCGGAACCTCGGTGGCAATCACCGGCGCTGCCTCTGACTCAACCACAGCAGTCTTGGACGGCGGCGTAATTTCTGCCAGCCAATCGGCGACCGGACGCAGCTTGGTGGGGTGCAGCGCGTAGCGGTTTTCGCGGCCGCTCTTTTTCTCGCTGATCAGACGCGCCTGTTTGAGCACGCGAAGATGCCGGGAGATGGCAGGTCGGCTGATCTTGAACGATCCCGCCAGCGTGTGGACCGGCTGGGGGCCATCGCGCAGGATTTCGATAATGCGGCACCGCGTTGGATCGGCAAGCGCGACGAGAACGTTGATCGGTGGCATAGTGGCTCCAACAGATGTGCATCTGCAGTAGTAACGGCCATGTTACCCGTCAAGCGCCAAGCCCTTGCGGACAAGGGTTATTCACCAAAGGAATTGCAAGGAACAGCCCGCGCCGCGCGTTGAACAACGCAACGCAATAATATGGACAAGAAGCTGTCGCAGGATCGGCCCGAAGGAGATTGCCGTGCCCGATACGAAGTCCAGCTATTCATGGTGGAGCCGCCAACACCGCCCCTACTCCGTTGGAGAGCTGGTGGCCGATGGCATAGTCCATGGCCTGGGCCTCTTGGTGGCGATTGCGGCTGGGTCGGTCCTACTGGCTTATGCGGTGTTCGTGACGGCGCCCGAGGCGGTGCCAGCGCTGCTGGTTTATCTCGGATCGCTGCTGGCGGTGCTTGGCGTCTCGATGGCCTATAATCTTTGGCCGGTGTCCCCGGTCAAAAAAGTGCTGGCGCGGTTCGATCAGGCCGCCATATTCCTTTTCATCGCAGGGTCCTACACGCCGTTTCTCGCGGTAATGGGCGGAACAACGATTGGCACGATCATGACCACATTCGTGTGGGGCGCGTCGCTGATCGGTGTTGCGCTGAAGCTGATCGTGCCGGAGCGCTTCGGGCGACTGGCTATCGTCTTGTATCTAGCGATCGGCTGGAGCGGCATTCTGGTGTTTCAGTCGCTAGCGCAGTCGCTGCCGCCAACCACGATGTGGCTGGTACTGGCAGGCGGCGTCACCTACTCGCTCGGCATCATTTTCCACTTGTGGGAAAAGCTGAAATTCCAGAACGCGCTATGGCACGTGTTTGTGGTGGCGGGGGCGAGCCTTCACCTGTGGGCGGTAATCGACTTCATGGTCATTCACCGGCTGTAGTCAGTTGGCCTTGGGCACAACGCGCGGATGATCCATCGTGTCGCCGGCCTTGAGGCCGATTTCGACCGAGCGGCCCCCGGGGATTTCCAGCACGAACTGCACCGGGCCATCGGAGGGAATCGAGGTCGGGTCCTGCGGACGCGCGTTGACGTGGATGTTTTTCACCACGCCATTGGCATCGATAAAGATCATGTCGAGCGGGATGAAGGTGTTGCGCATCCAGAAGGCGACCGGGCCCTGCTCCTTGAAATCGAACAGCATGCCAGCGTCGTCGGCCAGTTCGGTGACGAACATCAGGCCCTTGGCACGGCTTTCAGCGGTATCGACCACTTCAACGTTGAAGCTGTAGTCGCCCGTTGCCGAGTGCAGCACCAGCTTATTGTCGTCTGCCAAGGCCGAGAGCGGCATGGCCAGAGCGGCCACAGCAATGATCGCACCGGCGCGGCGCAGCACTGGAGCAAAGCCTTGGGCAAACAACATCATATGAGATTTCCTAGTGGGAGGACGGCGCGTCGCCCCAACCATCGGGCCGGATTTCGGCGACCATAAGGCCTTTCGGGCCATTGCCGTAGCGCACCAGCACATATTGGCCTGGGCGAAGTTCGGTGATGCCGAAGCGGCGCAGCGTTTCCATATGCACGAAAATGTCCGGAGCACCTTCGCCCGCCGACAGGAAACCGAAGCCACGAATGCGGTTGAACCACTTTACCTCAAGGCGAACCATGCCCGAGGTCGCTTCGACCACGACATGGGTGCGCGGCGCAGCCATCTGGGCTGGGTGGCGGGCGGTCGAATCATCCATAGAGACGATTCGGAAGGCCTGCAGACCGCCGGGGCGATTGAGCGCCTCAACAACGATGCGCGAACCTTCATAGGCCGTCTGGTAGCCGTCGCGGCGCAGGCAGGTGACGTGCAGCAACACATCGGCCATGCCGTTATCGGGCACGATAAAACCGAAGCCCTTGCCGGCATCAAACCACTTGATTGAGCCTGAAACCTCAATGGTATCGAGGCCAGCGTCTCCCGCATGAACGTCAGCATGGCCCTCCGCCCCTGTCTCCCCAGACAGATGCGCAGCCTCGTCGCCATCGCCAGTGTGCTTGGCCCCCATAGTCCCCAAAGCCCTTCGTACTCGCCCCGCCGCCGCGAGGTACTCCACATTACAGAGCCACACTGTGTCCGATTCAAAGGCAGTTGTTAAGAGTCTGTTTGGATTTGGCTCGGTTGCCCTCAAGGACTGCGCTTGCTAGGCCACACTACATCCAATTTCAGGAAGGATATTTGTCATGAAGTACCTGCACACCATGGTTCGGGTGACCAATGTCGAGGACAGCCTCAACTTTTATTGCAAGGGCCTGGGTCTCGAAGAGGTGCGTCGCCGCGAAAATGAGAAGGGTCGCTTCACGCTGATTTTCCTCAAGGCGCCGGGCGATGAGGGTGGTGAAGTTGAGCTCACCTATAACTGGGATGCCGAGGCCTATTCCGGCGGGCGCAATTTTGGCCACCTGGCCTACCGCGTCGCCGATATCTATGCGCTGTGCCAGCACCTGATGGATATGGGCGTCACCATCAACCGTCCGCCACGCGATGGGCACATGGCTTTCGTGCGCTCGCCGGATGGCATTTCGGTCGAACTGATTCAGGATGGCACTCTGCCCCCGCAGGAACCCTGGGCTTCCATGCCCAATACCGGCCAGTGGTAGTTTTCCACTGATGATAAGGTAACTTTTCGCTAACCGTGGCGCTTAGCGCGCGGTTAGCGAAACCGATCGTATTTTAGCGACTTCAACCCACTGACCAAGTTTTGTTGCGAAAACGCAACACCGGTCGTTTGGAAGCCGCTCATGCGTACCACTTTTCGCTCCATAATTGCTGTTGCCGTCTGCGCGCTCTCGCTGGGCGCCTGCGTGCCCATGGCAATGTTCGCCAGTTCCAGCGGCTCGGGCTATGCGGGCAAGAAGAATGACTGGGGCACCATCGTCGCCAGCAATGACGTCAACGCCTTCTGCATCTCGCCCAAGCTGCGATTCCTGATTTGGGAATTTGAGGGCGAGTTCGGCCGCAAGGTCGTGATGCATTCCGGTTATCGCGATGGACAGCATAATGCGGCGGCCGGCGGGGCGGACAATTCCTATCATACCAAGTGCATGGCGGCGGACTTCTATATACCCGGCGTCGACAAGCAGCGTCTGATCGCCTTCGCCATGCGCACCAGCAGCGTTGGCGGGCTTGGCTGCTATCCGGGCCGCCCCTTCATTCATGTCGACGTTCGCGACCGTCCGCGCGGCTATAATCGGCCGGTCACTTTCTCGGGCTGTTGAAAACTTCAGGTTGGCGAAAAAATTTGCGCAAATGGGTTGCGCATCTGAAATCCCCCAACTATACGACCACCAGCGCTTAGGCGCCCTTCGTCTATCGGTTAGGACGGCACCCTTTCACGGTGCAGAGAGGGGTTCGATTCCCCTAGGGCGTACCAATCTTCCTTGCTAGCGGAAGAGCTGCAGCTAGCACCTAATCCTGCCCCAGAGCCTAATCTCTGGGGCAAGGATTACGAACCAGAGTTCTCTGCCAGCCAGACACTCCGGCGCCGGGGATGGAAGACCCATCACCTCCCCTAGAACACGTCCGATGGTAAGTTGATGCGGCTTTAATATCGCATCTGCAGGATTTGGTTACGCGCCCATCGTCTATCGGTCAGGACGGCACCCTCTCACGGTGCAGAGCGGGGTTCGATTCCCCGTGGGCGTACCAAACCAATCTCTCCTTCCACTCCATATGTTGCACGCGATTCTTCACGTTGCGAATTATCGTCGTCGCATGGCGTTTGCGTGCGCTGCCAGATCGTGCCCAGTCCTCATTGATCGTCACTAGACGATAGAATGATGGGGCGCGACGATATTTCGGGTTGCGAAAAACCGTTAGTCAGTTGAAAAGCAAAGCAGAGGCGCTCGAAACGCCTTTTCCGATTCATAATCACGCCATTGAAAGGTCACCCCTGCGACAATGACGTCATCCGTATTGCTAACGCTCGTTTTAGTATTGCCGTTTGTTGCCAGCTTGCTGGCGGCCGTTTTGCCATCAAACGCTCGAAACGCTGAAGCCTGGTTAGCCGGCACGGTTGCATTGATTGGCCTGGGCGTGATGATCTGGCTGTTCCCCCAAGTGGCGGACGGCGGCGTGGTTCGTCACGAGATCGAATGGATCCCGGCACTGGGGCTGAACCTCGTGCTGCGACTAGACGGGTTCTCCTGGCTTTTCGGTGTTCTGATCACCGGCGTTGGCTTCCTGGTGGTGCTTTATGCGCGCTACTACATGTCGCCAAAGGATCCGGTGCCGCGTTTCTTCGCGTTTTTCCTCGCCTTCATGGGCTCTATGTTCGGCCTCGTCGTTTCGGGCAACATCATCCAGCTGGTGGTGTTCTGGGAACTGACCTCGATCACCTCGTTCCTTCTGATCGGCTACTGGTTCCACCTGTCGCAGGCTCGTGACGGCGCGCGTATGGCGTTGACGGTCACTGGGCTTGGCGGCCTTGGCCTGCTGGTGGGCATGCTGATTATCGGCAATATCGTGGGCAGCTACGATCTCGACGTGGTGCTGGCATCCGGCGATTTGATTCGTGAGAGCTCGCTCTATTTGCCGGCGCTGCTACTGGTGCTGCTGGGTGCACTGACCAAGTCGGCGCAGTTCCCGTTCCACTTCTGGCTGCCGCACGCCATGGCTGCCCCGACACCTGTGTCGGCCTATCTCCATTCGGCAACGATGGTGAAGGCGGGCGTGTTCCTTCTGGTGCGATTCTGGCCCGTGCTGGCCGGGACCGACGCCTGGTTCTGGATTGTAACGACAGCGGGGCTCGCAACGCTCATCTTCGGGGCATATGCCGCGATATTCCAGACGGACCTCAAGGGTCTGCTGGCATATTCGACGATCAGCCACCTCGGTCTGATTACCACCCTGCTGGGCATGTCCAGCCCGCTGGCCACCGTGGCCGCCATCTTCCACATCGCCAACCACGCCACCTTCAAGGCGTCGCTGTTCATGGCAGCGGGCATTATCGACCATGAAACCGGCACGCGAGATATTCGAAAACTCAGCGGGCTCTTCAAGTTCATGCCCTATACGGCGACCCTTGCCATGGTCGCAAGTGCGGCGATGGCGGGTGTTCCGCTGCTGAACGGCTTCCTGTCAAAGGAAATGTTCTTTGCCGAGACCGCAGTTCGCGACGCCAATCCATTCGTCAATTTTGCGCTGCCTGTTGGCGCGACACTCGCAAGCATGTTCGCGGTGGTCTATTCGCTGCGCTTTGTGCACGGCGTGTTCTTCGGACCGCCACCGGAAGGCCTGAGCAAGGTTCCGCACGAACCCCCTGCCCTGATGCGCCGCCCGATCGAAATCCTGGTGCTCGCCTGCCTGCTCGTCGGCATCATTCCCGGCATCACCATTGGGCCTTATCTGGCTGCCGCCGTTGTCTCGGTGACGGGCCCAGATACGCCTTACTATAGCCTTTCGGTCTGGCACGGCTTCAACTTCGCCCTCGCCATGAGCGGCGTGGCATTGGTTGGCGGCGTACTGCTTTATCTGGCTCTGTTCCGTTACCTGGCACGCGGCATTGATGGACCTCCGATCATTCGCCAGCTCAAGGGCCAGCGTATTTTCGAGCGCGTCATGCTGACCGTGACGTCCAAGTGGTCGCGTTCGCTCGAGCGCATCCTCGGCACGCGTCGCTTGCAGCCACAGTTGTTCCTGCTGTTCTTTGCAGCCATCGTCGCGGCGATTGCAGTGACGACAGGTCGTCTGGGCACCATCAATCTGTCGCTGGCAGGCTTTGACCCGGCATTCGCCCTGCTCTGGCTGGTTGGTATCACCTGTGCTGTGATGGCAGCGCATCAGGCCAAGTTCCACCGTCTTGTGTCGCTGGTTCTGATGGGCGGCACCGGCATCGTGACCTGCGTCACTTTCGTCTGGTTCTCGGCTCCAGATCTGGCCGTCACGCAGCTGCTGGTGGAAATCGTGACCACCGTGCTGATCCTCTTGGGTCTGCGCTGGCTGCCCAAGCGCGTCGAAGACATGCGCAACGAGAAACTGGTGCGGCAGGCCCGTGTCCGTCGCTATCGCGATTTCGGCCTCGCCGGCGTTGCTGGCCTCGGCATGGCGGTGCTGTCCTATGCGGTGATGACCCGTCAGATTCCCGAGGGCATTTCGGCGTTCTTCCTCGAAAACTCATACAGCCTTGGCGGGGGCACAAATGTGGTCAACGTCATGCTGGTCGATTTCCGTGCCTTTGACACGATGGGTGAAATCACCGTGCTGGGCATTGTCGCGCTGACAGTGTTCGCGGTGCTGCGTCGTTTCCGTCCTGCAGCCGATTCCATTGACAAGCCTGAACAGCAGCGCATCCAGAATGCGTTCGATGCACGGTCGCCCGAGCGCGAACTTGGCTCGACCGTCAATGACTACCTGCTGATCCCATCGGTCATCATGCAGTGGATGTTCCCCGTGATCATCGTGCTGTCGGCCTACCTGTTCCTGCGGGGCCACGATCAGCCCGGTGGCGGCTTTGCGGCTGGTATCGTGATGTCGATCGGCTTTATCCTGCAATACATGGCCGGTGGCACGCGTTGGGTCGAAGATCGCCTGCGTATCCTGCCAGTGCTGTGGATTGGCACCGGCCTGCTGTTGGCGCTGTTTGTCGGCGTTGGGTCGCAGATACTGGGCTATCCGTTCATGACGACGGCGTTCCAGTACGCGGAGATCCCGTTCATCGGCAAAGTGCCGATGGCGAGCGCTCTGTTCTTTGATCTGGGCGTGTTCAGCCTTGTGGTTGGCGCAACCGTGCTGATCCTGATCGCTCTGGCTCACCAATCGGTCCGCTCGCCAAAAGTGCAGCGCCATGCGGTGCAGCCCGTTCGGGCGGCCGAAGTGTCGTCCGACGCACCGGTGGAGACACGCTGATGGAACTCGTTCTTGCAATCGGCATCGGCGTTATCTGCAGCTGCGGCGTCTATCTGATGCTGCGTCCGCGCACCTTCCAGGTGATCATCGGGCTGTCGCTGTTGTCCTACGCGGTCAATCTCTTCATCTTTGCGATGGGGCGCCTGACCATGAATGGCGCACCGGTGACCGGCCAATATGGCGTCGACGCAAGTCACTACGCCGATCCGGTGCCGCAGGCACTGGTGCTGACAGCCATCGTCATCGGCTTTGCCATGACGGCGCTGTTCCTTGTGGTGCTGCTGGCCGCGCGCGGCCTGACCGGCACTGACCATGTTGATGGTCGGGAGCGGCCCTGATTATGACTAGCCTTTTTGACCACCTTGTCGTCTTCCCGATCCTGCTTCCACTGGCGGCGGGCGCCATCATGCTGTTCATCGAAGATCGCCGTCGCACGGCGAGGGCAATGATCAGCGTTTTCACGACGGGGCTCCTTGTTGCCCTGTCGGTGATGCTGGTGATGCAGGCCTCCAATGATGGCAGCGGCGCCGCCGCCGTCTCCGCCTATCCTATCGGCAATTGGCCGGTGCCTTTTGGCATCGTTCTGGTCGCCGACCGCTTGTCGGCCATGATGGTGCTGCTGACCTCGGTGCTGGCCATCGCTGCGCTGATCTATTCGCTAGCGCGCTGGCATGCGGCTGGCCCGAGCTTCCACAGCCTGTTCCAGTTCCTGTTGATGGGTCTCAACGGCGCATTCCTCACCGGCGACATTTTCAATCTCTTCGTGTTCTTCGAAGTGATGCTCGCTGCATCCTACGGTCTGGTGCTGCATGGTGTCGGCGTGGCCCGCATCAAGGCGGGGCTGCACTACATCGCCATCAACCTGGCAGCGTCGTTCCTGTTCCTGATCGGCACTGCGTTGATCTATGGCGTCACGGGCACGCTGAACATGGCTGACCTCGCAGCCAAGGTTGCGCTGGTGCCAGAGCTCGATCGCGGGCTGCTGGATGCCGGCGCCGTCATCCTCGGTCTCGCCTTCCTGATCAAGGCTGGCATGTGGCCACTCGGCTTCTGGCTGCCGACGACCTATTCGGCCGCGAGCGCGCCGATTGCGGCGGTCTTTGCCATTATGACCAAGGTCGGCATCTACGCCGTACTGCGTATCTCGACATTGGCGTTCGGCGCCGATGCCGGCGCGTCGGCAGAGCTTGGCCAGACCGTGTTGCTCATCGGCGGCATGGCGACGATTGCCTTTGGTGCCATCGGCGTATTGGCATCGCAGACCACAGGACGCCTGGCCGGCTATCTCGTGCTGGTCTCGTCGGGCACTTTGCTGGCCGCCATCGGCATGGGCAATCCTGCCGTGACCGGTGGGGCAATGTTCTATCTTGTGGTCTCGACCTTGGCGATCAGCGCGTTCTTTCTGCTGGTGGAACTGCTCGAACGCGTGCGTATCGAGGGCGGCGACGTCCTTGCCGTCACGCTCGAAGCCTATGGCGATGACGACGAAGGAGCCGAGCAGGACGAAGTGGGTCTGGCCGTTCCGGGCGCGCTGGCCGTGCTCAGCATCAGCTTTGGCATCTGCGTGCTGTTGCTGGCTGGCTTCCCGCCGCTGGCCGGGTTCCTCGCCAAGTTCGCGATGATTTCGGCCATGTTCAATCCGGCTGGACTGGCTGATACGACGCCGATCAGTGCCTCTGCCTGGTGGCTTTCGGGCCTGCTGATCTTTGCCGGCTTTGCTGCATTGGTGGCACTGACGCGTACTGGCATAAATACCTTTTGGGTGGCAGTTTCGGAAACACCGGCACCCGTCCGCGTCGTTGAAATCGCGCCTGTGCTGCTGCTACTGACGCTGACGATCATCTTGACGATCATGGCCGGTCCAGTGACCGACTATATGCAGGCGCTAGCCAATTCGCTCTATGCGCCAAACGCCTATGTCGGGGATGTGCTGGCCACGCCGCTGGTTGTTGAAGTTCAGGGGGCCACGCCATGAGCCGTATCCTGCCCTATCCCCTGCTGGCGCTGTCTTTGCTCATCATGTGGCTGTTGCTGCAGCAATCTTTCAGCGTCGGCAACATCCTGCTCGGCAGCGTTCTGGCGGTACTAGCCAGTCGCGCCATGGCAGCGCTGCGGCCCGATCCCGTCAAAATCCGCAAGCCGCTCAAGATGGTGCAACTGTTTGCCATCGTGGTGGCAGACGTGGTGCGGTCCAATATCGCGGTCGCGCAGATCATTCTGCAGGGCCGTAAGCGCGAGCAGACCTCGGGCTTTCTGACGTTGCCGCTAGAACTGCGCGACAAGTCTGCACTTGCCATTTTGGCCTGTATTCTCACCGCAACGCCGGGCAGTGCCTGGCTTGAATATGACACGCGGCGAAACACAGTCCTCATTCACGTGCTGGACCTCGTCGACGAACAAGCCTGGATCGACACCATCAAGAATCGCTACGAAAAGCTGCTGCTGGAGATTTTCCAATGAGCGGAGAAATTCTCTTCTGGTCCCTGCTGCTGTCGCAGTTCCTGCTGGGCCTCGCCATGGTTGCAGCGACCTATCGCATGATCCGTGGCCCACGTGCGCAGGACCGCATTCTGGGGCTCGACGCGTTCTACGTCGCGGCGATGTTGATGCTGGTGTTGTTCGGCATTCGCATGGGCACATCGGTCTATTTCGAGGCGGCATTGGTCATCGGCATTCTGGGCTTTGTCGGCACGGTCGCTTTGGCCAAATTCCTGATGCGCGGCGAGGTGATCGAATGACCGAGATTCCAGTCTGGCTTGCGGTCCTCGTTGGCCTGCTCTCCGTCATCGGTGCGTTGGCGACGCTGCTTGGCTGCATTGGCCTGGCACGCTTTGAGAGCTTTTACGAACGCATCCACGCCCCTACTTTGGGCACGAGCTTCGGTAGCGCGGCCATTCTGGCGGGCTCGATCCTCTACTTCTCGGTGATGGGCCAGCGTCCAGCTGTGCATGAAGTGCTGATCCTGATCTTTGTGACCCTGACCACACCGGTTACACTGATGCTGCTAGCCCGCGCTTCGCTCTATCGAGACCGCGCCGAGCAGAATGGCGCCGTGCCGCCATCCTATGGGCAGGACATCGTGGCCGACATGCAGGCCGAACGGGACGGGCAACAGGCTCCGAACAATAGCTGATCCCGCCGCGTTGCTAGGCGCATATTCCTAGTGACGGCACGCTCTGCTGCAAAATTGCTCTAGGTGACTGATCGCGCCATGCGGTAAACCTCTGTAGCGCGATTAGCGTGCGCGTTGAGATCAGCAAGCATGTCAGACTTTCCCAAGAATGGCGGCCGAATGGGCGAAGCCATCCGCGCCTATCCCTGGACAACACGCCGCTTGGTCCGATCGACAGCTGGCCGGTTTCGCTGCGCTCAATTGTGCAGATGATGGTCAACCAAAAGCAGGGCATGTGCCTGTTCTGGGGACCTGAGCTGACTATGCTCTATAACGAAAGCTACGCGCCAATGCTGGGCGGCCTCGAGCCTCGGGCACTTGGCGGTGCGTTCAAGGAGGTCTGGGCAGACGTCTGGACCGCTATTGAGCCATTCGTCAAAACCGCTCTGTCCGGTGAAGGCACATTCTCAGAAAACCTACGCCTGATCATGGACCGAAATGGTTTCGAGGAAGAGACCTTTTGGACGTTTTCCTACAGCCCAGTCTACGACGACCACGGTGAGATCGCCGGCATTCTGAACGTTACCATCGAGACGACACAGATCGTCGTCTCCAAGCGCTCGCAGGCAACGATGCAGCGCGAGCTGGTACACCGGGTGAAGAACTCCCTGGCCGTCACGTCGGCCATCGTCAACCAGTCACTGCGCAGTGCGGTTAGTCTCGAAGAGGCGCGCGACACCATTTCCCGCCGCATTCAGGCACTTGGCGACGCGCAAAGCCTGTTGGCCACCTCCGCGGCCGAAACCGACATTGGATCGGTCGTTAAAGAGGCGCTGCGCCCGCATATCGACCGGGTTGGCCGAGCTGTCGCCAATGGATCGCCGTTGCGTATAAGCTCCGAGCAAGCCGTTGGGCTTTCGATGGCGGTCTATGAGCTGGCGACCAACGCCATCAAGTATGGTGCGCTATCGTCCGAGGCCGGCACCATTTCGGTAAACTGGGAAATCCAGGACGACGGCACCTTCCGCTTCAAGTGGCAGGAAGCTGGTGGGCCAGAAGTGCAGCCCCCTGCCCGCAACGGCTTTGGTTCCAAGTTGACCAACCGGATCGTCGGCACCTATTTCTCAGGTCAAGGCGCGACGGAGTATCATCCTGAAGGCGTGCGCTACGAGCTGGTTGGCCGTCTCGATGTGGACAAGCAGCACGACTAGCTAAGCGAGTGCCTTGGCCGCGATGTGATGGCGACCGATGGGCACGATCATCGGCGTGTCGGACACCGGATCAATCACAACGCGTGACGCCATGCCGAAGACATCGGCAACAACGGCTTCGGTCATGACATCGACCGGCCTGCCCTGCGTCACCAGTTGCCCCGCTTTCATGGCGACGATGTGGTCAGCATAGCGGCAGGCGAGATTGAGGTCATGGAGTACCACGACGACCGTGCGGCCATTGTTCTTGACCAGATCAGTCAGCAGATCGAGCACTTCGACCTGGTGGTTGATGTCGAGGAATGTGGTCGGCTCATCAAGCAGCAGGAGGTCAGTCTGCTGCGCCAAAGCCATGGCAATCCAGACCCGTTGGCGTTGCCCGCCGGAGAGTTCATCCACCGGCCGGTCGGCAAGTTCGAGCGTATCGGTCGCGCGCAGGGCCTCGGCAACTGCGGCGTCATCTTCAGGTGTCCAACGGCGGAACCAGCCCTGATGCGGATAGAGTCCGCGACCAACCAGATCGGCAACCACGATGGCGTCGGGAGCGATGGGCGATTGCGGCAGGACACCAAGGATGGTTGCGACCTCGCGTGTGGCCATCTGGTGGATGGGCTTGCCGTCGAGATAGACCGCGCCCTTGGTGGGCGCCAGCAGTCGCGCGAGGCCGCGCAGCACCGTCGACTTGCCACAGGCGTTGGCGCCGACGATCACGGTAAGCTTGCCGGGCGGAATTGTCAGGCTGAGGTCGTTGACGACGCGGCGTTCGCCATAGGCGAGGTCAATGCCTGCGGCCATCAGCTGGTGATCAACGCTCATTTCATGCTCCCAGGGACCATCAGTTTACACGGCCCGCCCGGTTCGACACTACGAGAAGCCAAAGCAGGAAACCTGCGCCGAACACGCCAGTCACCACGCCGACGGGTAGTTGCACCGACGGCAGCGCGTGTTGGGCGACGAGATCGGAGCCAAGCATGACCAAGGCGCCGACCAATGCCGCCAGCACGAAGCCCCGTCCGCTCCCAGCGAGCAGGTTGCGGGCAATCGGACCCGACACGAAGGCGACGAATGTGACCGGACCAGCAGCCGCTGTCGCAAAGGCGGCGTAGCCGACACCGATCATCATTAGCGCCAGTCGGGTGACTTCGACGCAGGCCCCAAGCGCCGTCGCCGTGTCGTCGCCCATCTGCATGGCGTCTAGCGTGCGAACCAATAGGATTGTGCTCGGCAAAAGGACGAATAGCGCCAGTGCAAGCGGCCAGACATCGCCCCAGTTGGAGGCGTTCAGCGAACCGACTAACCAGCCAAGCGCCTGCTGCACTTCGGTGAGGCGCGCACGTGTGAAGAGGTATGAGATCGCCGCAGCCATCATGGCGGACATGCCGATACCGATCAGTACGATACGATAGGCGGTGACGCCGTTGCGCCAAGCCAGCGCGTAGATTGCAAAAGCAGTCAGTAGAGCGCCGACAAGGGCACCGAAAGACACGGCAAAGCCGGACAGACCGAGCAGGATGATGCAGGCGACTGCCGATGCGCTGGCGCCATGCGAAATGCCGATAATGTCTGGGCTAGCCAAAGGGTTACGCAGAAGCGTTTGGAAAATGATTCCGGACAGCGCAAAGGCTATTCCGGTCAAGACCGCCAGTGTGGCGCGCGGCAGACGCACGTTGAGCACGATGAAGTCGATGCCCTTGTTGATCTCGCCCGTGAAGGGCGACAGCAGCGAGCGGATAACGCCGTCGACCGGCACGGGGTAGTCGCCAAGATAGAGCGTCAGAGCGAAGGTCAAGACCAGAGCAATGCTCAGGCCGACGGTGATGGCATTGCGGCGATGGGCCAGACTGGTCCGGATGCCGTGGACTTTGGCGATATCGTCAACGCTGGCCATCAGAGGGACGCCAGCTTGCGACGGCGAACCAGCGCGATGAAGAACGGCGCGCCGATAAAAGCGGTGACGATGCCGACCTGCACTTCGCCCGGCGGCGCGATAATGCGACCGATGACGTCCGCGCCCAGCAGCAGGATGGGCGCGAGCAGCATGGAATAGGGCAATATCCAGCGATAATTCGGACCTGTCACGGCGCGCGCAAGATGCGGCACGGTGAGGCCGACGAAAGCGATTGGACCGGCGGCTGCGGTTGCTGCGCCCGCAAGGATGACCGCGGCGAGACCCGCGATGGCGCGAGAGCGGCCGACATTTTGTCCGAGCGAGCGAGCTACGTCTTCGCCCATGGAAAGCCCATCGAGCATACGACCGCAGGCCAAGGCCAGAACGATGCCGACTGCCAGAAATGGCGCCACCTGAACCACGATATCCATGCCCCGCCCGGCCAACGAGCCGACTTGCCAGAACCGGATTTCATCGAGCGTGCGTGGGCTGGTGAGCAGAATGACGCTAACGACAGACTGGAGGGCGGCAGTTATGGCCGCGCCCGCCAGAGCCAGTTTGACGGGCGTTGCCCCTTCTCGACCGAGTGAGGCAACGGTGTAGACCACGAGCATGGCCACACCGGCGCCGAGGAAGGCCAGCCAGACGTAGTTGCTGAGCTGTGTGATGCCCAGAACGGCAACACCGAGCACGACGAACATTGCCGCACCGGCATGAATGCCCAGAATGGATGGATCGGCCAAGGGGTTGCGCGTTGCGCCCTGAAGCACAGCGCCAGACAAGCCTAGGGCCGCACCAACGAGCAGACCGACCACGGTGCGCGGCAGGCGCAGGTCCCAGATGATGCGGTGATCGGTTGATTGTGGATCATAGGCCGTCAGAGCCGACCAGACCGAACTCAGCGTAATGGGCCGCGCACCGACCGTGATCGACAAAAACGCGACCACGATCACAGCCGCGACAAGGCAAAGGAGGCCGAACGCGAGTGCGGCCCCCTTGCGGTTCAACGGTGTGGCGGCGTGGGAGGCCATGCCTACTCGGTCAGGTTCTCGTCGGCAGCATTGATTGCCGTGGTCAGCTTGTCGAGCGCGCCCGAATAGGCGGCGTAGTTGCGGATCCAGTAGGCGGGCCAGTCGGTGACGGCACCGGCGGCAGCGGCCTTCATCAGCGTCCAGGTTGGCTGGGCGACGGCGATCTGCATGGTCGACGGAGAGCGGTTGTCGACGATGATGAGATCAGGCTGATACTTGTCGGCGTTTTCCCAAGACAGGGTTTCCCAGTAGCCGCGATCTTCAGCGATTGCAGGATCGATTATGTTGAGGCCCCAAGACCTGAAGTCGAGCAATTCGGCCGAGGCTTCGGTGGCGGCGATCGACAGGGAATCGGTGCCGGCCCAGAGGGCAAGCACGGTCAGATTTGGCTTGGCAGCGGTCGCCGCCTTGAATGCTGCCAGCGACGTTTCAAAGCCTGCCTTGTTTTCGGCAATGGTCGGATTACTGAGATCGGCGCCCAGGCTGGCTGCGATCACTTCATAGTCTTCGACTAGCTTGAGGATGGAATCCCCATTGGTCGGGCCGGTGATTGGCGCCAGGGGCGTCAGCGCATCGACCACCGAGGTGCCGCCGCTCCATGTGGTGTCGAGCGGCCAGTATTCGGCAATGATCAGTTCCGGATTGAGCGCGGCAGCCTTTTCGATATCCACCTCGCCCCAAGTCTGGCCAATGATCTGGATGCCGGTCAGGTCGAGGCCTTCGAGCGCCTTAGCGTCTTCGACAGGGCTATCGGCATAAATGCCGACCGGACGAATTCCCAGTGGGATCAGGCCTGCCGCTGCATCCTGGCTGGCAATGATGCGGGTCGGGACATTGTCCAGCGTGACCGTATTGCCGAGGCTATCGGTGTAGCTCCACGGCTCAGCAATGACCATTGCAGGCATCAGCGCGAGCGCGGCGGCGGAAACAACAAGCAGGGTACGGATCATGATCAGCTCATGCATGGATTGGATTTGCCGCTACCTAGTGCGCAATAAGATGATCGGTCAAGTCATGTTTGTTATCGTTGATCCATCCGCCCCGAGGTTTCGTAATAGACTAGTAGAGGTGGAACAGGCGATGTATGCGATAGCCATGACCGAACCAGATACGGGCCCCATGAGACCGTTTCCCGACGTGGACGACCCGGCGGGACTGGTGGCGCGCATTGCGACCGGCAAGGACCGCTCCGCGCTCGCTGCTCTGTTTGGCCTTTATGGTCCGCGCGTCAAATCCATGATGCTCAAGCTCGGGGCCAGCGACGCCCTGGCCGAAGATCTGGTGCAAGAGACATTCCTCACCGTTTGGCGCAAGGCAGCGCTGTATTCAAATCAGCGCGGTGCGGCCAGCACCTGGATTTTCACCATTGCCCGCAATCTGCGGATCGATCAACTGCGCCGCCAATCCAACAAGCCCTACGAGGACCTGGAGAAGGTGACGCTGGCTAGCGATGCGCCGCTTGGCAGCGTAATGATCGAGCAGCAGCAGGTCATCGAGCGGGTGACCAAGGCTTTGGCCCTGCTGCCGCAAGAGCAGCAACAGGTGGTGCAGCTCAGTTTTATTCAGGACATGCCACACGCCCAGATCGCCGAAACCGTCGGCATTCCGCTGGGCACCGTAAAATCGCGACTTCGCCTCGCATATGAACGGCTCCGGCCCATGCTGGACGATCTGCAATGACCATTCAACATCATCCTGACATCACCACCCTGATGGCGTTCAGCGCCGGTACTCTCGAGGGGCCGTACGCGACCGTGATCGCCACGCATCTTGCCATGTCGCCCGGTGGGCGCGAAACGCTGCGCCATATCGACACCATTGGTGGGGCGCTGCTAAGCGCCGAGCCAAGGGCGGAGATTTCGGTGGGCGCATTGGACCGGCTGATGGGCGCGCTGGGCGATGAGCGCATTGTGGTGACGCCGCCCGATGAGCGGGGAACTGATAGCGTGCCCCTGCCCTTGCAGCAGTATCTGCCCGGCGGTCTGGATGCCGTGCGCTGGCAGTGGACCGGACCGGGCGTGGCGACGGCTGATCTTGACTGGGGCGACGATGGCAAGTCGCGGCTAATGCTACTGCGCGTCGGCGCGGGTCGCCGCGTACCTGAACATGGGCATGGTGGGCATGAGCTGACGCTGATCCTGCAGGGTGCCTATAAAGACCGGTTCGGCGTGTTCGCGCGTGGCGATATTGCAGACCACGACGAGGACGTCGAACATCAGCCGATTGCGGAGCCGGGCGAAGATTGCATCTGTCTTGTGGCGGTAGACGCCAAACTGACCTTCCGGGGACGCCTGATGCGGACTCTGCAACCGCTGTTTGGAATGTAACAATGCAAGCTGGCGTAGCCTGGATTATTGGTGGCGGTTCGGGCATCGGCGCGGCCGTCGCCAAACTGCTGGCTGAACGAGGCTGGACGGTCGCTATCTCCGGTCGTCGTGTCGAAAAGTTGGCCGAGGTCGCCAAGGCCAATCCGGCCATTCGCCCCTATCCGCTCGATGTGACGGACGCTGATGCCATTGCGGCAACCATCAAGACGATTGCCAGCGATCTCCGCCGAATCGATCTTTTCATATTCGGGGCCGCGGCCTGGCAGCCGATGGATGTGGGCAATTACGATTTCGACAAGTTCGCCAAGATCGTCGACACCAATTATCTGGGCGTATTGCGGGTGGCCAATCCGTTACTGGCGCAAATGGACAAGCAGGGCGGCGGGCATTTTGCCGTCATCGCGTCGGTGGCTGGCTACTTTGGCCTGCCCCGTTCGGCCGCCTATTCATCGACCAAGGCCGGGCTGATCAACCTGCTCGAAACGATGCGAACCGAACTGGCGCCGCGCAAAATCAAGGTGCGGATGATCGCGCCGGGGTTTGTGAAATCCGAACTCACCGACAAGAACGATTTTCCGATGCCCTTCCTGATGGAAACCGACGATGCGGCCAACCGGATCGTCGATGGGCTTACACAATCCAATCGCTTCGAGATCGCGTTTCCGAAGCGGATGGTCTGGCTGATGAAGACGGTGCGGTGGTTGCCCTATCCGGTGTTCTTCTGGCTGACGAGCAAGATGCTGCCGAAGGGCTAGACTGGGCTTTTGGGAAGAGTACCCCCACCTAGCCTCCCCCTGAAAAGGGGGAGGAATCTGGCCAGTGGATTTGACGAAATCTCGCCCTGCGCTCGATCGGCCCCTCCCCCTATCAGGGGAGGTTAGGTGGGGGGGTATCCCCTACCAAAACCCTCAGGCCGGCTTGCGATACTGATAAATCCCAACGTCGATCGAGCCTTCCGTAAAGCCCGCTTCGCAATAGCTCAGATAGTACACCCACTTGCGGCGGAACAGTTCGTCATAGCCAAGTGGCGCGATCATCGGCCAGCGTTCGAGGAACCGGTCGCGCCACAGCTTCAGCGTCTTGGCATAGCTCAGGCGGAATGTGTCGACGTTCTCCAGCACGAGACCGTATTTCTCGCCGAACTCTTTCATCACCGTCTTGGTCAGCAACATGCCGCCCGGGAAGATGTAGCGCTGAATGAAATCGGGGCCGCTGCGATAACCGTCAAAATCGGCTTCGTTGATGGTGATGGCCTGGATCGCGGCCGTGCCGCCCGGCTTGAGCCGATCATGCACGGTCTGGAAATAGCTTGGCCAATTGTCTTCGCCGACGGCCTCGATCATTTCGATGGAGCCGATATGGTCGAACTGGCCCTCGGTGTGACGATAGTCTTCAAACACCAAGGTCGCGAACTGATCCAGTCCCTGACGCGCCAAGCGTTCCTGACCGTATTTGAGCTGTTCGGCCGAAAGGGTAATGCCGCGCAGGTTGGCTTTGTAGTCGCGCGCCACGGTTTCGGCGAAACCGCCCCAGCCGCAGCCGATTTCGAGCACGCTAGAGCCTTCGGTGACGCCGGCCATATCGGCGACGCGGCGGTATTTCTCGTGCTGGGCTTCTTCCAGGCTCTGATCGCCGGAGGTGAACACCGCCGAGGAATAGGTCATGGATGGATCGAGCCATTGGCCATAAAAATCATTGCCGAGGTCATAGTGCTCGGCAATGTTTTTCTTGGAGCCTTCGAGCGTATTGCCGCGCGACAGGTGATAGTGCAGATCGCCGGCGGCCTTGCGGAAAAAGCCGGGATTGGCCTCTTCGAACATGTCGCGGTTCTGCAGGAAAAATCGGAACAACGCGGTGAGGTCATCGACCTCGATATCGCCATTCATATAGGCCGAGGCGAAGCCTACTGTGCCACGCCGCATCGTCTCGCGGATAACGCGAAAATTGTTGAGCTTGAGCACCGAGTGCTCGCCATTGGCCGAGTTGCCCACGGTGCGGGTTCGGCCGTTGGGCAGGATCACGGTGACCGAGCCATATTTGGGATGGCCTATCATTTTGAGGCCAATACGCTCGACTGCCCATGAGGCAAATCGGGTCCAGAGAGTTACGCCAGTATTGCTATCTTCAACTACGGATTTCGTCATCGGCCCGCTAATCCAAATTGTCGCTAAACTTCTCGGCGGCGCTTGAGATCACGCCGTAATTTCAGCGTCGGCGGCACGCCCTTGACCCATAAAAGCAGGGCCTCCCAGTGTATGCCGAAGACCACTTTAGCCGTCATAAACGGATATGCAAGCAGCAGTTTAAACAGCGTCCCGTCGGTCAACGGACGCTCCCTGCCTTCAAAATATGCCGTCAACAGACCGCCCTCATCGGTTGAAAGCGTGATGCCCAGGAACACCGTTTCGCCCGGTGGCCGGATGGAAAACCGGTAGTTTCCCTCAAGCGTATTGAACGGCGACACGAAGAACGCCTTCTTGGCATCGTGCTGGATGACCTCGCCCTCGGGCGCGACCGGCGCTTGATAGAAGTGGTGCTCACCGAAGGTGTTGCTGACTTCGTAGACCAGAAAGCGCGTCGTTCCTTCTGCGTCTTCGCAGAAGTAGACGGTGATGGGATTGAAAGCGAAACCGAAGATGCGCGGATAGGCTAACATGCGAATACGGGCGATATCGGTGCCCCCGGCTGCAGCCGCCTTGCGTCGAACGAAGTCGGCAATGCTGGAGCCGTCGCGTTGACCGAAGTCCTTGGTGAACAGGGACACAAGGTTGAATCTATTCAACGAGAAGAGGCGCAGTTTCTCATTCATCGAGTCAAGCTGATCGAGATCGACCAGCAAGGAGAAGACCCGGTAGCGTAAGGAGTGACGCTTGGGGCGGGCGCGTTTGTGCACCACGTCGCCGACGTAGATCGCGCCAGCCTTGTTTGCGCGATCGCCTACTCGGCCGCCCACAGCCGCTGGTCTCCTTCGACCCAGTTATGCGCGATGCGACCGCGCTGTTCGCTAACCTGCCACGGGCGCTGCACCGGACCGATGCGCTCGGCCACCTCGAGCCCAGCCTGCAGGCCATCCTCGTGGAAACCGTAACCCATCCAGGCACCGGCAAACCATGAATTGTTGACGCCCTGAATCTGCCATAGCTGCGGCTGCGTGGCGATGGCCTTGGCGTCGAACAATGGATGCTCGTAGTCGATCTCATACATCACCGTGTCCGGTGCGATGTCACGATGCGGGTTGAGCGTCACGAAGATGTTCTCCGTCGTCGGCAGCGGCTGCAGCTTGTTCATCCAATAGGTCAGGCTCAAGCCACACTCGCTCCCGCTATCGCGCAGATAGTTCCACGCCGACCACAGGTGACGCCGTTTGGGCATGAAGCTCTTGTCGGAATGGAGCACCGCGCGGTTGCTCGTATAGCGGAAGGCCGAGAGCAGGCGCTGTTCGGCCTCGCTGGGATCAGCAATCATCGCCAGTGCCTGGTCGGCGTGGGTTGCAAACACAACCTTGTCGAAATGGCGGTGGCTGCCATCCTCGAAATAGATTTCGACGCCATTGGCGTGGCGACGGACTGATGTGATCCGGGCATTGAGCACGGTTTCCATCTGCGTCTGCGCCAGGAGCTTGTCGATATACTGGCGCGAGCCGGATGTTACAGTGCGCCATTTGGGACGACCCGAGACCTGAAGCAGCGAGTGGTTTGCGAAAAACTCAATGAAGGTGCGCGCGGGGAATTCGAGCATGCCGCGTGACGGAGTCGACCAGATGGCCGCCGAAATCGGCAGGATGTGGTCGTCGACAAAAGCGCGGGAATAACCGAACCGCTGCAGGAACTGACCGATCGACATATCATTGGAGCAGAGCGCCATCTGCTTGGGGGCTTCGCGGAAGAAGCGCATGATATCAGCGACCAGCTGCCAGTGGCGTGGCCTGATGATATTGCGGCGCTGTCCGAACAGGCCCCAGAGATACTCGCCGGAATACTCCATCTGACCTTCACCCACCGACACAGCAAAGCTCATGAAGGATTGAGCGGTCTCGACTTCGAAGTGGTCAAAGAAGGCCGTGAGGTTGGGATAATTCTTTTCGTTATAGACGATGAAGCCGGTATCAACCGGAACCGGACCCTGCGGCGTGGGCGCCATGACGGTGTTGCTGTGGCCGCCAAGAACCGCGTTCTTCTCGAATAGCGTTACGTTCTGCGACTTCGACAGCAGCCAAGCCGCTGAAAGTCCAGAGATTCCCGAACCGATAACGGCGATATTCGAGGCGCTCATAGTCGGGGTGTTCTCCGCTTGTCAGTGCAACTTGTACGGTCGGAGATACGGCGTGGATCAGTGAGAAGTTTCTTTTATGGCTTAGGTTTAGCGATGTCGGTCAGGCGGAATTGAACCTGCTCGCGGCCCTGATAATGGTCGATGGAAAGCGCACCTGCAAAGTGCATAGGCGCATCGGTGCCGCGCAAAAGTGTATCGCCGATTGCCGTGGTTGCGGCACGGAAGGCGATTGCCTTTAGCCGCGCACCATCTTCGGAGGTCAGCGTGAAGCTGACATGCCCGCCCTTGCCGACGACCTGCGCAAATCTGGCGCGGTGCGCGGGGAAGGCAAAAAGTGGTCCCGGATTGCCCGAGCCAAACGGCCCTGCCCGTTCCAGATCATGCACGAGGTCGAGCGAGGCACCACGCGCGGTAAGCGCTGCATCAATCGGCAAAGCCGTGGCGGCGCGGGCAGCGGCAACGTCGACAGAGAGTTTTTCGGCGAGGAACGACCGGAACGGACCGAGTTGGCCAGTCTTGATGGTGACGCCAGCCGCCATGGCGTGGCCGCCGCCCTTGGCCACCAGTCCCAGATCGACCGCTTCGATCACAGCGCGGCCAAGATCGACGCCCGGCATAGAGCGGCCCGAGCCGGTGCCTGTACCGTCGGGTTGCAGGGCAATGGCGAAGGTGGGGCGTTCGAACCGATCCTTGAGGCGTGAGGCGATAAGGCCGGCAACACCAGGGTGCCAATTGGCCGACGCCAGCACGAGGACCGGCGGGCCTTCGCCATTGCCGATTTCCAGTTCGGCGACGGAGATAGCCTCTTCGACGGCGTCGACTTCAATGCGCTGGCGCTCGGTATTAAGCTCGTCCAGCCGTGCTGCGATTGAGAGAGCGTGGTGTTCGTCCTCGACTGTCAGCAGTTCGGTGCCCAGAGCGGCATTGCCGATGCGACCGCCGGCATTGATGCGGGGGCCGATAAGGAAGCCGAGGTGATAGGGATTGAGCGGGCCTGACACGCGGGCGGCGAGCGCCAAAGCGGCCATGCCGAGATTATCGCCCCGGCGCGCCACTTCCAGCCCGCGCACCACAAAGGCGCGGTTGAGACCAACCAGCGGCACCACATCGCAGACCGTCGCCAGCGCGACCAGATCGAGCAGCTTGAGCAGATCGGGCAGTCCGGTATCGCCACGGTTACGCAAGGCGCGGTTGACGGCGACCAACACCATGAAGGTGACGCCGGCAGCGCAGAGGTAGCCAAGGCCGGAAATATCGTCTGGGCGGTTTGGATTGACCAACGCATTGGCGTCCGGCAGTTCGTGGTCAGCCAGATGGTGGTCGATCACCAGCACATCGACACCGCGCCCACGGGCGTGGGCAATGGGCTTTTCACTGGTCGTGCCGCAGTCGAGCGTGATGATCAGCGTGGCGCCGGCTTCGATGAGCTTGTCCATGGCCGCGATGTTGGGGCCATAGCCTTCATAGATGCGGTCGGGAATATGCACCTGCGGCTCAATACCAAAGTGGCGCAGATAGCGGGCCATCAGCGCGCAGGAACAGGCGCCGTCCACGTCATAGTCACCGAATAGCGCGATGTCCTCGTTGTCGGCGATGGCTTTGGCCAGCCGGTCAGCGAGCGGGTCCATGGCCGTCAAAGTCGACGGATCGGGCATCAGCCCGCGAATGGTGGGTTCGAGATACGCGGCAGATTCGTCGAGCGACACACCACGCGCGGCCATAATGCGCGCGAGGATTTCGGGGATGCCGCTGCGCTGAGAAATCGCCGTCGCAGTGCGGGTGGTGGTGGCATCAAGACGGTCGACCCAGGCCCGGCCAGTCACGGATCGGGTAACGTCTAAGAATGGGCGCGGGGCGTCGAACATGTTGCAGAGTTAGGCGATTTCCAAGCACCGGTCGAGCAAAAGCTAGGCGGGCAAAGGCGGACCGACCACCTCCATCCCATGCAGCCGACTTAACTGCCGAAACTGCTCCGACATCGGATCGAGCATTTGCGACGTAAAGAATGCTTCCATCGTCCCGGCGGGCCTAAACATCACCATCAGACGACCCGTCGCGGTCGTGTTACGGAAGGCGTGCGGCACGCGCCGTGGACCAAAGATCATGTCTCCCGGGCGCAGCTCGAAAAACTCGTCGCCAACCCGAAACCGAAACGCGCCTTCTTGGACGAAAAATGTCTCGTCTATGTCATGGTGATAGTGAAGCGGCGGGCCGCCGCTGCCGGTGCGAACGGTATCGATGACGAGCAGCGCACCGTCGGAATCGCTGGATGTGATTTTGGTATCAAACCTGCCGTTCAGGAAATTGATGGGATGGCCATGCCGATCCGCATCCGCACGCACGACGAAAACAGGAGTTGGCATAACCTTGCTCCGTTACCGTTCAAGGTACAGAGCCTCCTCCTGCCACCCAAGGGTGTCAAGCAAATGCTACCGCGCGTGCTGCGCCTTGATCCAGCGGACTGTTTGGCTCCAACTGCGCATGACGATGGTGCTGGTCACCACCGAGTTGCGGCGCAGGCGGACGCCTTCCAGCAAGGTGCCGTCAGTGATGCCGGTGGCAGCCACCAGAACGTCGCCGGCGGCGAGTTCTGTCACGTCATAGATGCGATTGGGGTCCTCGATGCCCATGGCAAAGGCACGTTCGCGCTTGGACTGGCTATCGAGGATCAGCTTGCCCTGCATTTGCCCACCGATGCAACGCAGCGCGGCAGCGGCCAACACGCCTTCCGGCGCGCCGCCAGAACCGAGATAGATATCGATTCCGGTATCCTCGGTGTTGACCGCATGGATCACGCCGGCGATGTCACCATCGCTTATGAGTTTGACGGCCACGCCGGTGGTCCGCAGTTCTTCGATCAGTCCGGCATGACGCGGACGGTCGAGCACGATGGCGGTGATTTCACTGATCGGAACGCCCTTGGCCTTGGCCAGTGCCTTGACGTTTTCCGTCGCGGTCCAGTCGATATGAACCGTGCCGGGTGCATATTCGGCGCCGATGGCGATTTTGTGCATATAGACGTTGCGGGCAACGTTCAGCAGTCCGCCGCGTTCGGCCATGGCCAGCACGACGATAGAATCGGGCTGGTTCTTTGCGCAGAGAGTGACGCCTTCAAGCGGATCGACGGCGATATCGACCTCGGGCCCCTCGCCCGCGCCGACGGCCTGGCCGATAAAGAGGTCGTCGCACTCATTCTCTTCGCCTTCGCCGATGACGATGCGGCCCGAGATCGACACGCGGTCGAGTTCGGCCTTCATCGCTTTGACGGCGGCTTCGTCGGCGGCCTGCTCGTTCCCCTTGCCGCGCCATTCGGCGGCAGCAGTTGCTGCGCGTTCAGTGACGCGCACCAGTTCCAGTGTCAGGCTGCGATGCAGATGGGCGGGGCTCTTGTCGCCCTCTGCCTTGCTCAGTTTCATGCGTCCTCCCGGGGCCCAATCGCCCCAGACGGCCTAGAGCGTTTCGATCCGGATCAATTGTGGCTCACCCACGATAAACCCGTCAGCGGCGATCTGCGCAAGCGATTCACGCACAGACGCTTCCAAAGTCTGTTGAGTGATCAACACCACAGTGCGGGTTGGCGAACCATCGGGCGCCACTGCCTTAGCGTTCAAATCGGAACGCTGGATGACAGAGTCGATCGAAATGCCGCGCTCACCCATGCGGGTGGCGATGGCAGCGAGGGCACCAGGTACATCCTTGGCGCTGAGGCGGATGTAATAACCGCCGTCATGGGCGCGCATAGGCGCCTGCTTATAGGGCAGCAGTTCTTCGACCGGGACGCCCAGCGGCGGCACGCGGGTGCCACGGGCTATGTCGAGGATATCGGACAGGACCGACGCAGCGGTAGGCGGACCACCAGCACCGGGACCGGCCAGTAGCAGCTCATGCACGTGGTCGGTTTCGAGGGCGACGGCGTTCATCACGCCATCGACGCCGGCAATGGCCGAGCCCTTGGGTACGAAGGTGGGGTGCACGCGCTGCTCGATGCCTTCATCGGTGCGCTGCGCAATGCCCAGCAGCTTGATCTTGTAGCCAAGCTCTGCGGCCACCTTGATGTCGTGCTGGGTGATCTTGGAGATACCCTCGACGCGGATCTGGTCGGGCGCGATTTCGTAGCCAAAGCAGAGCGTCGCGAGAATCGACAGCTTGTGCGCAGTGTCGAAACCTTCGACGTCAAAGGTCGGATCGGCTTCGGCATAGCCGAGCGCCTGCGCGTCCTTGAGGCAGTCAGCAAAGCTGATGTCCTCATTGCCCATGCGGGTCAGGATATAGTTGCAGGTGCCGTTCATGATGCCGAACACCTTGGCGATGCGGGCCGAGCCGAGACCCTCGCGCAGCGTCTTGATGACCGGAATACCACCGGCAACAGCGGCTTCAAAGCCGAGCTGAGCGCCCGACTCTTCGGCCATTTTGGCGAGCGAAACGCCGTGCTTGGCGAGAAGGGCTTTATTGGCGGTCACGACCGGCCGGCCGATTTCAAGCGCAGCTTTGACCGCAGCGAATGCCGGACCGTCTTCGCCGCCGATCAGCTCGACGAACAGGTCGATCCCATCGGACTTGGCCAGCGCCACCGGGTCGTCGAACCAGTCGAGGCCAGAAATATCAATGCCGCGGTCGCGGGAACGCGAGCGCGCGGCAACGGCCGTCACAACGAGTTTGCGGCCAAGTTTTCGCGTGAGTTCAGCGCCATCCTTTTGCAGGATGCGCACCAGCGTCGCGCCGACATTGCCGAGACCGGCAACGCCCACGCGCAGCGGTGGCAGCGTCTCACCTTCGCCGAATTCCTGCATCGCCTTGAGGATGCGGGCGCGCGTATCGGAACGCGGTTCGCGGCCCTCGCGCAGGTCAAACACGAACAGCGGATCGCCCGCGACGGTGCGGCCGAACCGTGTTGGCGTCCAGCCACGGGCGGAGATGAAAGATTCTACGGCTTGGCGGAAAGACTGGATATCACTCATGGTGGCGCCATCTGCATAGGATTTCGCCTAGCCGTCAATAGGAGTTTGGTGTTTGGCAGCGCGGCAAGATGCCATCGCACAAGATACCGCTCTAAACGCCCGATTTTTATGCATCAATTGCGCTACGTTGCGCCGACCTGAGCGCTCAACGCTTGGCGACGTTGGTGGCCGCATCGACCAGCACATCCAAATATGTCGGGAAGCCCCAGCGCAGAGACAGCACGCTTGGCGGCGATACGGCAGCGACCTGCTCGGTGCCGACAAGCGCCGCGAGCCCGCCATTGATGATGGGCGGATACGACTTTGCCTGTGGCGTTGCCAGCCAGGCGTCGAGGGCCGACTGCTCCTCGTAATAGGTCACGAAGATATCGCCTTCGAGCTTGTCGAACAGCTCATAGCTCAGCGGATAGAAGTATTGACCATCGGCGGGCGCGAGTGCGGCGACGCTTGGGTTTAGCTTCAGGCCAAGATCAGTCAGGAACCGGATGCGGGAATCGAGCGGCGCGTAGACGGCGATGGAGCCGTCATAGTCGTTAGCACTGGCGAAGCTGATCTCGGACAAAACCGGGTGCTTGGCGAACTCGTCGGCCAGCCAACCTTCGGTATCAGCGACCAGCGCTTCAGCTTCATCGGACTTGCCCAGCGCCTTGCCCACGGTGCGGGCGATGTCTTGCCAAGAGCTTGAATAGGCGTCGCCGGAATATGCCACCGTCGGCGCGATCCCAGACAGCAAAGCATATTGGTCCTCGGTGACGCCGGAGAACGCGGCGATGATCAGGTCTGGGTTGAGAGCGGCGATCTGCTCGAATGGTGGTTCGCCCGAATTGCTCATTACCGTCGGCGCGCTGGCACCCAGCTTTTCGAGTGCAGTCTCAAACCATGGTTGGATACCATTGTCGCCGCCGCCGTAGGACTGAAAAGGAATGCCGACGGGAACGACGCCGAGCGCGATTACCGCGTCTTCATTGCCCCAGCCCCAAGTGACGACGCGTAGCGGCTCGGCCTCGATGGTGGTTGAGCCCCAGACATGCTCCAGCGTTACCGGAAATTCCTGCGCTAAGGCGCTGCCAGATATGAGGGTGAGAGGGATAACGAAAGCAAACGAGCGGAACATGGCGCACCTTTGGATGGGTTTCGCCATGCCATACAAAACATGATTGGCAATGTCATGAAAAAACTGTAGCCAGCCGCCGGTACGGTCACATCTCGATCGTGAGTGGAGTTTTTTATGACATTGAGAATTCTCGCCCTGCCGGTGGCCATCAGCCTGCTCGCGCTTGCGGCGTTTGCACCCGTAGCGGCAATTGCCGACGAATTCCCGGTCAGCGTCGATCATATCTATGGTCCGACGATCATTCCGGCAGCGCCCGTGCGGGTGGTGACGCTGGGCTGGATGACGCAGGATATCGTCGCCGATTTGGGTATTATCCCCGTCGGCACGCCCAAGGTCACTTGGGGTGATGACGGCACGGGCCTGCTGCCGTGGTTCGCCGACACTATCGCGGCCATCGCGCCGGAGCGCTCTGCTCTGCTCAGCATTGATGACGGAATTCCCTTCGAGGACATTCTGGCGCTTGATCCCGATGTGATCCTCGCGCCGATGAGTGGCATCGACGAGAACGACTTTGCCCGCCTGTCCTCAATTGCGCCGACTGTCGCCTATGAAAAGTCCGCTTGGGACGGTCGCTGGCAGGACGTGACGATGACTATCGGCAAGGCGCTAGGCAAGACCGCCGAGGCCGAGCAGCTCATCGCCGATACCAATGCCGCCGTTGCAGCCGAGCGCGCCGCGCATCCTGAATTTGCCGACAGGACTGCGATTTTTAGCTACATCGTGCCCGGCTCGGGCATCATGCATGTCTATTCGCCAGACGCGTCACGGGTGCAGATGCTGGTCGATCTGGGCTTTTCGCTGCCGCCCGAGGTTTCTGCTGCGACCGACGGCATTGATCTGAGCACTGAGAGGCTTGCCACGATCGATACCGACGTACTGGTTGCCTGGCACAATGAGCCCGAAGAGATCGAGTATGTGAAGACCGACCCGGTCTACAGCCGCTATCGCCCGGTGGCTGAGGGTCACTATGTCGGCATTGCCGATCCGAGCATGGTGATGGCCGTCGTGGCGCCCTCCCCGTCAGCCATCAGATGGTCGCTGCAAATTTTGGTCAACGACCTGGCTGAAGTGCTCAAGAACTAACGCAAAAGTGCCCAGATTATCCGGGCTCTTTTCATTTCGATTGATTGCAGTGATTAGCCGACCAACGGCACCACATTGCCCTGCCCTGGCTTGGAGCCGAGCAGCTTCTTGATATTGCGCGCCGCCTGACGGATGCGCTGTTCGTTTTCAACGAAAGCAAGGCGGATATACTGGTCGCCATATTCGCCAAAGCCCACGCCTGGCGCGACGCCGACACCGGTTTCCTTGATCAGGAGCTTGGCAAATTCGAGCGAGCCAAGATGAGCGAACTGGGCTGGGATTGGCGCCCAAGCAAACATCGTCGCCTTTGGAACTGGGATGTCCCAGCCGGAACGGGCAAAGCTCTCGACCATCACGTCGCGGCGATGCTTGTAGATCTTGCGCACTTCTTCGATCACGTCATCGGAGCCATTGAGCGCTGCCGTTGCCGCGACCTGAATTGGGGTGAACGCGCCGTAATCGAGGTAAGACTTCACGCGAGAAAGCGCAGCAATCAGCCGCTCATTGCCGACGGCAAAGCCCACGCGCCAACCGGGCATCGAATAGGTCTTGGACATCGAGGTGAATTCGGCCGTGATGTCGATCGCGCCCGGAACCTGCAACACCGATGGCGGTGGAGAATCTTCATCGAAATAGATCTCGGAATAAGCGAGATCGGACAGGATGAAGATGTCGTGCGCCTTACAATACTTGACGACCTCGGTGTAAAAATCGAGGTCAGCCGTATAGGCGGTCGGATTGGCCGGGTAGTTCAGCACCAGCGCAATTGGCTTGGGGATCGAGTGCCGCACGGCACGGTCCAGCGACCGCATGAAATCTTCGTTCGGATCAGCCGGCATCGAGCGGACGACGCCGCCAGACATGATGAAGCCGAAGGAATGGATCGGATAGGTCGGGTTTGGCACCAGCACCACGTCGCCGGGGGCGGTGATGGCCGAAGCCATGTTGGCAAAGCCTTCCTTGGAGCCGAGGGTCGCGACAACCTGCGTGTCGGGGTTCAGCTTCACGCCAAAGCGGCGACCATAATAGCTCGCCTGTGCCTTGCGCAGGCCGGGAATCCCGCGCGACGACGAATAGCGGTGGGTGCGGCCGTCCTTGACCGTTTCCTGCAGCTTTTCGACGATGTGCTGCGGCGTGGGCATGTCCGGATTGCCCATGCCAAGGTCGATCACATCGACGCCTTCGGCGCGGGCCTTAGCCTTGAGCGGATCGATATGGGCAAACACGTATGGGGGAAGACGGCGGATTTTGTGGAAGTCGTCGCTCATGATTTCCTCGGCGGTCCTGAGACCTGAACTGGGCCGCGACGCGCCGTTAGGGGTCGCCACGCCTCTCTTTGAGGCCGTGATTATCGCGGAATTATGGTTGTGAACGGGTTAAACAACCCCATTTTCGGGGCGCTTTGTCGTGTTCGGCTCTTCCCGGCCCGATGGGGCCACGCGGGAAGAGCTAGCGGGCGTTCGCCGCTGCCCCAAAGGCAGCCGCAGACACTGCACAGCCGGCGAGCGAGGCTCCAACCTTAGCAACAGTGTACAGAGACTGCATGTCCCTTGCCCTTCAGATGCGATTTTTGTAATGAAATCAGCTATCGACAAGGCCGTTCTTAAATCGTCCTCCAGCTATTGTAAATGGCCGGTCGGAAGCCAACCTTCGGCTTGAGAGCGGCATACGGTGAGGTAAGACTTTGAAGCGCATTGCCCTGGTGACGATCGGCACGCAAGGCGACGTTCAGCCCTATCTGGCGCTTGCCATCGCGCTGAAGGAAAAGGGATATTCGGTTATTCTCGGGGCCTCGGAAGAGTTCCAGAGCATGGTCGAAGGCTACGGAATCGAGTTCCACACGCTCGGCCCATCCATTCAGGCCTTCCTGCTGCAGCAGCGATTCGAGAATGCGATGAGCCAGTCCATGCTCATCAATGGCCCGTCCCTGCTGCGCCAAGGCCAGCAGATCGTCGACACCGCTGCCCGCCACGCATGGAATATGTGCCAGGGCGCGGACATGTTGATTCTGAACATGAACACCAGCTTTGGCATCGACATTGCCGAGGCGCTGCATATTCCGGCCATCATGGTCGGCCTGCAGCCGCTCAATTCGACCAGCGAATTCCCGCTCTGCATCTATTACGATTACGGCGCTGATTTCGGACCGGCCTTCAACAAGCTCAGCTACACGGCGATGACCGTGCAGCAGATCTATTACAACCTGCCGCGCAACAAGCTGCGCCGTGAGTTGATGGGGCTAGATGCGCGCAAGAAGGGCGGCTTCTTCCGCAATACCGACGGCACCTCGCTGACGACGCTTTACGCCTATTCCGCGACCATCTCCCCTCGCCCGCGTGACTGGCCCAAGAGCGCCATCGTCTCGGGTTATTGGAACCTCAAGGATCGCAGCGACTGGCAACCGTCGGAAGAATTCCAGAAGTTCCTCTCGGAAGGCGATGCGCCCGTCTATATCGGCTTTGGTTCGATGCCATTCGGCGCCGAGCGCAACACCAAGATCCTCAAGGAAGCCGTCGCCATGTGGGGCGGCCGTGCCGTCGTGGCGCGGGGTTGGGGCGGCATCAATCCGCACGACCTGCCGAGCACGATCTTTGCTATCGAGAAGGCGCCGCACGACAAGCTGTTCAAATACGTCTCGGCCGTGGTCCACCATGGCGGGGCGGGCACGACCTCCGCGGGCCTCCACCTCGGACGCCCGACCTTTGTGGTGCCGCAGACGGTCGATCAGCCCTATTGGGGCCGTCGCGTCTATGAGCTTGGCTGTGGTCCAAAGCCTGTGCGCCTGCGCAAGCTGAACTCGGAAATCCTCGCCGGCGCCCTGGCAGATCTGACGACTAACGAAGACTATCGCCGCAACGCTGCCGACATCGCCGAGCAACTGCATGCCGAAGAAGGCACCGAGAAAGCCATTAAGGTCATCGAACGCGTCATGGACAACTATGTGCCACGCGTACCCAAGGCCAAGAAGCTCAAGAAAATCAAACCGGCGCTCAAGCTGGTTGGGTAGTGGCAGGTGCCAGCCTTAGCACAGCGGTACGCCCTCGTGGTTCGAGGGTCGCTACGCTCCCACCTCACCATGAGGACTACTGAAGCACCTCACCAAGAGTAGCCCTCATGGTGAGGTGCGCGTTCTTCGCGCCTCGAACCACGAGGGCGTGGCACGATGATCCAACAAAAAAGGGAGGCTTTCGCCTCCCTTTTGCATGCTTTGGAACCCCGCCTTATTCGGCTGGAACCGCTTCGGCGCTATCGAGCGCGTCGATGCTTTCGCCGCGGTCATAGACTTCCTGATTGAGGATGCCCTGGCGCCTGGCGACGATGGTTGGGACCAGTGCCTGCCCCGCGACGTTGACCGCGGTACGGCCCATGTCGAGGATCGGGTCGACTGCGAGCAGCAGGCCGACGCCTTCAAGTGGCAGGCCCAGGGTCGAGAGGGTCAGCGTCAGCATGACGGTGGCGCCGGTCAAACCAGCCGTTGCTGCCGAACCAATGACCGACACGAAGACGATCAGCAGGTATTCCTGGATGCCAAGCTGGATGCCGAAGAACTGGGCCACGAAGATGGCCGAGATCGCTGGGTAAATGGCGGCGCAACCGTCCATCTTGGTGGTCGCCCCCAGCGGCACGGCGAAGGCTGCGTATTCACGCGGCACGCCGAGGTTCTGCTCGGTGATGCGTTCGGTCACCGGCAGCGTACCGATGGACGACCGCGACACGAAGGCGAGCTGAATGGCCGGCCATGCGCTCTGGAAGTAGCGGATTGGGTTGAGGCCATGGGCCTGCAACAAAACCGGATAGACCACGAACAGCACGAGGGCGAGGCCGATATAGATGGCGGCTGAATACCAGCCCAGCTGCGCCAGTGCGTCCCAGCCATAGACCGCAACGGCATTGCCGAGCAGGCCGATGGTGCCGATTGGTGTCAGGCGGATCACCCACCACAGGATCTTGTGCACGATCTTGAGGAAGGCGCGGTTGAAGGCGAGGAACGGATCGGCGGCAGCGCCGACTTTGAGCGCTGCAATACCGACCACGATCGAAACGACCAGGATCTGCAGCACGTTGAAGTTGAGGCTGGTGGTCGCGCCGCTATCGGTGACGCGGGTCGACGCCTGCAAGCCCAGGATATTGGACGGGATCAGGCCCTTAAGGAAATCGAGCCACGAACCTGTCGACGATGGCGCACGGGCAGCTTCCGCAGCGACTGCAGTGTTGAGGCCGGGCTGGATGATGAGGCCGAGCGCAATACCGATGGCAACGGCGATCAGTGCCGTGATGGCGAACCACAAAAGGGTCTGCCAAACCAGCTTGGCGGCATTGTTGAGTTCGCGAAGGTTGGCGATGGAGGCGACGATGGCCGTAAAGACCAGCACTGGCACCAGAGCGCGGAGCATTGACACGAAGGTCGAACCAATCGTGGCCAGCGTCTGGGTCAGCCAGTTGGCATTGCCGGCGGCATCGGGGCCGATTTCGCGGGCGATGTAGCCCAGGATGAGGCCGATGACCATGGCGGCGAGCACCTGGAAGCCAAAGGATCGATAGAACGGCTTGGGCGCGCGCGGCGCCCGAGCTGCGGAGAGAGTGGTCGGGGACATATGAAACCTGCGGATTGCCAGAGGTATTCGCTCAGTGTCTGAGCGTCATGCCTCAAAATTAGCCACAATCTACGCCTCTGCGCCGGAAAACTCTGCGCACGAGCTTCCATATCCCGGTACGAAAGAGAAAAATCGCCTCACCAGATAGCCGTTATGAGCACGTTATGCCTCAGGCGGATCGGGCGCGGCTGAAAAGCGTGGAGAGTCCTGCAATGGCAACGGGCACGAAAACAGCGGCGCAGAAGGCCGTAACGAGTAGGCCGTTGCCCACGTCGAGCCAGACCAGCACACCCAAGGCAACGCCTGCAAGACCGAATGCCAACCCGGTTAGGCGATGGACAATCCGCCAGCCCCTTTCGCTGCGAATGGGCCACGGCATACGCAGCCCGGCATAGGTGTGTCGTTCAGCCTCGAACAGGACGATGCCGAGAACGAGAAGGGCGACGCCGAACCAGAGGCCGGTGAAGCGGACGAAATCGAGGTCGGAACCGATGCCCGTCAGCAAGAGGCCAAGTTGCGTCGACGCGACGACCGCCATTAGCAGTGTCAGCGAGGGATCGAAGATATGCTGGACCTTGGCGTAGTGGTTTTTAGTGAGCAGCCGGCCAATGAGGAAGAATGCAGCCAGCAGAACGATCTGCACCATCGGCGCTACAATCAGTGTCGTGTCACGTGGCCAGATCCAGTCGGGACTATTGCCGGCCCAATGCGCTGCAAAAGCGAAGTCAGCCGGAATTCGATAATAACCCACGCCCGTTATCGCCACGGTGACGGCCAGGAGCAGTAAATGGAATCGTGTCACAAGCGAGCGCATGTCAGCTAGATAAGCCGCTCGCCGCGAAAAACCAGATGGAGTTTGTTGCCATCTGGATCGCGCAGGTAGGCGCCGTAGTAATCTGGCCCATAGTGCACCCGAATTCCCGGTGCGCCATCATCGGTTCCGCCGTTAGCGAGCCCTGCCGCATGGGCGGCATCAACAGCTTGTGCCGACGCAGCGAGAAATGCTGCCATTCCCGGCGCTGGTAGGCTGTCCGTTGTAGGGTGAATAGACATAAAAGCGCGGGAGCGATGCCCCCCCCCGACCCAGCACACTGCTGGCGGTCCACCGTCGGGCGCAACCACGCGGCGACGAAGCCCTAAGGGCAATAGAACGGCATCGTAAAAGCTGGCGGCGCGATCGAGATCACTGGCACCGACGGTGATGTGGCTGAACAAGGCGCGCTCCACAAAAGAAAAGGGCCGGTCTCCCGGCCCTTCGCATAAATCTGGATTTGAAGCTTAGCGCTTCGAGAACTGGAAGGACTTGCGGGCCTTGGCCTTGCCGTACTTCTTGCGTTCGACGACGCGGCTGTCGCGGGTCAGGAAGCCACCCTTCTTGAGGGTCGGGCGCAGGGCTGGCTCAAAGAAGTTGAGTGCCTTGGAGATGCCGTGACGAACGGCACCGGCCTGGCCGGACAGACCACCACCAGCAACAGTGACGACGACGTCGTACTGGTCGGTGCGTTCGGTCGCAACGATTGGCTGCTTGACGATCAGCTGCAGAACTGGCCGCGCGAAGTAGGTTGCGAATTCGCGACCGTTGACGACGACCTTGCCCTTGCCTGGCTTGATCCAGACGCGAGCAACGGCGTTCTTGCGCTTGCCGGTTGCATAGGCGCGGCCCTGAGCATCGAGCTTCTGCTCGTGAATCGGTGCAGTGTTGATCGCAGGAGCGACGGTCGAGGTGCCGAGCTCTTCGAGGGAGTTGATGGTTTCAGCCATATTACTTCACCCGCGCATTCTTGGAGTTCATCGCAGCAACGTCCAGCGTGGCTGGGTTCTGCGCTTCGTGGGGATGCTCAGCGCCGGCATAGACGCGGAGGTTCTTGAGCTGAGCACGAGTCAGCGGGCCGCCAGGCATCATGCGACGGACGGCGTTCTCGAGCACGCGCTCTGGAAAACGACCTTCCAGCAGCTGACGAGCAGTACGGTCCTTGATGCCGCCGGGGAAACCGGTGTGCCAATAAAACTTGTGCTGGTCCAGCTTACGGCCGGTGAGCTTCACCTTGTCGGCATTTATGACAATGATGTTGTCGCCCATGTCCATGTGTGGGGTGAAGGTAGGCTTATGCTTGCCGCGCAGACGCGAAGCGATGATCGAAGCAACACGACCCACGACGAGGCCATCGGCGTCGATCAGGATCCACTTCTTTTCGATCTCGCTCGGTTTTGCCGAGTAAGTGCTCATGCTTGAATTCCCTAGATTTCTTAGGCTTGCGGCCTTCATCAATCGAGGAAAGCAGCGTGTTCGTGGCGTCGTTTATGGGGGATTCCCGACAACGTCAAGGGGGTCAATTTATATCAGCAAAATCAACAACTTATGGATGCGGTATTATAATACCGCACCTAGTGACCGCTTTTTCGTCATGTCTGCCAGATAGGCGCAGATGCTCGATGCCAGAATGAAGGCTAGGCCCTGATGGCCAACGGCCAGATCGATCTGGATCATCGACAGCAGTGTCGCGATACCGAGGCCGACCTGCGCCACAACGAGCACGGCAATCACGGCCATCCATCGGTGAACGCCGCCCAACCCTGCCCTGCGCATCTGCAGGATCAGCAGCACGAAGGTCACGATGGTGATGAGATAGGCCAGGATGCGGTGATTGAACTGCACTGTCAGGCCATGCTCAAACATGCTGCGCCACGCCGGATCATAGGCACCGAGCCCATCAGGGATCAGCTTGCCTTCCATCAGCGGCCAGGTGTTGAACCCCATGCCGGCATCGATGCCCGCGACAAAACCACCGGCCGCGATCTGCAACACCAGCATGGCCAAAAGGATTGCGATGGACGTAACGTTGAAGCGCGTCACGACACCTTGCGTCGGTTGCGGCCGCATTCTTCGAGCGACCCAGATCAGCGCCAGCAGCAATAGTGCGGCGGCGGTCAAATGGGTCGCGAGTCGGTATTGCGACACGGAAGTGAGTTCGGACAGACCCGACGACACCATCCACCAGCCGAGGAAGCCCTGAAAGCCGCCGAGCAGGAAAAGCCCCACCAGTGGCAGCGCCATGTCGCGCGTCAGGCGTTTCTGGACGAGGAAGACGACAAAGGGAATGGCGAAGGCGAAGCCGAGCATGCGGCCGAGGAAACGGTGGATCCACTCCCACCAGAAAATACCCTTGAAGTCCTCAAGGGTCATCCAGTGATTATAGACCTCATACTGCGGAATCAGCTTGTAGCCGGCGAACTCGGCCATCCACTCGGCTTCCGACATCGGCGGGATGATTCCCGAAATGGGCCGCCACGTCGTGATGGACAGACCTGACCCGGTAAGGCGCGTCATGCCGCCTACCATCACCATACAGAGCACCATGAAGGCCATGACGTAGAGCCAGATTCGCACGGGGCGCAGGCGGTCATGGGCGATGGTAGTTTGGGTCAGTGCGGCATCTTGGATCGTGGTCACGGCAGTTTCCCGGTGTCGGTCGAGAGGCCGGAGTGGTATGCCCGTGTCGAATTTCCCGCAATAGCCGCGATGCCGCACATGACACAGCGCAACCGAAAAGCCCTCGGCATCTTGCTGATCCTTGGCTCGATCATCGCCTGGCTATCGATTTTCACGTCGATCTATCTGGCGTTTCCGCCCGATCTGCCGATCTGGATCCTGATGCCGTATTTCATCGTTGCGGGCATGGGCTGGCTGTATCCGGCCATGCAGATCATTCGGTGGATGGCGAAGCCCGACGCCTGATCAGCCAGTCAGCTTGCCCATCACCGTGAACACCGCGCCGGTCGCATAGACGTCGACATAGCGATACGCCTGGAAGTAGCCGTTGAGCGAGACGCGCGGCAGGGCATGCAGTGTTTCGGCATGGTGGGCATATAGCCCCCCGGGGCGAGTTGTGACGCCGGACTTAAAGCCCAGATCGCGCGCCAGATCGTATTCGCGCTCACCCGCCGAAAGCGGCCCGCCAAGCGGATATGAGAAGTGCTCCGGACGTTTGCCGAACTGGGCGTTGATGATGTCGGCCGACTGGGACATTTCGCTGCTGGCTTGTTCTTCCGACAGCTTGGCCAGTTCGTAATGATGCACGGTGTGCGCGCCGATGGTGCAGAGCGGGTCATCGGCGAAGGTGCGCAATTCCTGCCAGTCCATGATCAGAGCACGGCATTGCTGGTCGAGATCATAGCCATAGGAAGCGGCGAAGCTGCGAACGAGCTCGACGCGGTTCATCTCGGGCATTTTACGCAGTAGCCAATAGAGGCGGTTGAACGCGGCGTTTTTCTCCGCCGTAGTGCGGCTGTCGAGATAATCCGTGTCATCGCCCTGCGTGATGGCAATGGCATCCTGCCGCGCGATAATGTCCTCAATCGCTTGCCACCAGATCTCCCCTACGCCATCGACCAGCGCGGTCGGCACATAAAGCGTGAAGGGCGCACTGTGCGCGCGCAGGATCGGCAGCGCGAAGACCAGATTGTCCTTATAGGCGTCATCAAAGGTCAGGACGACAAAACGTCGACCGGCCTCAGGCGCGGTGACGCGCTCGATGGCTTCGTCGAGACTGACGATGTCGATATCCAGCTCACGAATACGTTCGATGACGTAGTCGAGAAAATCGGGCCGAACTTGCAGGATGGCGTTTGGTGAAAAGTCGGCGGGCTTGTCATGCAGGACCCGATGCAGCGTGAAGATCACGCCGCGCGATTTGGATAGCGACCGAATGAGCCCTGGCAGCCGGGACAGCCACAGGGCTTCGAACATAGCTCGGATCGCCGCATATTTGGCTGACATAGCAGCTCCTGTCAGGCTGCAACACGCGCCGGTGCCGCCGCGATCTCGCAGCGATCAAAGCCAGATTCCAGTAGGCGCGAGCGCGTTACGGCAACCTCGTCGAGGTCATCCTCGGGGCCAACCACCAGCACCAGACGCCCCTCGACACCCTCAAACATCGGGAGGCTTGAGCCCTTGCCGACGCGCCCTGTCATCAGCACCACGACTTCGTAGATATCGCCCAGCGCCTCGACCAATGTCAGCGGCTTCCCCGAATTTGGTGCGATGAACCGAGCGGTGCCCCATGGGACTTCGGCAAAGCTGTTGTCGGCAGATTTGTGCACGACATCGCCAAAGCTGGCGCCATCGGCGCTGAGGTCGGACATGCCGAGCTCGTCTTCTCGACGACCACTGCCAGCGTCCACCAGCGCAACGCTCAGGCCGCGGCTAAGGGCATCGCCAACCAGTTCCTCGGCCAGCACTTCGCAGTTGACGTTCGAGCCATGTGCGGCGAGCAGCACCAGATGAGTACGGCCAAGCACCAGGTCCGATGACAGGTCGGCCAGCGCCACCACCTTAGGTCCCTCCGCACGCGCCACGACGGGAGCGACCGGCGCCGCCTCGGCAACTATCGGCGCATCGTCTGGCACACTGGTGACCGCTGCCAATACAGGCGCAACATCAGGCTCGGCCGCTTCGGAAGCAGGATCAGTCCATTTCTGTTCGGGCTCAAGCTCGCCTTCATTGAACGGCACGCTATCCAATTCATCCTGGCCACGGCTTGGCGCTGCGCCGGGGATTATAGCGCGGCCGGAGATCAGCTCGCCAAAGATGACGAGGCCGAGTTGGGTCGCCAGAGCAACGATGCCTACGGCAAGCAGAATGAACGCCGTCTTGGGCGATGCGGGAGAGACAGCGGGTGCCGCTTCAGTGACAACGCGCACGTCCGGCAAAGCCGAGCTGGAGTCGACGCGGGACACTGCCTCGCTATAGCGCTGCAGATAGCCTTCGAGCAGGTCGCGCTGCGCCTTGGCTTCGCGTTGCAAACCATCAAGCGTCACAGTGTCCTGTGTAGCCGTCGAGGCGGAGGACTTGGCGCGGGTAAGGTCGGCCTGTAGCGAGGTTTCAAGATCGGCTTCAATCTGTGCTTCCGCTTCAAGCGCATCGGCAACGCGACGGCCTTCGATGCTGATCTGGTTGTTGAGTTCGGCAATCTGGGCAGCAAGTGCAAGAATGGCAGGATGATTGCGCAGCAGGGTCGCAGAGCGCTGGGCCATTTCGCCCTGCAGTCGCGCCTTCTCCTGGCTCAACTGCTGGATAATGACGGACTGGCGCACATCGCTGATGCCGTCGATGGGCTGGCCGCGCTGGATCATGCCGCGAATGAGCGCGGCCCGCGACAGAGCCGCGTTCTTGCGCTCCTGCGCCGAACTGATCTGGGTGGCGACAGTCGACAGCTGCTGATCGAGCAGGCTGGTGTTGTTGGAGCCGATGAACAGGTCGTTGTTGACCTTGAAGGTCGCGACAGCAGTTTCGGCCTCCATGACGGAGACGCGCAGCTTGGCGATTTCTTCGCTCATCCAGCCCGACGCTTCCGCCGTGTCAGACAGTGAAAGCGAGGCTCGACGCGCGACGTGGGCGGCGGCGACAGCATTGGCGATATCGGCAGCCAGCTGCGGGCTGGTCGAGCGCACCAGCACCGAGATGATGCGCGAGTCGCGTTCCTGAATGACCGTCAGGCGCTCATAGAGATTGCTCAGCACAGTCTCGTCGACACTAACGGGCGTCGAACGTCGGCCCAGCAATTGCGTGACGACGCCGAGCGGCGAAAAGCCCCCTGCACTGCTGGTGCCGTTGAATTCAGGGATCGAGCGAAGGTCCAGCTGGTCGATCACGCGCAGCAGAGTGTCACGCGACTTGATCAGTTCGATCTGGCTCGACACGACGCCTGCTTCGCCGCCGGTGACGGATGGGGCCTGCTCATTGGAGGCGCGCGTATAGACGTTACTGCGGGGCTCAACCAGGATCGACGCCGAGGACTCGTACATCCGCGGCATAAACATCAGAATGACGAATGTGGCGGCCAGCAGCAGCCCAGTGACAAGCAGAATCCGAGGCAGCCGCCGAACGACCGCCCCAAGCACTGCTGCCACATTGATCCGAGCGTCGCGCACGACCTGCGACTCAAACGCCATTATTCACCCTCGCACTATGACCAGAGTTATTGCGACTGCGTGGTAAGTAATCCGTTAATCGCCCACCATTGGGAGCAATACGGTACGCAAGGAAGGGATTTATTAACCATGAATGCGTGAGATTGGTGCATCTCGAAAGTGCCGGGGATTCTCATGCGCTGGATGCCCATTCTCACAATTGCACTGATGCTGCCTCTGGCGGCGTGTGCCTCCACGCGCCCCGCCACCTACTTGGTCGAGACCAAGGGCCCCTACCAACTCGATACCGGCGACTCGGTTCGCGTTTCGGTTTACGGCGACGCCGAGCTCACCAATACCTACCGCGTTGACGATAGCGGCTCGATCTCATTCCCGTTGGTTGGCCAGGTTCCCGTGCGCGGCACGACGACAAAAGTCGCCGCCAGCCGCCTCGCCGGGGCACTCGCTAATGGGTATATGCGCAACCCCAACGTTGCTGTTGAAGTGGCTGAATACCGGCCCTTCTTCATTCAGGGCGAAGTGCGCAATGCCGGTCAGTTCCAGTATGTTTATGGCATGACCGTCCGCGCCGCGATCAGCACATCGGGCGGCTTCTCAGATACAGCCGACCGCAACCGCGCTCTGGTTTATCGTCAGCAGGGCGATCAGATGGTCAAGGGCACCGTCGATCTCGACTTCCCGATTTATCCCGGCGACACCATCGTCATTCTGGAACGCTGGTTCTGACGGGGACGACGATGGCCCAGCCCAATCTGCGCATCCTGCAGGTCATGCGGGCGCCTGTGGGCGGCCTGTTTCGCCACGTCGCCGATCTGACCCGCGCGCTAGCCGCCAATGGCCATGAGGTTGGGCTTGTCGTCGACAGTCTCGCCAATGATGGCCAGACCGAGCAAAAACTGCACGACCTGCTGCCGTATGCCAGCCTGGGCATTCATCGCTTCGCTATGCCGCGCACTTTGGGTAAGGGCGATCTCAAGACGCCGTTTGCCGTCCGCAAACTAGCCCGCGCGCTGAATATCGATGTGCTCCACGGCCACGGCGCCAAGGGCGGCTTTTATGCGCGCCTCGCCCGCCTCGGCGGCAGCAAAGCGGCAACGCTCTACACGCCTCATGGCGGCGTGCTGCACTTCTCCAAATCCTCGCTGTCTGGCCGCGTGTTTCACAAACTCGAACGCCTGCTGATGAAGCAGACCGGCGCAATCATTTTTGAAAGCGCCTACGCGCGCGACACGTACTCCGCGCTGATCGGCAAACCCACCTGCCCCACTGAGGTCATCCATAACGGCCTGAGCCCGGACGAATTCATTCCAGTGGCACCGTCTACTGACGCGGCTGATTTCGTGTTCGTCGGAGAGTTGCGCGACCTCAAGGGTATCCATGTGCTGGTCGAGGCGCTCGCGCCGCTCAAACGCCCCGACGCCAGACCTGCAACGCTGGTCATGGCCGGTGACGGCCCAAGCCGCGCAGAACTCGAAGCCCAGATCACCAAGCTGGGCCTTACCGAGCGCGTCAGCCTGCTCGGTGCACAACCGGCCCGCCCAACCTTCGCGCGCGGCCGCATCGCCGTCGTGCCGTCGCTGGCAGAGTCCCTGCCCTATGTCGTTCTGGAAGCTGCTGCGGCTCAACTGCCGGTCATCGCCACCCGCGTCGGCGGCATCCCCGAAATCTTCGGCGCCACCTCGGACAGCCTTGTTCCTGCGGGCAACGTCGACGCCCTGCGCACCAAGATGCAGGACACTTTAGACGACCCTGCCGCCGCCAAGGCCGAGATGTTGGAACGCCTCAAGCGCATCGAAAGCAATTTCTCGCTTGCCACGATGACCAGCGCAATCGAAACCCTCTACCACACGGTATTGAAACGAGGTTAAGCCTCGCGCTTCACTGAGTATAAACGCCTTGCTGCGACGATGTCGGCAAGAGTTCTGTACCGGTAGCGTACCATGTATCGAGTTGACCCCAAGCAGGCCGTGCAGGAGCACGTTTTGAAGCAGACCGCCGCAGGCGACTCCGGCCGTACCCTGTCGGCTCCCGCTGAGGCTATTATTGCAGCCCCGGTCGAGCGGACAATTTCGGGCTCTGTGGTGTCGGGCGTGGCGCAGGTTATTGAATCCGCGCTGCTCGCCGTACTGGGCTACGGCATTTTCCTGTTCTACGTCGATATCGGCAGTCCATCCTTCTACGTTCCGGTCGTTTTGGCCTCCTGCCTTCTGGCCAATATCCTATTCAACGCAGCGAGAACGCACCGCATCACGGCCTATCGCACCATCTTCAACCAAACTGGCCGCGTGCTTGTTGGCTGGACGCTGGTCATGACCATGCTCACTGTCGGCATTTTCTTTTTCAAGGCGGCCGATCTGGTGTCGCGGGTCTGGGTCATTACCTGGTTCATCGGCGGTGCCGTCCTGCTTGTCGCCTACCGGATGACGTTACGCGCTATCGTCATGCGCTGGACCCAACAGGGTCGCCTGCGTCGCCGCACCGTCATTGTTGGCGGCGGCAAGGATGCCGAAGCCTTGATTGATCAGATCCGCGATGGTGCCAGCAATGACATCGAATTGCTCGGCCTGTTCGATGACCGCATCGATGACCGGTCGCCCGAAACGGTCGCCGGTTACCCCAAGCTCGGCAAGGTCGCCGACCTGATCGAGTTTGCTCGCCGCACTGAGGTTGATCTTGTGCTGGTTTCGATGCCGCTATCGGCCGAAAAGCGTGTGCTTGATATGCTGACCCAGCTCTGGGTGCTGCCGGTCGACATTCGGCTGTCCGCGCATATGAGCAAACTCAAGTTCACCCATAAAGCCTATTCCTATGTCGGCGACATCGCCGTGTTCGACATGGCGGACCGCCCTATCTCGGACTGGAATCTGGTGTTCAAGTGGGTGTTCGACAAGCTGGTCGCCGTCACTGCGCTGATCCTTTTGTCCCCCATCATGATCATCACCGCCATTGCCATCAAGCTTGAGAGCAAGGGCCCGGTTTTCTTCATGCAGAACCGGCATGGCTTTAACAACGAGCTGATCAAGATCTACAAATTCCGCTCGATGCGTACTGACATGCTTGACGCGTCGGCATCTAAGCTGGTCACCAAGGACGATCCGCGCGTCACCCGCGTCGGCAAGTTCATCCGCAAGACCTCCATCGATGAGCTGCCGCAGCTGTTCAACGTGCTCAAGGGCGAGCTGTCGATCGTTGGGCCCCGTCCCCATGCCCTGCAGGCCAAGGCCGACAACCAGCTTTATTACGAAGCCGTCGAAGGCTATTTCGCTCGTCATCGCGTCAAGCCTGGCATGACCGGCTGGGCGCAGATCAATGGCTGGCGCGGCGAAACCGACACCATCGACAAGATCATGCAGCGCGTAAACCACGACCTCTATTACATCGAGCACTGGTCGCTGCTGTTCGATTTTTACATCGTGATGATGACGCCCGTGTCGCTCGTCTCCAAAAACGAGAACGCTTATTGAGCGCCACCGGCACCTTCACTAGCGGTACTGCAAAGGCCGGGCCCGAAGGGCTCGGCCTTGCCTTCATTCGCCAGCGTGCCCACCGGTTGCTCGACCTGATGGTCGGCTTCTGGATTTTTACCGGCGGCCTCGTGCTGTTCGAGCCTTCGCCCTACGAGCTGACATTCCTTGCCGTGCTGCCGCTCGCGCTGATCGCTGGTATCGGGCTTTACCGGTCCACCTTCGGCCTCTTCGCCATCATGGTGGGCTTTACCCCCTTCGCGTTGATCGCCTGTTTTCAGGTGCGCCAGACGCCGCTGCCAAGTGCACTTATCTTTTCCATCGTCACTATCTTCTTGATGCTGACGGCCTATTTCATCGCCAACTACGTTGCCGAAGCCACTGAAAAGCGCATGCGGATCGTGATGAACGCCTATACGGCTGCGGCGGTCGCCAGTGCGCTCATCGGCACGCTCGGCTATCTCGGACTCATCCCCGGTACCGAAATCTTCACGCGCTACGGACGCGCCAAAGCCGCCTTCAACGATCCCAACGTGTTCGGCCCCTTCCTCGTGTTGCCCGCCATGTATGCGCTGCAACGCGTCCTGCTGGGCTCCGGACGAAAAGCCTTCTTCGCCGGCGGCATTTATCTCATCTTATTCATCGGCGTCTTCGCCAGCTTCTCGCGCGGCGCGTGGGGCCATTTCGCGGCGTCGTCGCTGATCGTGCTGGTGTTGTGCTTCTGGCTGGAATCGGCGGCGCGCGACAAGGTCCGCATAATGATCATGTCGCTGGTCGGCGCGGCGATGCTGGTCATTGCGCTGGGCGGGTTGCTCAGCATCCCATCCGTCGCCGCCCTTTTCGAAGCCCGCGCTGCCAGCCAAAACTACGACTCCGGCGAGACTGGCCGCTTTGGTCGTCAGGGCTATGCGTTCGAATTGGCACTGGCCAATCCGCTCGGCATAGGACCCGGCGAGTTCAGCAAGATGCGCGTCGTCGAAGAGCCGCACAACGTCTATGTCTCGGTCATGCACGTCTATGGCTGGGGCGGCGGGGCGCTCTACTATCTGATGGTCATCCTCACCCTGTGGCGCGGCATCGCGGCCCTGAAACGCCCCTCCCCTTACCGGCTGATGATGATCCCGCTCGTCGCCACTTTCTCGATGCTGGTGGTAGAATCCGCCATCATCGATAGCGACCACTGGCGACACTATTATCTGGTCGTCGGCCTGATCTGGGGCATCGCCACAGCCATCAACAACGACCATCGTCGGTCGGCTGCGCGCGACCGCATGCTGGTCTAGGACCAGATCGGCCCACGCAGAAAGCGCACGGCCAGCTGCACCGTGCCATCGGCAAAACCAGGCGTGTGCTGTTGCGCCAGGACGGTTTCCGCATGCGAACCGATCCAGGCCAGCAAGGCCATGCGGCGCAACATCACCATGGCGTCCATGGCCGCGATATCTTCGGCGCTCAACGGCCGAATAGCCAGATAGCCCTCCAGCCATGCGGCCCGCAACGCCGGAACCGCCGCATGGGTTTCGTGGAAGGAAATGGCCGCCGCGAAGTCGAACATGAACCAGCAGAAGCCGCAGTCATCGAAATCGATCAGCGTCACGCGATCGCCATCGACCAGCAGATTGCCAAGCCTCATATCGGCATGGATCAGCCCGTAGCGGTCAGCCTCGGTCCCATAGGCTTTCAATTGCCCCCGCAATGCGTCCGATAGCTCTTCGAGAACGAGCCTGTGCGAGTTTTCGACGCCCGGCGCGATCCGCCAGTCTCCCCACAGGCCGTCAGGATCAAGGATCGACGCCGCTTGCCAGACCTGTCGCTCAAACCGCTCTGGCGGCGTCCAAGCGCTGACATGATCATGCAGCTCCGCCGCATAGCCACCTAGCGTCCGGAACAGGTCATCCAGATCGGAATGAGGGCTGGGCTCCTGCCCCGGCGCAAACCGGAACAGCACGGCCAGCCGCTCACCATGCGGCGTCTCAAAGCTCTGCAGCAAAGCCCCGTCGCGGCCGATGATCGGTTCCGAAATCGGCAGCGTCGTATCCCTGCGCAGCGCCATCAGCCATGCCAATTCGCTCTCTATCGACGCCCTCGACTGGTATCCCGGCCGATGCACACGCAAAACGAAGCTACCCAGCACAGGCGTATCGATTCGAAAGATCAGGTTTTCGGAGTGATTGATGAGCCGCACACAGCTGCCATCCAGTCCAACCCAGGACGACAATGCGGGTTCGACATCGACAGCCGTAATCGGCATGGGGCAAAGCTCCAGGCTTGGGACCTGCGGGGCAACTTGGCCAATTAGAAAGAAAATGGTCGGAGCGGCCGGATTTGAACCGACGACCCTTTGTCCCCCAGACAAATGCGCTACCAGGCTGCGCTACGCCCCGACTGCGCGGAGACATACGGAAACAGGGGTTTTGAGGCAAGCCCCTTTTCCAGCTTTTAGGAACGAAAGTCGAATAGGTGTTATTTACTATGGCTTCTGCAACGTGTGCGGCCACCGCACTCTCAGACCGCTCTGGGTCTTTATTTCACGCCAGCTCCACCTTCTAGCAACTCAAGTCGCGGTCCAATTGTTGGACATGCCAGTGTTGGTACTTTCCCCCCAGTACGACATCACTTCGTTAAGCACCACGAAGAACTGCACCAAAATTTTTGGTGATACACTGCTCTTCTCCCTACACGACGCAAATACGCGATACCGCCACTTTGCTTTGCGACATGCCCGCGCACTGATGATCGGCACCAATTCATTGGTTTCCCAAATACATAATATCAGCGCAGTTCTTTGTCCCACGGTATCTAGTACGCCCCGCACGATAACTTCGGCCCACGTCAAAACACGCCGCGCTGCAACTGGCGCTATTGGATGTGTATGCCGCTTGAGTGGAGGGGTGCTCTTGCCATACCAACGCCGCCCGCCGCCCCAGGAATTCGCTCGGGTGGAGGAAATATCACGAGAACTGGTTCGTCTCGAAAGCAGCGCCAAAGCATTGCGGCGCGAACGTGATCTACTGCTTCAACAAGGGCGAACTGTACCGGAAACTACTCCGGGAGAAAGATATCTCATTGCCAAACAGCTTAAGGCGAGTGGGGCCACATTCGCCGAAATTGGAAGAGAACTTGGCTGCAGCAGACAGCGAGCCAAGCAAATCATCGCGCATGGCGATCAAAAAAAATTCCCCCCGGCCCAACAACAACCCGGCACTGTCAGCGCTCGTACGACTAACGCAATAATAAAACTATTATGCTTGAGCTCAAACACGATCACTAAACAACATCTCATGCGAGCTGCTATTCGTATAGAAGAACTGAAAAGAATGCCAAATTTTGGAGAAAAATCTACAAATGAGCTTCTACGTGCAGCGGCGATCGCATCCGGATCGGGAACTACTGAAGATAAACTGAATAAACAAAAACCATAGTAACTTCTTTTATTTTAGCACATCTGACAAGGTACGTCAGGGGCCAATCTAATTTACAGCACAGTGATCGACCGTCCCTCACGAACGCTGTCATCTGCTGCCAGGCATACGTCAAGGGACGAAATGGCGCTCTTGAGGTTGGGCGTTAGGTCGAGGTCGGTAGTGATGGCGTGGTGCAGGTAGGATTGTTGCAGGGCGCAGAGGTCGTCGCGGTTTGGCTGGGTTCGACAAACTAGGCGCTGGGGTGAGTCGCTGCCCACTGGTGACACGGTGACGTGGCGGGTGCCGTTTTCCTCGATGATCGAAACGGAGCCACCGGGGCTGAGAATGTCGAAGATCGTTTCGGCGTTATGGGAGATCATGGGGCCCCAGCCGGCTTCGAACCAGCCGATGGATGTGTCTTCAAAAAGGACCTGGAACTGGCCGTAATTGTACATGGTGGGGGCGATGTCGTTGGATAGTCGAAGTCCCATGCCGCGTACTTCGGTGGGTGAGGCATCGACGATCTGGTACATCACGTCGACATAGTGAACGCCTGCATCGACGATGGGCGACAGCGTTTCCATCAAGGCTTTGTGCGTTTCCCAGGCGGCGCCGGATGACGGCTGGTTGAGCGCCACGCGGAACACGTAGGGGCCGCCGAGCTTGCGCGCCTCGGCGATGAAGCTTTGCCACAGTGGGTGATGACGCAGGATATAGCCGACCAGCACCTTGCGGTTGAGACGAGCCGCGACGTCGGCAACGCGCTGGGCGTCGACGACGTTGGTGGCCAATGGCTTTTCAACGAAGACATGGGCGCCAGCTTCCATGGCCTTGATGGCGTAGTCGGCATGGGTTTCCGAATAGGTGCTGATGGCGACGACATCGGGCTGGGTGGCCGCCAGCGCTGCCGCGTATTCAGACCAATGCGGGAACGACTGGAACTCGGCAGGAACCGAATTGGGGTTGCGCGTGACGACACCGACGATCTCAAACTGGGCGCTATTGGCATAGGCTCGCGCATGCGAGCGGCCCATATTGCCGAGGCCGACGACGAGAACGCGCAACGGCTTGCTCATGGCAATCAAGCCACCTTCTCGTCGATGCGCACGACGTGCCCAGGGGCAACTTCACGATAATTACGGACCGGTGGGGTATAGTCGCCCATGCGGATCGGGCTGAGGATTTCGTCATTGCTGATCGCGCGGCGCAGCGTGCGTCGGGCGGGATCGGGCACAGGAACGGCGGCCATGAGCTTTTTGGTATAGGGGTGCTGCGGATTGGCGAACAGCGTTTCGCGCGGTCCGATCTCCACGATTTCGCCGAGATACATCACCGCCACCCGATGGCTAACGCGTTCCACCACGGCCATGTCGTGGCTGATGAACAGGTATGACAGGCCGAGTGTTTCCTGCAGGTCCATCAAGAGGTTAACCACCTGTGCCTTGATCGAAACGTCGAGCGCCGACACCGATTCATCGGCGATGATGATCTTGGGATCGAGCGTCAGGGCGCGAGCGATAGAGATGCGCTGGCGTTGGCCGCCTGAGAATTCGTGTGGATAGCGCTTGAGCATATCTGGGCTCAGGCCCACCTGCCCCATCAGCGAGGCCGCTTTTTCGCGGGCCTGCTTGCGGGTGCCGAGGCCGTGCACCACGAAGGGCTCCATCAGCGCTTCGGAAATTGTCATGCGCGGATTAAGGCTGGCAAACGGGTCCTGGAAAATCATCTGCACCGAACGGCGCAATGTGTTGAGCTCACCGCGCCGCATGCTGCGCACGTCGCGGCCATCGACGGTGATTTCGCCGGCTTCGGAATCGGTCAGACGCATGATCGAGCGACCGATGGTCGACTTGCCGCAGCCAGATTCACCGACCAGCGACAGGGTTTCGCCCTTGAACAGGTCGAACGAGACGTTCTCGACGGCATGCACCGCGCCGGTGCGCTTGCCGAAGAAGTTGTAGCTGATGCCAAAACGCGTGACGAGGTTACGCACTGAGAGGACCGGCGTGGTGCGATCGACCGGCACTGCCAAGGGGACTTCGGGGCCGGACAAACCGGTGTCGCGATCGACGATGGCGAAGCGAAGCGGATCGGACTGACCGATCATCGAGCCCATGCGCGGCACCGCCGACAGCAGCGCCCGCGTATAAGGATGCTTGCCGCCGGTGAAAATCTCGGTCGTCGGACCGCTTTCGACAGCCTCGCCGCGATACATCACGACCGTGCGATCGGCGACTTCCGCCACCACGCCCATATCGTGCGTGATGAAGAGAACCGACATGCCGTCCTCTTCCTGCAGCGTCTTGATCAGATCCAAAATCTGGCCTTGAATGGTCACGTCGAGCGCGGTCGTCGGCTCGTCGGCGATCAGCAGCTTGGGCTTGGAGGCCAGCGCCATGGCGATCATCACGCGCTGGCGCATGCCGCCGGAGAACTGGTGCGGATAGTCCGTCAGGCGCCGCGCGGCATTGGGAATGCGAACTTTTTCGAGCAGGCGGATGGTTTCCGCCCGCGCTTCTGCGGCCGACATCGGCGAGTGGCAGGTCAGCGCTTCAGAAATCTGGCGGCCGATGGTGAAGACCGGATTGAGGCTGGTCATCGGCTCCTGGAAGATCATGGCCACGTCGCGGCCACGCACCTTGCGCATTTCGGTTTCATCGAGCGTCAGCAGATCCCGCCCATTGAGCATGATCGAGCCTTCGATCCGGCTCGACGTGCGCGGCAACAGCCGCATGACCGAGAGCGATGTCACGCTTTTCCCGGAGCCGGACTCGCCGACAATGGCGACCGTCTCACCGGGCATCACGTCGAGCGAGATGTCCCGCACCACTTGGCGCCACTCTCCGTCGACGCGGAAAGATGTCGTCAGCCCCTTGATGGACAAGACGGGCGTTTTGCTCTGGTTGTCTGCCGACATCACTGATTTCCTCCGGCCGTCTGGTTTAGCGTGCCCGCGCCGAAGCGATCGCTGCGGGCGTAAAGGTAAAGTCTTTGTCGAACGGGTAGCTTGGCTGCAGCTTGCGCTTGCGCACCAGCCGTTCGATGTCCTGATCCACTACGCCGGCCGACAGGATCAGCAGGTTGGGATTGGCAATCGGCGCCAGTTCGGGCGACAGATAGCCCGACTTCACGGCGACAATCTTGGCGCTGTTGGGATCGAGGCCGAGCTGGGTGAAGTCGGCGATGTTGTGGAAGGGACGGCGACGTGCCGTGACCACGAGATCAATGCCACCGATGCGCAGCACGGCCTGACCTTCGGCGGGGCTGTCGGTTTCCGCGAGGAAGCGCACTTCAAAGGTACCGGTGAAGGACTTGCTGCCCTCGGTGTCGAGCGTCGCGCCAACGGTGAGGTCCAGCGTCGCACCGACGCCGGCGGAATAGGCCGCTTCGGTTGCCGGACGGTCGGCAATGCCGGCAAACAGCGTGCCCTGTGCATTGGCAGCGACCAGCGCCGCGAAGAGCTCCGCGCGATCACCGACGCCGCCGCCGGTCGGATTGTCACCCGATTCGGCCAGAACGACCGGAGCGGTTGGGCTCGCGACGGCTTTGGCGACGCAATCTTCGATGCTGCCTGTTTCGGCGCCAAAGACGAAGTCGGCGCGAGCGTCCCAATAGGCCTGGGCGATTTCCTGTGCAGCGGCTTCGAGCGCGGCGCGATCCGTGCCGGTCATGATGGCGGCAGCAGTCGAGCGCGGCTCGTCGGCCCAGACGTAACCGACATTGAGCGACGCATCCCAGATGCCGGGGCGCTCATTGATGCCAGGCAGCAGCGCATAAATGCCCTTGGCCGGTTCGTCGACCGTGGAGGTGCGCTCGCCGGGTAGGACGACGGGGATCGGCGCCCAGACAACATGCGGGCGTTCGCCTGTTTCGAGGCACTTCACCAGCATCGCCACCGATCGCTGCATGGTTTCTTCCACGTCGATATGTGGCGCGGTGCGATAGGTGGAATACATGTCGAGCTGGTCGACGATCTTCTGCGACAGGTTGCCGTGCAGGTCGTAGCTGGTGGAGATCGGGATGTCGGGGCCGACCACTTCACGCGCAGAGGCAATCCAGTCGCCTTCGGCGTCTTCCATGCCCTCGACATTCATTGCGCCGTGCATGGCGAGATAGAGGCCATCAATAGGCAGAGCTGCACGCAGGCGATCCAGGAACTCGGCTTTGAAGCCTTCATAGGTCACGCGCTCGACCGGCGCACCGGGAACACAGCGACAATGGATCAGCGGCACGAACTCGGCCGGATAGTCCTTGAGGAATGCAAAGTATGGAGCATCAGAAAGTTCCTGCCCGCGCACGACGCGGAACTCATCGGCCTTGGTAAAGACCGGATTATAGGTGCTGCATTCGATATGGATGCCGCCGACTGCGATACGCATGGATTTACTCCCCCTTCTGGATCAGACCAGCTAGAAATTTGTGTGTGGCCACGCTGGCCGCGCTCTTGACCCAGTCGTCGTCAAACAGGCGACGGAACCGAATCGGCGTCACGCCGGACAGGCTCGGCAGAACATTGGCTTCAATGGTCTGCTGCAGAACTGTGGAAAACAGGCCGCCAAAGGCCTCTTCGCGATGGGTCAGAAGCACCATCTGCGGGTCGTTGATTTGAATGATTTGCGCGATGGCGAGACCCAGAGCCGAACCGGCGCGATGCAACAGCCGGATGGCCGCCGAATTGTTGCCATCTGCCAGCCGCTCCAGCTCGGTCACCGTGCTGACATTGAGCCCCTCGGCACGGGCCAGATCGAGAATCGCCGCCATTGAGGCCAAGGTATCGAGGCAACCAACCTTGCCGCAGCGGCAGGGCGGGCCTTCCGGATCAATTGTGATATGGGCGATTTCGCCCGCACCACCATGGGCGCCGCGATAGAGACCACCATGCACCAGATGGGCAGAACCGATACCGGCGCCGAGCCAGACCAGCGTAAAACTATCGAGGTCGCGCGCTGCGCCAAAAAGGCTCTCGTTGACCGCCAGGGCCTTGGCGTCATTTTCGATATAGGCGGGCAGCCCGGTGGCTTTGCGCACCATTTCTGCCAGCGGCAAATCCTGCCACCCCATCACTGTCGACCGGATGCAGGTTTCCTGCGCCGGGTCGATGAGGCCGGACAAAACAACGCCGATTCCACTGACAGCATCGCGCGTCAGGCCAGCCTGCTCAAGCACCTCAGTCAGGGCTGAGGCGATGCCGGCAACGGTGTCGTCCGGTTTACTGCCGCGCGGGAATTCGGTGCGCGCAACGACGCCACCCTTGAGGTCAATCAGCGCCAAAATCGCGGGATCGGACATCATCGAGACGCCGACGAACAGCGCGCCGGACGGGTCCAGATCGAGCAGCGCAGAGGGCCGCCCCTGCTTCCGCACCATGCTGGTTTCTCTCAGAAAACCACGATCGATGAGGTCCCGAGTGAGGTTGCTCATGGCCGCCTTGCTCAGTCCCATCTGCTCCATGAGTTCAGCGCGGGTGGTGCCTCCACCAGCACTGATCAGGCGCAAAATCTGGAAATGGGTTTGGGTCGTCATACGCACCTCTTGGATGTCTTGACATTAAGTCCACCAAGTGAATTAATCAAGCTATGTTAGTTCACTTTGTGTACTAATGGAGCGGTATGGCGCCGGACGCCATCCCGGGGGAGTTCAGTCTGAAGGAGCATTACATGACCATTCTCTCAACCGCGCGGAAAGTGATCTTCGCGACGGTTCTTGCTAGCGTTTCCGCTTTTGCGATGAGCGCGTCCGCCGAAACCCTGACCGTGATGCAGATCGAAGCACCGCGTTCCATGGATCCAGGTGATCAGAGCGCGACCTATACCAATGCGCTGCTGGCGCCCGTCTATGAAGGCTTGGTGCTGCGTGCATCGGACCTGAGCCTGGCACCGGGCCTTGCCACCGAATGGACGATCGACGAAAGCGGCAAGGTTTACACCTTCAAGCTGCGCGAAAACGTCGTCTTCCACGATGGCACGCCATTCAATGCCGAAGCCGTGGTCTACAATTTCGAGCGCCACCTCAACACCGAGCGCGGTCTTGCCGCTTCGGGTCGTCTGCGCACGATTCTCGACAGCATCGAAGCTGTCGATGACATGACGGTGCAGTTCAACCTTAAGTCGCCCTACCCGGCGTTCCTGAACATCCTCACCACCAACTCCGCTCAGCAGGTCAGCCCCACCGCTGACGCCGCTGGCAATCTCGGTGCAGCTTCGGTCGGTACCGGCCCATACAAGATGGTCGAATACCGCTCCGGTGAATTTGTCGATCAGACCAAGTTTGACGGCTATTGGGGCGACAACTCCAACAGCGTTGATGACATCCGCTGGACCTGGTCCTCGGAGCCATCCGTGCTGTCGATGGCCCTGCAGACAGGCGACGCAGACGTGATCAACCCTGTGCCGCCAGTGTTTGCTGCCACCATTGAAGCCAATCCCGAGCTGAACCTTGCCGTTTCGCCCGGTTCGGCGGTGTTCTGGCTGTCGCTCAATGTCGAGTCCGAGCCGCTCAACGACGTTCGCGTTCGTCAGGCTCTGAACTTTGCGACCGACAAGGAAGGCCTGATCGCTTCGATCATGTCTGGCTACGCAACCCCGGCAAACTCGCCACTGGCAACCGTTGCCGAAGGCTACCGCGCCGACCTGAACCCCTACCCGTTCGATATCGAACGCGCCAAGGCCCTGCTGGCCGAAGCTGGCGTTCCAGATGGCTTCACCATGTCGGTGGTCGTTCAGGAACAGGAAGCCCGCATCGCGGAAATCCTGCAGGCCATGTGGGCCAAGATCGGCGTGACCCTTGACGTGCGTCGTATGGAATCGGGCGTCTGGTCGGCATCGGCATTCGGTGACGAAAAGCAGAAGGCTGAAGAAGGCGTGGATTCGGTTATCGCATCCTGGTCTTCGGGTGTGAACGGTCCGGATCTTCAGTTCCGTCCGCTCTACCACACCGCAAGCTTCTCCCCGACCTCGGCAAACCTGGGCTTCTATTCGAACCCCGACTTTGACCGCCAGCTCGACGAAGCTGCAGCGATGACCGATGTCGATGCCCGCAACAAGGTCTATGGCGACCTGCAGGAGCTCATCAACACCGACGCACCGCACGTGCTGCTCTACGTGACCCAGGACCTCATCGCGACCCGCGATGGCGTTGAGGGCGTGTGGATGATCCCAGGCGGCCTCGTCCGCGTGGACACAGTGACGAAGTAATTATCACGCCGAACCGGGGACATCTCCGGTTCGGCCCTTCTTTCAAGGGACCGACATGCAAGGCTATATCCTTCGCAAGATCCTTTCGCTGCCGCTCATCCTGATCGGCGTTTCTCTGCTGGTGTTTGTGTCTATTCGCATGCTGCCAGGGGAAACGGCTCGGGTGATGGCTGGGCCTGAGGCCACTCAGGAAGCCGTCGAAGCGATGACGACGCGACTGGGCCTGGATAAGCCCGTTCTGGTGCAGTACTGGACCTTCGTCACCAATGCGCTGCAAGGCGACTTTGGTGAATCCATTCGCTCGCGCAAGCCGGTCTGGGACGAGATCGCCGACCGCATGCCCTATACGGTGGCGCTGGCTGTCGTTTCCTACATCTTTGCAATCGGCATCGGCATTCCCGCCGGCATGCTTGCTGCCGTCTGGCGCAACCGCTGGCCCGACTATGTCGTGATGATTTTCGCCATCGCTGGCGCATCCATTGCCAATTTTTGGCTGGCGCTGTTGGCAATGAACTATTTCTCGGTGCAATTGCGCTGGTTACCGCTGCTCGGCGCGAACAGTTGGCAAAGCTATATCCTGCCTGCGGTGACGCTGGCCGTGCTACCCATGGCGGTGCTGGCACGAATGACGCGGTCATCCATGATCGAAGTGCTGAGTCAGGACTATATCCGCACCGCCCGAGCCAAAGGTCTGGCGCCACGTCAGGTCTATTGGAGCCACGCGCTACGCAATGCGCTCATCCCCATCATCACGATCGTTGGCCTCAACTTCGGTGGTCTGATCGGTGGTGCCGTGGTGACGGAATCGGTCTTCAACTGGCCCGGCATCGGACGCCTGATGGTCGACGCCGTGCGCTATCGCGACTACCCGGTTATTCAAGGTGCAACAATGGTTGCGGTTTGCGCGGTCGTGTTCATCAATTTCATTGCCGAAATGACGATCGCCGCACTCAATCCAAGGATCAGGTTTGATTGATGAGCACCCCAGTTTCCACTCAGCCGCAAGTGTCATTCGGCCGGCGCGTCATTCGCGCGCTGGACTGGTCGGGCCGCAACGCCAATGTCGTCATCGGCGGCATTCTGATCGGCATCATCATCCTCGTGGCTGCGTTCGCGCCGCTGATTGCGGGCGCCGATCCCTATGCCATCGATCTCACCAACCTGCTCAAGGCGCCCTCCTGGGAACACCCCTTCGGCACCGATGACAACGGGCGAGACATCTTTGCCCGTGTGATCTACGGCGCGCAGTATTCCCTGCTCGAGGTGGCCCTGTCGGTCGCCATCGCGACCGCAGTCGGCGTACCGCTCGGCATCATTGCCGGCATGGGCGGCCGCTGGGTCGACGAGATCATCATGTGGGTGATGGACGTGCTGTTTGCCTTCCCAGGCATCGTGCTGGCCATTCTGATCGTCTCGATCCTCGGGCCGAGCCTGTTCAACCTGATGATCGCCATCGCGTTGTTTGCCATCCCGGTCTATGCGCGTCTGGCCCGCAACCTGACGCTTGGCCTCAAGCAAATGGAATTCATCGAAGCCGCGCATGCTCTGGGCGTGCCACAGCATCGCATCCTTTTGAACTACATCCTGCGCAACTCGTTCGGTCCCATCATCGTGCAGTCGACCCTGACGGCCGGTACCGTGATCCTCACCGCTGCGTCGCTGTCGTTCCTCGGCTTGGGCGCACAGCCGCCCATTCCTGAATGGGGCGCGATGATGTCTCAAGGGCGCAACTACCTTGGCGTCAACATTTGGATGTCGCTGTTTCCTGGTCTTGCCATCATGATCACCGTTCTGGGATTCAATATCCTGGGAGATGGCCTGCGCGACCTTCTCGATCCAAGGAAATGACCGTGTCTGCAGTTACCACGCATGGTTGGCGTCTGGCGGAGCCGATCGGCTATTGCGTCGATATCGGGGGCTCGTTCATCAAGTTTGGTCGGGCCTACGGTGCCGGCCAGATTGCCGTCGAGGAGCAGGTCCCTACCCCCATCCATTCCTGGATGGACTTTGAGGACGCGCTCGCCGCTTTGATCCGGGACTTTGGCGGCGAGGCAGACAGCCTGCCGCTTGCCATCTCGACCACCGGCCTGTTCGACAAGCGCACCGGCAAGGTCAACGCCGCCAACATTCCCTGCTTTGCAGGGCATGACATGGTGCGCGAGCTTTCGGCGCGCCTTGGCCGCACGGTCCTCATTGCCAATGACGCCGACAGCTTTGCCCTGGGCGAAGCCAATGTGGGCGCCGGACGTGGCCATGACGTCGTCATGTGCATCATTTTGGGTACCGGCGTTGGCGGCGGCCTTGTTGTCAATGGCAAGCTGGTTCAGGGCGCTGGCGGCGTAACGGCGGAATGGGGCCATGGCGCGATCCTCCGCACTCACATCACCCTGCCCAAAACCGGCGAAGACCTCGCCATTCCGCGCTTTGACTGCGGCTGCGGTCAAAGGGGCTGCACCGACACCGTCGGGGGGGCCCGCGGCGTCGAACGGCTGCATCGTCACCTCTCCGGCGAGAACCGCACCAGCCACCAGATCCTTGATGACTGGGAAGCCGGCGACGCCGTCGCCGAGCGCACCGTCGAAGCCTATTTCGAGCTGTTGAGCGAGCCGCTGGCCTTCGCCATCAACATCAGCGGCGCGACCATCGTGCCAGCCGGCGGTGGGCTGTCGGCCCGGATCAAGCTGCTTGAAGGGCTGGACAAGGCCGTGCGTCAGAAGACGCTCAATCCTTATAAGGATCCACTGATCGTACCCGGCCACTTCTTCAAGAATGGCGGCCTGATCGGTGTGTCGGTACTGGCGGCGCAGATGCAGCAGGGAAAAGTCTGATGGGTACCTGCCTGCTCGAAGTCTGTGTCGACGATGCAGCGGGGCTGGAAGCGGCGATTGCCGGTGGCGCCGATCGCATCGAACTCTGCTCGGCGCTTAGCGTTGGCGGCCTGACGCCCCTGCCCGGCCTGATGGCGCTGGCAGCGAATGCCCCGGTCCCGGTCTACGCCATGATCCGGCCTCGCAGCGGCGACTTCGTGTTCTCGTCCGCCGAGATGGACATGATGCGCGCCGACATCGACCTCGTGCGCCACTACGGCCTGGGCGGCGTGGTGCTCGGCATCAGTCGTGAGGATGGCCGTCTCGACGCAGAAGCACTACAGAACCTCATCGGGCACGCACAAGGCCTCGGCCTGACGCTGCACCGCGCCTTTGACCTCGTTCCCGACTTCAACGCCGCAATAGATACCGCTGTCCAGCTGGGCTTTGAACGCATCCTGACCTCGGGCGGCGCGCGTTCGGGCGTTGAGGGCCTGACGGCTCTCGAGGGCATCGTCGCCCATGCGGGAGATCGCATTTCGATCATGCCCGGTGCCGGCGTAAACGCCACCAATGCAGGCGAAATCCTCGCGCGACTTGGCGTGCACGAAATCCATTCCTCGGGCGGCGTAACCCTCCAAGCCGTAAGCGGCAAGGTGGTCGAACTCGGCTTCGACAACCCAACCCGCCGCGTCACCAGCAGGGAAATGGTCGCCGCGATCAAGGCTGCAATTACCTCGCCTACGGGCAACTAAAACCAATCACTTACGCACCTGTCGAGACTGCGACCGGTTTCGACATGCTGCCAGCACTCTTGGAGACAGCATGCAAAACACTGATCGCATCTGGGACATTGTCGAAGAACAGCGCCCCGCCTTTCTCGAGTTGAGTGACCGCGTCTGGGGCATGCCCGAAATCGCCTATACCGAATATCGTTCGGTCGCTGAACACCGCCAGATGCTCGAAGAACAAGGATTCGCCATCACCGATGGCCCGGCCGGCATTCCAACCGCTGTCATCGGTGAAGCGGGCACCGGCGGCCCGATCATCGCCATTCTCGGTGAATACGACGCCCTGCCCGGCCTCAGCCAGGAAGCCGGTATCGCCGAGCCGCGCCCGCTGCCGGGCAATGGCCACGGACATGGGTGCGGCCACAACATGCTGGGTTCGGCGGCGCTGCTCGCCGCCACGGCGGTCAAGAACTATCTGGCCGAAAACAACCTACCCGGCACAGTGCGCTACTATGGCTGCCCCGCAGAAGAAGGCGGCGCGGCCAAGGCCTTCATGGTGCGCGAAGGCCTGTTCAAGGATGTAGACGTTGCCATCTCCTGGCACCCGGCATCGATGACCCGCGTCGACGATGCGCGAAGCCTTGCCAATACCCGCATCGACTTCACTTTCACCGGCCGCTCGTCCCACGCAGCCGCTGCCCCCCATCTGGGCCGATCAGCGCTCGACGCCATGGAATTGATGGCCGTTGGCGTCAACTATCTGCGCGAACACGTGCCGTCGGACTCCCGCATCCACTACGCCATTCTCGATGGCGGCGGCATAGCGCCCAACGTCGTGCAGTCCCGCGCCAAGGTGCGCTATGCCGTACGCTCGCGCGACGTTCACGCCATGAAGGCGCTGAACGAACGTGTCCTCAAGGTAGCGCGTGGCGCCGCCATGATGACCGAGACCGAAGTCGAGATCAAAGTCATCTCCGCCGTCTCGAACCTGCTCGGCAACGCTCCGCTCGAACAGCTGATGTTCGCCAATATGCAGCGCCTCGGTCCCGTCGAATTCTCGGAAACCGATCGCGCCTATGCCCGCCAGATCCAGGCAACGTTGAGTGCCGAGGACATCGAGAACGACTATCGCGCCGTCGGCATTCCGCTGCGCGACGAAACCCCACTCTGCGACTTCATCGTCCCCATCGAAGCCAAGGGCGAACCGATGATCGGCTCCACCGACGTCGGCGACGTCTCCTGGGCTGTGCCGACAGTACAAGCCCGCGTTGCCACCCACGCCATCGGCTCTCCCGGCCACTCCTGGCAGATCACCGCCCAGGGCAAATCCGACGCCGCCCACAAGGGCCTCACCTACGCCGCCAAAATCATGGCCGCGACCGCCACCGACTTGTTCGCCAACCCCGAACTCATCGAACAAGCCAAAGCCGCCCACCGCACCAACCTCGGCAAAAAACCCTACGAAAACCCCATCCCGGCAGACGTAACCCCACCGATCCAGCCGCGACCTATGATCGAATAGTACTTCTTGTTGGGTGCAGCGAAATCAGGAGGCGGACATCGTTCCGCCTCCTGAGCGTAGTTCACTGCTTCGGATACGAAATCGAGGTATCGATGAAGTCGTTGGTGAAGGCGGTCGCTGGATCAAAGGCGGTGATTTCGAAGGCTTCCGACACCAGTTTGTAGTCCTGTGCAACGCGCTCTGGGTTGAATGCGCCGATTGGTAGTGTGTTGCCTTCGCCTGGGATCACTTTGGACGCGTATTCGAGTTCGCGGGCTGCGTCGGCGGCTTTCATACTGACGGCACTGGACAGCGCATGGCTGCATGGTTCCGGCGTCGTTAGGCAGAACTCGAAGGCCTTTTGAGTGACATGCACGACAGAGCGAACGAGTTCCGTTTTGCCGGCGGCCACAGTGCCGTTTGTGAAATAGGTCAACCCGTATGGGTTGAGGCCGTTGTCACGCAGTAGCGCAAAACCGAGATCATCGCCGAATACGTCTTCGTAGATAAAGTGAACGCTATACATGTGCGTCGTGGCGTCGATGGCACCCGACTGCAGCGCGGCCACCTTGGCGGTTGGCTGGATGTTCACCCACTCGACGGAATTGGGATCGATGTCGATGGCTTCGGCAATTGGCCCCCAGATCTGGCGGGCGGCGTCAGACGCTGGCGCTCCGAGTTTGTGGCCGGGCAGGTCGGCGACGGATTCGATGCCGGAGCTCTTCTTCCAATAGATGCCGTTTGCCGAGTCATTGTAGGCGACGAATACACCGAGGATGTCACTGCCCTGCCCCTTGAACTGCAAGGCGGTGGGCATGTCGATGATGGCCATGTCGACCTGGTTGACGCTCAGCGCGGTAGCGGCTGCGCCAGAACCGTTGCCCTGGATGATCTCAAGGTCCACACCAGCGTCGTTGAACCAGCCCTGGCTCAGTGCGTAGTAAAGCGGCGCGTGGTCGCCGCCCGCCTTCCAGTTGAGCATGAGCGAGAATTTCTCCTGCGCGACGGCTGGCGCCGCCAGCATCAAGCCAAGAGCCAAAGTCGATGTCACGAGTTTGCAGTTCATGGTTTCCTCCCTGAATGGACTGCGCCCGGCTGGTTATTCCATGCCGAGCAAGGTGTAGATCTGCTTGGTGTATTCACCGAACTTCTCGCTGGTCTTGACCGACAGCGTTCTGGGCTCGGGTAGGTCGACCTGAAAGTGGGCGGCCATGCGCGCGGGACCGGCGGTCAGCACCGCCACCTGCGAGCCAAGAAACACGGCTTCCTGAATTCCGTGAGTTACGAACAGGATGGTCTTGCCGCTCTCCTTCCAGATACGCATCAGTTCGAGGTTCATGCGCTCGCGGGTCAGCGCATCTAGTGCACCGAACGGCTCATCCATCAGGATCAGTTTGGGATCGTGGACGAGAGACCGGGCGATCGAAGCGCGCTGCTGCATGCCACCGGACAGTTGGGACGGATAGGCGTCACCAAACTTGCCGAGACCCACCATGTCCAGCAGGCCCCTCGCCCGCTCGCGACTGGCCGCCATGGGCAAGCCTAGGATTTCGGCTGGCAGCAGCACATTGTCGAGAATGGTGCGCCACTTCAGCAGCAAGGCCTGCTGAAACACCATGCCGATGTCGCGGCCGGGTGTGAATGGCGAGAGATCATTCCCAATCTGGACAGTGCCGGCATCAAACCCATGCAGCCCCGCTAAAACCTTGAGCAAGGTGGATTTGCCGCAACCCGATGGGCCTACCAGAGCGACGAGTTCGCCTTCCTGGATATCCATGGTCACATCAGAGACCGCCAGAAACTCTTTGCCGCCGAACCTATAAGTCTTGCTGACGCCTTCGAGCCGAATGAAAGGCTTTGATGTTGCAGGATTGGTCATGGCGCAATTCCCTTGCGGGTAACGAAGACGTATTCGAGGGCCGCCACAGCGCCATAGAGCAACACCCCGAGGCCTGTGATCAGCAGCAGCGCCATCATCATGGCTGAGGTGTTGAGCGCGTTCTGTTGCACCAGCAGGAAGTAGCCAAGCCCGCTATCGGAGGCGATGAACTCGCCCACCACAGCACCTGCGACCGCGAGCACCGCTGCCACCTTCATTCCCGAGAACAGGAATGGCAGCGAACCCGGTAGCTGGATCTTGCTGAAGATCTGCCAACGATTACCCTTCAGCGATTTCACCAGGTTCAGCAGGTCAGGCTCCACCTCAACAAGGCCCCGATAGGTGGTGAGCACTATGGGGAAGAAGCAGATGGTGAAGGCGATTAGCATGTTCGGGAAAATGCCGTAGCTGAACCAGATGATGAACAGCGGCGCCATGGCAACTTTGGGCACCATGTTAAGCGTGATCAGCAAGGGCATCAGGGCCGCATTGAGCACGGGAATCCAGACAAACAACACGGCCAACGCAACGCCGACCACCACGGCGATGGCATAGCCGCCAAAGATTTCCGCCGCCGTCACCCAGAGGTGCTTGAGCCAGTTATAGGAGGGTTCACCCAGCGCCATGAAGGTCTCGATCGGACCAGGCATGATGTAGGATGGCACACGGCCAACCGTGACCGCGATCTGCCACAAAACGACAAAACCGACATGTGCAAGGACGGCATAGAGATAGCCTCGCATGACGCTGGGCATGAACAGATCTCCTAGAACTCGCCGGAGCGGACTTGGAACTTGGAGGGCTTGCCGTGGGTGGGCTTGCCGGACTTCACCCACTCGGCCACCCAGCGGATCATTGGATCAATCGAAACAACTGGGTTACCGAAAATGCCGTTGGCCTTGTCGCAATTGACCAGCAGGCAGTTCTCGGCCTCCTCGTTTGCGAACTTTGGCTCGAGGCCGAATTCCTGACCGAACCGATTGGCAAGATATCGGATGCTGAGCGCTTCAGGACCGCCGACATTGATCGGCGATGCCGGGCTTTCGCACTGGCCGAGCATGCGCAGGAATTGCGCATTGGCATCGCCCTGCCACATGACGTTGGCATGGCTGGTAGCCAGCGGCACCGGCTGCCCTGCCAGCACCCAGCTCGCGACTTCCTGCATCACGCCATAGCGCGGATCAATGGCGTAAACGAAGCGCATGATACGGCCCGGCGTGCCATGCTTTTTGGAGAAGTGCTCAAAGGTCCGTTCGCGGCCCACGACGGAGTTGGCGTACTCGCCCGGACGTGCCATCGGCAGGTCGCGCTCGGTTACGCCGCCATGCAGCGGGTTCGACCAGGGATAGACGTGGATGGTCGAGAACGAAACAATCCGGGAGTCCTTGAACGCCTCGGCGGTGATCTGAGGCGCGATAGTGTTCATCGCCCAGAGGAAATCTTCCCGACCGCGATAATCGAACTTGAGGCCGGCCATGTAGATAACATTGGCGACTTTGGGCAGCGCATTGACGGCGTCGCGATCCAGCAGGTCACAGGCGATGGTTTCAATGCCCCAACTATTGAGACGCTCCTGCAGACCTTCCTCGGAAAAGCGCGATACACCGATGATGCGCTTGTGCGGTGCAGCCTTTTTGGCCATGCGGGCCATGGTGACGCCGATCTTGCCGCCGACGCCAAGGATCATAATGTCGCCATCGAGCGCATTGAGGTCGTCAATCACGCCCTGCGTAGGCACGGACATGAAGTCCTCTAGGTGATCAACGTCTACGAAATAATCCGGAAGGTTGGATGCGGTCAGGATTTCGGGAACGGATGGGCGGGTCATAGCAAGTCCTTGTCGATACGGTATGGCTCAGGCGACCAGGGGCAGGTCCTGCCCACGTTCGGAAAGCCAGCGATTGAGATTGTTGGCGACGAAGGCGTCGTCATTCATTTCGGGATACTGGGCATGGACCCGGTCGATGGCCTCGGCCTGGCCTGGGCTCAACACTTCATTGGGGTCGAGACACCAGGTGCCCTCCACCAAGCCCTGCCGGCGCAACACATCGAGGCAGCCCGGAATGCAGCCTTTGAGGTTGTTGTGAGCGTCATAGATCGCGCCATTGCAATCGGTGATGATGGAGTCCAGCGCCAGAATATCTTCCGGGATATCTGCACCATCTGGGACAGCGTGAATGCGATCCAGCATTTCGACTGCCGGACGGACCCAGACGCTCCAATGCCCAAGAAGACCGCCGCGAATACGGGCCCGGCGTTCGGAGCTGCCATCTGCCGAACGCACGACGAAAGGCACCATCAGGTCGAGGCCGATATGGTCGTCATTGCCGGTATAGAGCGTGATCCGGTCCTCGGCTCCGGCGTCGTAGACAGCGCGAACGATGTCGAGCGTCCGGTAGCGATCGAATGGCGCCATTTTTATCGCAATGACGTTTTCCAGTTGCGCAAACCGGCGCCAGAAGTCGTAGCTGAGATGGAAGCCACCAACGGCCGGCAAAAGGGCAAAACCGATGACCGGCATTTCCTGGGTTAGGCGGCGGCAATGCTCGAGGATTTCATCTTCGCTGGCACCACGGAACCGCGCCAGATTGAGTAGCATGGCGTGATAGCCCAGGCCGCGAGCGGTTTCGGCTTCCTTTTTCGCCTGTTCAGTGCGGCCCGTTACACCGGCAATCAGCAACTTGTCCGGCCCGCCCCAGCTGCGCATGGTTTCTGCGGCCAGCTCAAGCACAGGCTCGTATAACCCCACATCGCGGATGGCGAACTGGGTTGTGTGCACGCCGATGGCGAGGCCACCCGCGCCAGCATCGGCATAGTAGCGGGCAATGGCGCGCTGCCGGACTTTGTCGAGTTCACGCGCGCTGTTCAGCACCAGGGGATGCGCAGGCAGGACGCAGCCCTTACGCAAGGCGGTCATAGCAGCAGGGGGAAGTTCAGAAGAGTGGCGATAGGTCATATTTCCTCCTAGACCGCTTCAGCGATTGCAAGTTCTGGGCTTTCGAAATGCTGCTGCGCCATCAGCGGCAGCGGGTCGGCAATGCGAGCGGGTGCAAAATCCATCAGATCGAGGATGTCACGGCGCAGGTCGACGCCCGGCGCTATCTCTGTCAGCACCAGCCCGTCGCCGGTCACTTCAAACACCGCACGCTCTGTGACGATCTTGGCCGACTGCCCGCGCTCGCGCACTCCAGCGGCAACATCGTATGTGATGGAGTCAGCCGTGTTGACGAATTTGCGCACCTTGCCCTCGGTCTGAATGCTCAGCCCGTGGGGGCCGTGGTCAGCCTTGAGGCCATTGGTTGTGAAAGTGCCCGCAAACACCAGCCGCTCGGCATTCTGGGCAATATCGATAAAGCCGCCGGCCCCGGGATTTGCTGCGCCGAACTTGGAGACGTTCACGACGCCGCGCGCATCGAACTGAGCGAACGACAGGGCCGCGAACTTGCACAGGCCACCATCGATCACATCGAACTGGGACACACCGTCAAGGATCGCGTCGGGATTGATGTTGGCGGAGAACTGCCAGCCAGGCATGACGATACCGCCATACGCCCCATGTTCGGTGGTGGCAGGATAGTCAGCCATAGCGTCGCCGTCGAATAGTCCCTGCTCTGCCATCACCAACGGCACGTCGGTCGCGGCGCCGAAGCCATAGATCGCCAGTTCGCCGCGGCGAACTTCCTCGGCAACGCGGCGGGCGATGATCTTGTCGAGCGACATTTGCGGAAATGGCAGATCACTCAGTGGCATGCGGCGGCCCGAGAAATAGGCGGGCTCATAGGGCGTATCGGTGGTCATCATCATGTCGGGATCGACGACGATGCTGTCGACGAAGAGACCGGGTACGCGGACTTGCGACGCGGGACGTCCGTCGACGATCCGGCGAACCTGTGCGATTACCTTGCCGCCGCTGGCTTTGGCCGCGATGGCCAGTGCAAGATTGGACGTCGTCAACGGCTCGTCTTCCCACGACAGATTGCCATGTCGATCGGCGCTCGACGCCCGAATGATCGCTACATCGATCGGCCACGAGGGATAGAACAGGTAATCTTTGCCCTCGAGCTGGATCAGCTTGATCAGGTCGTCCTGCGCCTTGCTGGTGAACTTGCCGCCACCGTGGCGCGGATCGGCATAGGTACCTACGCCAACCGCCGTAATATAACCGGGGCTCTTGCGCGCTACTTCGCGCAGCCAGTGCATTGTCGCGCCAATGGGCCAGGAATAGGCCTCGATGCGGTTCTCGCGTACCAGCCGCATCAATTCAGGACGCTTGCCCGTCGCCGGGTCAACCGGGTTGATGTAGGAGCCTGATACGATGCGCTTCATCAGGCCTTCGCGGGCCACGTGATCCATGCCGCGAATGCCCATGGCATCGCCGGTCCCGCATGGGAAATAGAATGTCAGATCGCGCGGCGACGCTGTGTCGACGAAGCGGTCGCCCAAAGCTTTGAGCACGGCGTCTGGCGTCACCCAGCCGATGACCCCGGCGCTGGCAACGGTCGCGCCGTCTGGAATGGAGGCGACAGCGTCGCGGGCGGAAACGATTTTGCTCATGATCTACCTGCAAATCGCGCCAGCACCGCCTGAGCAGCGGGTGAACCAGCGTCGCGAGAAAACTGAAGGGAAGCAGCAGCGTCGAGCCGTTCGGCATCCTGACGCAGGCTGCGGAAAAATGTCTTGGTGGAGGACACGGCGTGTGGCGGTAGCGCTGCGAGGCGCGCTGCAATCGCAAGCGCAGTCGACAGCGCTTCGCCAGGTTCACTCAGATGGTCGGCCAGCCCGAGACGAAGTGCTTCCATCCCGTCGCAGTCGAACGCACCCCAGGTCATACTCCGTGCGGCGACAAGCCCTACTCGCGCCACGAGCGCTTCGAGGCCCCACGGCGGCAGCCAGCCATTGGCAACTTCGGGCATGGCCCAACGCACATTGCGAGCACTGACCACGAGATCGCATGACAGGGCCAGAATACAGCCCCCGCCCAAAGCATAGCCTTCAACGGCCGCGATAACCGGCATGTCAAGCTTACCAATCGAGCGCGCAACCGCCGCAGTCGCCGCCTCATGCTCGCACATTTCGGCGACCGATAGCCCGGCCAATTCTTTGAGATCGCTACCGGCGCAGAATGCGGGCGCAGTGCCCGTCAAGACAACGACTTGTATATCGGTGTCGGACTGCGCCTCAGCTAACGACACACCAATCTGCTGCATGGTTGCCGTGCCCAGAGCATTGCGACGCTCAGGCCGATTGATGGTGATCAGTCGGCAACCGGCGCTATCGGCGACAAGAACGTGCGGTGCGTCGGCCATCAACCGAGCCTCGCGCCATCGCGATTGAGCACAAGGCGCAAATCGCGGCCGTCAATGGCTCGTGGAGCTAGACCTTCGCGCACGGCTAGCGTTGCGGCATGACCGATGGCGTGGCCATAGCCGAAGCACTGCGCCGTCACGCGGGCCGAGGCCACGGCCTCATGTTCGGCCGAGAGACAGCGACCGGCGACCAGCAGGTTTTCGCCGCGCGTCGGCACAAAGCAGCCATAGGGAATTTCATATACATCATCGAGCAACCACTCGACGCGTGGCTTGCTGCCGGAGTGCAGTTCGATCGGCCACGGCGAGCGCGCGATACCATCAGCAAATTTACGACCAGAAAGAATGTCGCCATTGGCCAGTTTGGACACGCCTTTGACCTGCCGTGTCTGGCGGACGCCAACTTGCACACCGCTGTCGTTGACAAAGGCATTGGCGCAGCCCGGCAGCGCCTCGGCAAAGAAGCGCGCATACTCGCGCATCTGACGCCGGCCTTCGATCTCGGCCTCGGTGAAATCAGCATAGAACAACGTGTTGAGCTCTCGCCCATCGGCGCCGGTAATGCGGGTGCAGTTGCACAACAACTCGTTCGGTCGGGTCGTAGTGAACAACCAGATCTTGGCACGAGGCAATTTGAACCGCCCGGAGGCGTTGGCTTCACCGATCAGGGCGCTGACACTGGGCGGCATGATGGTATCCGCACCATAGGCAGCCGCAAACTGTGCAACATCGACGCCTCCAAGGCGGAAGATCATGGTGGGGTTCTGCACCCTGCCCTGATCGCCAATGAAATTTGGCAAACCAGCCATGGCGACAACGTCTGCGTCGCCCGATGCGTCGATTGTGATAGCGGCACGAATGTCGAGCGGCCCTTGCTTTGACCAAGCAATAACGCCCGCGATTGCCTCGCCGCCGTCCAACAAAACCTGCGTCGCAACTGCGTGATAAATCACGGTAACGCCGGCCTGGGCCAATATGGCATCAGCCGTTTCGCGCCAGACCAGCGGATCATGCACACGGGTGAAAGTCTTGCCGTAGCGCACTGGATCAGTCAGCCCGCCGCGCGCGGCAAGCGCATCCACGAACTCGGCAGCAAAGCCAAACACCACCTGTTCGGGAGGTTTGTCGCCGTCGCTTGCAGCATAAAGGCCGCACACTGTGCCGGATAACCCAGCAACTGCACCGCCCCCACAGAACCCATAGCGTTCCAGAAGAATAACAGAGAGGCCATTGCGCGCTGCTGTCACGGCGGCAGCAACCCCGGAGGCGCCCCCACCAATGATCAGGACGTCAGCTTTGAGCTGCGCGACGTCGCGCCGATCCATCGCCTCAACCGCCATTACAAGTACCTCCCCGCACTCATATACATCTGATATGTCAGATATCGACGAGATGCCTACCAATTGTCTGCAAGCGTGTCAAACGCTATGGTGTCGCCCCAGAACAAGGACAGAGCGCGACACATGACGGACAGCGAAACACGGGCAGCGGCGCCTGAACTGATCTCAGACACTGCCTATGTCGCTATCCAAAACCTCATTGTGACCGGCCGCCTGCGCCCAGGCTCGATGATCTCGGAAAACGAACTCCGCGAAGAACTGAACTGCGGCCGCACCCCGATTCGCGAGGCGCTCCAACGCCTCAAACTGGAAGGGTTCGTTGAAATTCATCCACGCCGCGGCGCGCTGGTGACGACAATCAATCTTCGCCAACAGCTCGAACTGCTCGAAGTGCGCCGCCCACTCGAAGACATTATGGTGCGCCTCGCCGCACGCCGCGCCACACCCGACCAGCGCGAGAGAATGCGCCTTCTGGCCAATGAGCTGGAAGCCGCCGTGGACCGCGATGATCGAGACAAATATTTCGGCATCAACCGCGCGACGCATGAGATCGAGGCGGAAGCGACCAAAAATGCCATGCTGATCAAGACCATCAGCCAAGTGCACACCATGTCCCGTCGGTTCTGGTACTCCTTCATTACTGCCTCTGACTCTTTTGCTGACGCAGCCGGACTCCATTGCAAAGTACTGCGCGCCATCAGCGACGGAGACGGAGACGAAGCGGCCCAAAACGCCCACCTGCTGCTAGACTACCTGGAACGCGTGACCAAGGACGCAATCGAGCGCGCGCTGGACTGAACGACGCTACTTGCTCAGATTACGACCAAAGTTTGCGTACTTTCTGCAATTTGCAGTTTGCGTAAATTGCAGAAATCACGCAAGGTCCCCTCACCTTTAGGAGGAGGGAACAGTGATCCAAAAGAGAACACTCGCCAGTCTGGCTGTGCTCGCGGCGCTCGCATCGCCCGCAGTCGCCGCAGATTTCAAGCAAGCACCGATTCTAGACGAACTGGTCAGCAAGGGCACGCTGCCAGCAGTGGCCGACCGTCTGCCAGCCGAGCCGCTCACCATCACCCCATATGAGAATGTCGGACAGTATGGCGGCACATGGCGCTCCGGCCTGCTAAAGTCAGGCGATGCCGCCTATTTCATGCGCACGGTCGCCTATGATGGCCTGCTGCGCTGGAACCTGGCCTGGGACAGCGCCGTGCCGAACGTGGCAAGCGAGGCTACCGCCAGCGACGACGGCAAGACCTTCACCTTCAAGCTTCGCAAGGGCATGAAATGGTCTGACGGCACTCCATTTACGGCGGCAGACGTTGCGTGGGTGGTCAACGACATCATCTATGATCCCGGCTTTGTCGGCTCCAAGCCAGACACCATCTTTCCCCAGAGCAACCCTGCCAAGGCCGAGGTCATCGATGACCAGACCCTGACCATTGCCTTCGAGAAGCCTCAGGGCCTGTTCCTGCAACAACTGGCTGGCGTGGAAGGCAATTTCCTCGTCACTTACCCTCAAGCCTATTGCGGCCAGTATCATCCCGCGCACAACGCCAATATCGATGCCACGCTCACCGATCTGAAGATGGGTTCTTGGGGAGAGGCGATGCTGTCCAAGTGCGGCCAGATGTATGGCACTGAGCGTTGGGCCAATGCTGAAAAGCCGTCGATCCTGGCCTGGATTTTCGAGAAGGCCTATGTCGGCGGCCAGTCCGAAGTGACGATGATTCGCAACCCCTACTACTTCAAGGTCGATACCGAGGGTAACCAGCTCCCGTATATCGATCGGCTCTACATGTCGGTCAACGAAACGCCGGACGAGATCGTCCTCAAGGCCGTCGCCGGCAATATCGACCTGCAGAACCGTCACATCGCTTCGCTGTCGAACCGCGCCGTGTTTGCGGAAAACCGTGAAGGTGGCAAGTTCGAGCTCCTGCCAGCGCTTGAGACCATCAGCGCGTCCACCATGCTGTCGTTCAACACCACCAGCAGCAATCCAGACCTGCAGGCGGTATTCTCGAACAAGTCGTTCCGCCAGGCCTTGTCGTTAGGCATCGACCGCCAGCGCATCAATGATGTGGTGTTTTTTGGTCAGGCCCAACCGCACCAGATCGCGCCCCGCGAAGCCGATCCATTCTACGACGAAGTCATGGCGACCCAGTTCACCGACTTTGACGCGGACGCTGCAAACGCTCTGCTCGACGAAATCGGCCTGGATAAACGCGACGGCAATGGCACACGTCTTCTGGCCGACGGCAGCCCGCTCACCTTCCAGGTCAATGTGGTGGATGGTGTTTATGCCGACTGGCTGGATACCCTTGGCCTCGTCATTGAGGACTGGAAGGCAATCGGCGTCGACGCCCGCATGAATGTCATCGAGCGCACCCTGTTTGTCAGCCGCTGGGTTGCTTCCGACTATGACGCGTTCGTCTGGAGCGGCGATGGCGGCATTGGCTCGCTGTTCCGTCCTGAGTTCTACGTGCCGGTTTCGACCCAGGCTTCTTCGTTTGGTATGCCCTATGCGCGCTACTTTGCTGATCCAAACAGCGAAGGCGCCATCGAGCCGCCAGCCGAGGTCAAGCAGCAGTTCGAACTCTATCGCGAATTACTCCAGACCAGCGATGCGGACCGCCAGAAAGACCTTTACCGGCAGATCCTCGCGATCAACCGCGACATGTTCCCGGTTATCGGCGTGACGACCGCCCCTGACACGTACTTCGTCAAGAAGACGAACTTCCACAACGTGCCAGCCAACATGCCCAACGCCTGGCCATACCCAACCCCGGGCCCGGCTGCTGTCGAACAATTCTACATCGACGAGAACTAAAACTCCGCCAGCCGGAAGGACTTAACCGATGCTCCGATTCATTCTGAGCCGCTTGTTGGGCATGATCCTCGTGCTCTTTGCGACCTCAATTGTGCTCTTTGCCATCATCCAGCTTCCGGCTGGCGACTACCTCTCGACCATGCTTGCGGAGAACCAGGGTTCGGGCGGCAGCGCCGAGTTCGCCGACCGTCTCCGCGAGCTCTATCGGCTCGATCAGCCCTTCGTGAACCAATATGCGGGCTGGATCTGGGGCATTGTACACGGCGACTTTGGCTATAGCTTTGAGCTCAAGCGCCCGGTGTCTGAACTTATCGCCTCACGCCTTGGAAATTCGCTTCTGGTCGAGGGTCTGGCCGTCGTCCTGATGTGGGGCATCGCGGTGCCCATTGGGATCTACTCGGCTGTGCGCCTCTATTCGGTTGGCGACTATGCCTTCACGATCCTTGGCTTTCTCGGGCTGGCTATTCCCAACTTCCTGTTGGGCCTGCTGATCATGTATTTCACCTTCGTCACCACCGGCCATTTGCTCGGCGGCCTGTTCTCGGAAACCTATTCCGACGCGCCGTGGTCGCTGGCCAAGATCGCCGATTTCCTGTCGCACGCCTGGGCGCCAATCTTCGTCATCGCGACCGGCGGCATGGCCTATCTGATCCGCGTTATGCGGGCCAATCTGATCGATGAACTTAAAAAACCCTATGTCGATTTCGCGCGCCTGCGCGGGCTTTCGGAATGGCGGCTGCTGCTCAAATATCCCGTTCGCATCGCTTTCAATCCGCTGATCTCGACCATCGGCTATATCCTGCCGAGCCTCATATCGTCTTCGATCATTGTCTCGGTGGTGTTCAACCTGCCGACCTCGGGGCCGATGCTGCTACGCGCCCTGATGGCTCAGGACATGTATCTCGCCGGCGCCTTCGTGCTGCTGATGGCTGCTCTCACCATCGTCGGCACCTTCATTTCAGACATCATCCTTGCTGCGGCCGACCCCCGCATCCGGCTGGCTTGAGCGGAGTCCAACATGCAAAACCCCTCACTTGGCGCACAAGCCGTGGGCACCACCGCCCCCATTGATGACGTGCAAACGCGTAGCGATGGCCCATGGGTTCTGATGTGGCGGCGCTTCCGCAGAAACCGCCTCGCCGTTCTCGGCGGAGCGATTGTAATCCTGCTCTATCTGATCTCGATATTTGCCGAGTTTGTAGCGCCCTATAGCGATGCACAGCTCTTCCGGAACTATGGGTTCGCACCACCACAGGCCCTGTCGCTGACCTGGGTCAATGACGCCGGCGATCGGCAATGGGGGCTGCATGTCCGCAAATATGAGTCCGAACTGAACCTCGACACCATGAGCCGCAGCTTTGTGGCTGGGACCGACGACGCATCCATTGTGCCGGTCACCCTGTTCGTTGAATCAGATCCTTACATGCTGGCTGGCCTGATCCCGATGCGGCACCATCTGATTGGGCCCGTCGATCGGGCAGAGCCGATGTTCCTGATCGGCTCCGATCGTCTGGGACGAGACGTGCTCTCGCGCCTGATCTATGGAACCCGCATTTCGCTAAGCATTGGCCTGATCGGCGTCGGCATCAGCCTCTTTCTCGGCATCCTGCTGGGTGGCCTATCGGGCTATCTGGGGGGCTGGTGGGACGTTGCCATCCAGCGCAGCATCGAGTTCATCCGCGCTATCCCGACCATTCCACTTTTCCTCGGACTGGCAGCGGCGGTTCCACCGACTTGGTCACCCCTGCTCGTTTACTTCATCCTGACACTGATCCTTGCCATCGTGGGGTGGACCGAACTGGCGCGTGTAGTGCGTGGCCGCTTCATGGCGATGCGTTCGGAAGATTTTGTACTCTCTGCACGATTGGATGGCGGCAGCGACGTCGGGATCATCCTGCGCCACATGGCACCGTCCTTTGCCAGCCACATCATCGCCGCCGCCACCCTCGCGGTCCCCGGCATGATCCTTGCAGAAACTGCGCTGAGCTTTCTGGGTCTTGGGCTGCGTCCACCCTTCGTGTCCTGGGGCGTGCTGATGCAGGAAGCCCAAAATATTCGCTCGATCGCCACCGCGCCTTGGCTATTTGCCTCTGGCGTCGTGACCGTGATCGCCATTCTCGCAATGAACTTTCTAGGGGACGGGCTCCGCGATGCTGCAGATCCATACAAATAAAGCCGCGCTTGCCGAGAGCCTCGCGCTCGAGGTCAGCAATCTGCAACTCTCGTTCGACACCGACCGCGGTACCGTGCAGGCGCTGCATGATATGTCCCTGCGTGTATCGCGCGGAACAACGCATTGCGTGGTGGGTGAAAGTGGCAGCGGAAAGTCGATCATGGCGCGAGCACTGCTCGGCCTGTTGCCCAGCGCCGCGCATCTGAGCGGCTCTATCCTCTACCATGGCACCAACGGCGCAGTGCCCCAGCAGCTTGTTGGCCTCGATCAATCCAGCAAGACGTTCCGTCGCCTGCGTGGCGCGGAAATCTCGATGATCTTTCAGGAACCGATGGCGGCGTTCAGCCCGGTTCACTCGATTGGCGACCACTTGGTCGAAATGATCCGCAATACCAAGGCATGTTCCCGCAAGGAGGCTGAAGAGCGCGCGATTGCCGGTCTGGATGAGGTCGGCATCCCTAACCCTTCGCGACGGATGAAGAGCTACCCGTTCGAACTGTCCGGTGGCCAGTTGCAGCGCGCCATGATTGCGGTCGCCCTTGCCAGCGAACCAAGCCTGCTGGTTGCCGACGAACCGACCACCGCGCTCGATGTGACCATGCAGGCCCAGGTCCTCGACCTGCTGTCCAAGCTGCGCGAAGAACGCGACATGGCGCTGGTTTTTGTCACCCATGATCTCGGCGTCGTCGCCCAGATCGCTGACGAAGTCACGGTAGTCTATGCCGGCGAGACCGTTGAGAGCGGATCGGTCGAGGAAATCTTCGCTGCGCCGCAGCACCCCTATACCCAGGGCTTGCTCAAGGCCATTCCGAGCCTGCACCCGCCAGCAGGCCGGCGCCATCTGCCCTCGGTGCCAGGCGTCGTTCCAGCTGCTGATCGCCGGCCGGCCGGCTGTGCGCTACATCCCCGCTGTCCCATTGCCACACCGGGACTGTGCGACCGCATCCCGCCACAACTAGAACCAAGCCAAAAAGGCAAAGGCATGGTGCGGTGCCACAATGCCGGGCAACTCGCATTTGATGACGAACCGGCATTAGAGCTGCAACGCGAAGCCATCGCACCGGGCGCAGCTCTTCTGGAGCTGCGTGATCTCTCAAAGACCTATCATGTCCGCTCTGGCCGTTTCGGCAGCGCGCCAATCCCGCTGAAAGCACTTGATGGTGTCAGCCTGACGGTGCGGCGTGGCGAAACCTACGGCATCGTTGGCGAAAGCGGTTGTGGAAAGTCGACTCTGGCCCGCGCCGTCCTGGGTATAGCTGCCCCGAGTGCCGGCCAAATCGCCTTTGATGGTGCCAATGCCACGCCATGGAAGAAGGATCGCAATGCCAATCGCGCCTTCTGGACCCGCGTGCGCTTTATTTTCCAGGATCCCTTTGGCGCACTTAACCCACGCTTTTCGGTGTTCCGCATTCTAGCCGATCCCTTGATCCAGTCCGGTTTGCGCGACCAGGGCGAGATCCGCGATCGCGTCAACGCCGCCCTGTGTGGTGTGGGGCTGTCTCCATCGGCGGGCGAGCGCTATCCGCATGCCTTCTCGGGTGGTCAGCGCCAGCGCATCGTCATCGCCCGGGCGATGATCCTCAACCCGGAGCTGGTGGTTGCCGACGAAGCCGTGTCCGCCCTCGACGTGTCGGTGCGGGCGCAGGTGCTAAATCTGCTGTCAGACCTCAAATCGGAGCGACAGCTTACCATGTTGTTCATCAGCCATGACTTGAGTGTTATCCGCCATGTCTCGGACCGCGTTGGCGTTATGTATCTCGGGCGTCTCGTCGAAGAGGCACCCGCTGCCGAGCTCTACGTTAGGCCGCTGCATCCCTATACCGAGACGCTGCTTTCCGCCGTGCCGCAGGCGGACCCCACACGAGGTCGTTCCAAAGGCACACCGCTGGCACGAGGCGAAGTGCCGGACGCCATGAATGCGCCTTCGGGATGCCACTTCCACCCCCGCTGCCCATACGCCACCGCACTCTGCTCCAGCAAGACGCCAGCATTGACCCAGGTCGGTGATCGCCGCGTTGCCTGCCACTACGCAGACACACTATCGCTCCAGGGAGCATAAGCCGTGATTTTGGATTCATTCGCACAAAACCCATTGCGCACACGGGAAGACGCAGCCCGCTTGCTCGGCGATCTGGTGCGTCCGCTTGAGGCCTATGTCAGTCCCGGCGGCGCCCGCGTCAAACTCGGTGGCCATGGCGTGCTCTACAAGACGTCGGGCGCCGAACTCGAAGGCTTTTCCCGTCGCCTCTGGGGCCTAGTTCCTTTGGCGGAAGGTGGCGCAGCAGTCGACTGGAGTCGGATCAATGCCGGGCTGGCTGCCGGCACCGATCCAAATAACCCGGAATACTGGGGCGGCAATTTCGACAACAACGACCAGCGCTTCGTCGAAATGGCGGCGATTGCCTATGGACTGATCGCCAACCCATCTGGTTTTGCAGCCTTGCAGCCTGAGGCTAAGGAGCGCCTGCTCACCTGGCTTTCCAACATCAATGAACGCGCCATTCCGCCAAATAACTGGCACTTCTTTCGGCTGATCGTGAACAGGGCGTCGGAGGTTCATGGCCGAACGCCAAGCGCCTCCGCTGACACGGATTCGTTGGCGGCCATCGAGAGCTTCTGGCGCGGCGATGGTTGGTATTCGGACGGCAACCGTCCGCAGCTCGACTACTACGTGTCGTTCGCCCTGCACTACTATGGCCTGTTGCTATCCGCCCACCCGACACCCACGACTGCACCAATGCTGGACACCTGGCGCGAACGTGCCCGCGAATTTGCAGCCGATTTCGAACTCTGGTTCGCCCGCGATGGCGGAGCGATCCCATTTGGGCGGTCAATGAACTATCGCTTTGCCCAAGGCGCATTCTGGGGCGCGCTGGCCTATGCCGGAGTGGAGGCCCTGCCTTGGGGCCGGATCAAGAACCTGTGGTTGTCCCATCTGCGCTGGTGGCAGAACCGCCCGATCTTTGATCGCGATGGCGTTCTGTCCGTCGGCTACGGCTATCCAAACCTGATCATGGCCGAGAGCTACAATTCTGCAGCATCGCCCTATTGGGCGACTAAGGTCTTCCTGCCATTGGCACTGCCCGACGATCACCCATTCTGGCAGGCCGAGGAAATAGAAGCAGATGCTGGCACGACCCATCGCGTGCAAAAGCACCCCATGATGATCGTTACGCGCGACGATAGCCACGCCTGGGCGCTTTCCAGCGGTCAGACCAATATCGGCTTTCCCAAATGCATCGAAAAATACGCCAAGTTCGCCTATTCCTCGGCTTTCGGCTTCTCTGTAGAGAACACGGAAGTGTTGGAACAGGCATCCGTCGATTCCATGCTGGCGCTGTCCGATGACGGCCAGCACTTCCGCGTCCGCGAGCGGGTTACCGCGCAACAGACCTTCGATGACGGCCTGCTCTGCCAGTGGGAGCCCTTTGATGACGTGCGCATCACCACGTGGCTTGCTCCCCTCGGACGCTGGCATCTGAGAGCACACCGGATTGAAACCGGTCGCAAGCTGATGACCCGTGAGGGCGGCTTTGCCGTCGCCATATCGGACGAACTGGGCGGCAACTCAATTATGCCGCAGCTTGGCCAGAACTGTATCGAAACCGACGACGGTCTTAGCAGCGTCGAAGATCCTACAGGACTGCGGCAGCAGCAGATTTTTTACGCCCTGCCCAACACCAACCTGATTCACCGTCGCGGGGCCGTGCCGCAATTGCTGGGCACTATCGAACCCGGCAACGTCGACTACTTCACACTCGTCTTCGCCGCGAAAGGCGCCGATGCGCGGGAACGACTGGCAGAACGACCTGACCTTGATGCCGCCCTTGCACGAGCGCGGGAGGCATTAGACCATGCACTCTGACACAAACCTGCCCGTAGCCCTGATGGCTTTTGACGACACTTATCGCCGGCAGGTATTCGGGTCCGCAGAAGAGGCCGCGCTGGGCGAGTTGGTTTTGGCCCGGCCCATCGACCTGTCTCGTCCCGATTTTCTGGGAGAACTCAATGCAATGGGCATCTCCCCGTCCGACGTGCGGGTGCTTATCACCGGCTGGCCGACGCCCAAGATACTTGGCACCACTCTGGCAGCCCTGCCCAATCTTGGCCTGATCGCGCATTCCGGCGGCACCGTAAAGTCGCTGTTACCGGATGGAGGTCTCAGCGACACCATCGCAGTCAGCAGTTGCACTAGCCAAAACGCCATACCCGTCGCCGAGTTCACGCTCGCCACCATCCTGCTGTCGAACAAACGCATTCTGGATCTTGCCCGCACCTATTCCGAGCTGAAAGAGGGGCGCGACGCGGTGCTGGGGCGCTATTGCGAACTTGGAAACTATCGT